>JAGHCW010000133.1 GCA_021160245.1 bacterium | reverse complement strand
GTCGAATCTAGGCATATTGGGCTGCTCTGTCAACTTCTTCTTCTCTTATGTTAAACAGACGGCCTCTTCAAATGTCATTGTTATTGTTGCGATTCACCGAGCGCAGCTCTTTGCCCGTTGCTCCAGCTGCCGCCAGGTATGACAAATGGCCCTTTGACGACCGCGCGAGGCTGTCAAGGCTCAGATCGTCACGCGCCGACGGGCAACTGCCATCAATAGTATCTGCATGTCCACACGGAGTCGCCTTCTCAAGTTAGAGACGGGGTTGCCGCTGAGCATTGCGCCAGGGTTTCGGACTGGCCACAGAAGGTTCACTAGGTGAAGCCTCGCCGAGTATTTTCGGCCCAGTCGCCTGCTCATCTGTGGCGTGGTGAAAGGAGGAGCCACTTCGCCCACTTCGTCTCTTATGTAGCGCTCCCAGTGGTCGGAGGATATCAGGCCACGTTCCGCGGCAATGCGGACGAGCTCCGTCCCGGGCGGAAATATCCGGCACTGTGCTGGAGCAACGTATGTCGGATTGATTCTCGCGGCGAGCCGGAGAGTGCGTTTGGCGGTCTCCCTAGTCTCAGCAGGGCCGCCGATCATTAAGAAAGCCAGCGTATCTATTCCGGCGCGCCCGCACGCCTCGAACGCCTCGATGGTCTGCTCGACAGTGATCCCTTTGCGCAGTGCTTTGAGGACGGCATCATCCCCGGATTCTACGCCGAAATCAATCCTCTGGCAGCCTGCTTTGTGCATCATTGACAATAGCTCAAAGTCAACAAGATTGACCCTTGTTCTGCACGACCAGGCAATGCCTAATCTGTCCCTGAGCATCCTCTCGCAAAGCCCAAGTACCTGCGTCCGGTTGAGAGTGAAAGTGTCGTCGTTGAAAAATATGTTCTCGACGCCGAAGTCCCGCTTCAGGCACGTGAGCTCATCGACGATTGATTCGACGGAACGAAATCGCGGCTTCTGGCCGAGCTTGTTCTTAGGGTCGCAGAATAAGCAATGATATGGGCATCCCCGGTTGCATAGCACGTTTGCGAAGCGCCGTTTGCCCAGTATCACGTCCCGGTACAGATCGAACCTGACATGATGTCTAGCAGGCATCGGAAGCAGGTCTAGGTTCTGTTCTGGCTCGCGAGGCGGCGTCGCGATAACAGTCTCTCCATCCCGAAAGACGATTCCCTTTACGTTGGCCGGGACATGACCTGCACCTAGCACATCAACCAACTCCACAATCGTCCGCTCGCCCTCTCCAACCACGCCGAAGTCAAAGGCCGGATGGCTCATGACCGCGTCAGGCAGGCTTGTTACAGCCGGCCCGCCAACAATAATCGGAAGCCTTGGGAATGCCAGTTTCATCGCCCGGGCAGACCTCAAGGCGTGCCGGAAGACCATTAGGTTCGCGTGGATGCCCAAAAGGTCAGGGCCAAAATCCGAAAGCTCCCGCACAAGACCTCGATCGTCAAGCTCCTGCGCCTCGGCATCGATTACCTGAACCCGATGACCGCGCTGCTCAAGGGCGGAGGCAATCAGGAGCGGCCCTATCCTCTGGTGCCGAACGATTATTGGCCGGAACAGACGGCCCGTCCCACTCATCACTCTCTGCCCTACGTCGGGTAACACCAGCGTGATCTTCATCTGTGCCTCTCAAGCTGAGCCATGTACTCTTCGTCTGCCCCAAGTGGCAGTTTACAGCGTTCACGCCGCCAGTCAAGTGCATTCGAAGACCCGAAAAATCAGATTGAGCGTATGCTGCGGAAGTCTGATTCTCCCGGCCCGGGCAAGCGCTATTCATATATGAGGCTTTTGCGGTATTCTCATACTTAGAGATTTAGTGAACTTGACGGGAGCTGAGTTTTTTATGTGCGCTCGAATCGGGATTGACTGCAGGAAGATACTCGACTACGGCATCGGAACGATAACGGCAAGATTGATTGAAAACCTCGCCGCGCTCGACGATGCCTCGGAGTATTTCACGTTTGGCGACCCGGCGGTCATTCCCGGTCTGGGTGATAACTTCGCGACGGTTCGAGAGCATTCGGGCGAGTATTCACTCAAAGGGCTACTCAGCCTGCCCCTCAAAGCGAAGAGGCTCCGGCTCGATCTCCTTCACTGGCTGCATTATCCCTCGTCCCCTTTGAAGCCCTGTCGCTTCGTCATCTCAATTCACGACATCAATCATCTTGTTTATCCACAGTTCATGCGCTCAAGAAGGTCCGGGCTTATCTATGCAAAAGCGATGCTGCGATTGGCCTCAAAGGTAGCCGATCGGATAATCACAGCCTCCGAGTCGAGCAAGAAAGAAATCGTCGAACGCCTAAAGATCGCCCCGGAGAGGGTATCGGTTGTGTCAAACGGTGTTGCGCCCATATTTAGGCCCCAAAATAAGGAGCAAGCGCTTGACTGCCTAGCGAGGGACTATGCGTTGGAGCAGCCCTACATTCTGCATGTTGGCAGCTTGCGGCAGCACAAGAACATCGACCGACTAATTGACGCCTTCGCCATCATCAAAAAGCGTGAGCCCCTGGAGCATTGCCTCGTGATTGCAGGCGATCATTCCGAGCAAGGCGCCTTGTTGAGGCAGAAGGCCTGCGATATGGGTCTTGAGCGCGCCATTCGGTTCCTGGGGGCGATAGAGCACGGCAAACTGCCCACGCTATATAGCGGCGCAGACCTATTCGTCTTTCCATCGCTCTACGAGGGCTTTGGTCTGCCGCCGGTTGAGGCGATGGCATCTGGAGTCCCAGTCTGCGCCTCAAATATCCCCGTGCTTGTCGAGGTGATCGGACGGGCCGGAGAGTTTTTTGATCCTGAGAGTCCCCAAGAGATGGCGGATGCGATCATCTCTGTTCTGACAGACAGCGAGAAGCGCGAATCCCTTAGGATAGAGGGGCTAGCCAGGGCCAAGTCGTTCTCCTGGCGAGAGACGGCCCGAAAGACGCTCGGCATCTACCACGAGGTGCTGGGCAAGTGAATAGGAGGAATTAGGGGTTTCAAGGGGATTAATCCCTTGCACTATGCGGGTCGCTTTCCTAGTTCAGGGCGACGGCGAGTTCTTTGGTCTTGGCAGAGCCGCGTATCTTTCTCATGGCGGCCTTCTCGATCTGCCTCACCCGCTCTCGGCTAAGTCCCATCTTTCGGCCAACGCTCTCCAGACTCCGCTTGACGTCGTCATTGAGGCCGAATCTAAGCGTCATCATCTCTTTTTCTTGCGCATTTAAGAGCTCCATCATATCGCTGACGTGGTCTCTTAAGCTCTTGAGCATCAATAGGCGCTCGATATCCGTCTCACCAAACTCCCCGCTCTCCTCCGTTCTTCCGCCGAGGATCTCCGCGCCTCGATCACCGTCAGATGCGATAGAGATCGCGGTTGATGAGGCGCGTTGAAGCGCCTCCACCTCGGTCTCAGAGAGTCCGACCTCATCAGCCACTTCCCGTATCAGCGGAGGCCCGTCGTGCTCGTTCCGCAGTTTCTCGTAAGCCCTATCAATTGCGGAAAGCCGCAGCCGCTGCTTGGCGGGCAGTCGGACTATTCCTGTCTGGGCAAAGACAGCGGATCTTATCGCCTGTTGTATCCACCATTTAGCGTATGTAATGAATCTATTGGCCTTTTGGGGATCGAACCGCCTGGCAGCCTCGATGAGACCGATATTGCCCTCGTTGATCAGATCTAGAAGCGGCACGCCGCTGGCAATGTACTTCTTCGCAATCGAGACAACGAAGCGCAGATTGGCCTTGACGAGGCGATTATGAGCCTCCTCGTCTCCCAACCGGGCCCGCTCGCCGAGCTCAATCTCCTCTTCCCTGCTTAATAGAGGAGTCCTTGATATCTCGTTGAGATAGGTTCGGAGAATGTCCTCGGAATCGCCCGTACGGCCGTTATGGTCTCTCATGGTGCTCATCAATTTCGTCCGTCTGTATTAGAGGCCTCGAAGGCCATTAGTCGCTATTCACCTATTATTTGAACGTAAATGCTCCGTCTCCGGCGCTTGTTATCAAAGTCGAGTAAGACTATCTGCTGCCAAGTCCCGAGCACAGCCCGGCCCCTGTGAACCGGCACAGAGAATGATGAGCCCAGCATGGCCGCCCTTACGTGGGCAAAGCCATTGCCATCGCCCCACCTCGCATCGTGCTCATATTTGATATTCGAAGGGGCTAGTCGCTCTATCGCGTTCTTCAGGTCCCGCACGACGCCCGGCTCGTATTCAATTGACGTTATCGAAGCCGTTGAGCCTGCAACTGATACTAATGCCATACCGTCTGCTACCGCGGACTTATCAATAGCATTACCTACCTGCTCAGAGATGTCCACCACGTCCGTAAAGCCCTCAGTTGTGACCTGAAACTCGTGAATTGAAACAACCATTCTCACTGCCCTCCTCAGCCTGATTTCCTTGCCAACCGGCAGGCTCACGGGCATTGCCCAAAGATAATCTGCCCTAATTCCTTTCTGTAAACAGCGGAAGAGACCGAATCTCCTCACAAAGAACCTGGGGAAACCGGCTTAAGAGCGGCCTAATTTCCGCCTAGATGCCTTTGGTCGCGAGAATGAGCTGCGATGTGTGATTACCATTTCTGCAAACCGAAAAGCGTCTGGCCGATGTCGGAGAGGGGAACAAGCGAGTTCGGCTCAACCAAGGCGACAAGAAGCACATATTCGCCGGCGCTATCAAATGGAGTCTTAGTGTGAAGTCTTGATTCGAAGATCACGGTCGAAAAGGAAAATCCTGACGGCAGCGTGACATTCGGGACAAGCGATGCGACATCAGGCGACCATACGACGTCTTCTCCAAAGCCATTTGGGAACCACAATTGGCCGTCAGGGCCGATTAGCGAGATGTAGAAATCTGCCGTAATCTCGTAATCCGGTAGAGAGACGTCGAGAGAAATCTGTGCTTTAGTATCCGAGGGCGAATAGACGTCTTTGTCCGTGAATATGCCCACAAACGGCTCGCCTTCAAGCGTAAACTCGGACACCGCTAAGTTGGATGCAAAGTCAAATGTATATGTGTCTATTGCGGCCATCCTGAGAGTATATAAACCCGATCTCGACAGCGCCGGCAGATAGCAGGGGAGACTATGAGACCACCAGGTCCCGGCGAATTGGAAACCAGAAGGAACCCCCAAACCGGCCGCGAACGGCAAAATGCCATCAACCCAATCGCCGCCTAACGTAGCAGAAAAGGAAGCCTCGTCAGGCCCGCCCAGATCGAACGTCAGCACGAGATAAACGTCCGCCGTGACAGTGTCGGAGGCGTTCAAGACGTCAACGTCGATCTGCAGCGTGTCGCCAAACTCATACAAGTCCGAATTCGTGGACACGGCCATCCTGAATTCGCGCGTCACGGTTCCCGATCCATTGAGAGTTATATCGAGGCGCGCCGAGTCCGGGTCGTTTGAATGCACCGTCAGCTCGCCCGAGAACTCTCCCGCATTGTCCGGGGAGAAAACCACCTCGATCTCAAATGAATCACTCGGGGACAGCGCAAATGGGAGTAATTGCCCAGCTGCGGCATGCGCCGAGAAGACGGCCGGGCTGACGGATATTTCTTGGATATCAAGGTCAGCGTCGCCTGCGTTTGAGATTATCACGGTAGCGCTCTTCTGGTTCCCCACGAAAACCTCCCCGAAGTCAACGTGGCCTCTATCAGACTGAATACTCGGCTCTGGCACGTGATAGACCGTTGTAGCGTCCGCATCCGCTGGCGGCGCCTCGACATTGCCGGCCGTGTCCTCGCATATTGTATAGAACCGATATTGGCCCTCGCCGTTTGGGGCTTCGAAGACAAACTCCCCGGCAGTTCCGCTCTCGGATAGGCCAGTCGGGCCCCAGTCGGCGCCATTAAAGCTAGCCCACAGCGCAGTGGTCGCCGGGCCCGAGCCGTCGTCGTTTGCTGTGAACGACACGTTGAATGGGACTGCCGCCACGGTCTTGGGCGATGATGCGGATGAGCTCGGTGGCGCAGAATCGACCAGAACAGATGCGTCCGCTCCGTTCGAGTCCTCAACATTTCCGGCCACATCATGCGCGATTGTATAAAACTCATAGGCGCCGTCGAGCGCGTCCGGCGGATTGAATAGCATCGTTCCTGACGCTTCGGAAGCCGTTGTCGCCTCGATCCATTGGCCCCCGTCGAGCCTGAAGAAGAGCTTGATGTTCTGGATGCCGCTGCCGGCGTCTGAAGATACGTAGTCAATGCTGAGCGGAAATGAGTTCACAAGGTTAGAGTCGCTCGAGCATGACGATTCGGGCGCCGTCCTATCGAGTATAATCGAACTGTCGGCAATCTGAGTCGCTGCCTCGAGGTTACCCGCCCGGTCCATCCCTCGCGTCGCGAATGAATAACTGCCGTCGCTGGGCGGCGCAGGACTGTACTCAAATATGCCGGATGCGCCTTCAGAAACCAGACCGGCGGACACAAACTCCCCGTCGTTTCTCTTCACCCACAGTTGGACGTTAAACACGCCCGACGTGTCATCCTCCGCGCTGAACGAAACCTGAATCGGCAGCTGGCTCGTGAACTCGGACGAGGTGCTCGCCGACGACCTCGGGGCCGCAGAGTCGAATACCACCGAGGCGTCCGGATCGTCCGGAGCAGGCTCGACATTGCCGGCCGCGTCCGTTGCGATGGCGTAAAATCGATACGTGCCATCCGCGGGGGCGCCAGGCGTCCAATAGAGCGTCCCGATAGTTGCCGATGCGGAGACTCCCACCTCGAGATACTCTTCCCCATTATATGACGCCCAGAGCGAAACACTCGCCACGCCGGATGTGAGATCGCTCGCCTCAAAGGATATGCTTATCGGGAACTGGGTGGCGTAGTCCCCATTGAAGGATGCGGAAGACTCCGGCGCGGTCTGGTCAAACACCAGAACGCCTCCCTCGGGCATATCGATAGACATCTCACGATTGCCGGCCGCATCCTGTGAGATGACGACAAACTCATAGATGCCATCGCCGTGTGGCGGGTTGAATTCGAAGCTGCCCTGGTAATCCGGCCCCGCTCCCGACGGAACGTCTTCGAGTTCGGAATCCTGCCAATTGCCGCCGTCAAACCTGAACCGCAGATTGACTTTGCTAATGCCACTCGATGCGTCGATGCCAAAATACGGTATCTCGACAGGTGTGGAATTAGTGATGAGGCCACTAGGTGGAAGCGCCGCGTATGACTCGGGGGCTGTTGGATCGTAGATAGTGCTAACTGGCGCGACGGCCGGGAGACCTTCCTCGTTGCCGGCGTAATCCATCGCCCGGGCGCACAGCCCGTAAGTCCCCTCACCCATACCAGACAGATCAATCGATATCTGACCCACGTCGGGTGGCACAGCCAAGCCAGTTCCAGCCCAGGGGCCTCCGGCAACGTTGATCCAGGCGGAGACTGATTTAACTCCGGACACAGCGTCAGATGACATGAAGGAGAACGATATCGTCGAATCTGTGGAATAATGTGGGGCAATACTCGTTGATGCGGGCGCCGTCCAGTCAATTATTATCTCGCTATCTGGGCCCAGGTGCATAGGCTCAACGTGGCCGACTCCGTCCATCGCCTGAGTGGAGAACTGATAAGACCCCTCCAGCTGAACCTCGGGGGTGAAGTCTATTGTGCCGCTCTGGCCAACACCGGAAAGCCCCGTGTCCGTCAAATCGCCGCCATCATATCCTCCAAAGATGTCAACATTCACAACATCCGTTACGGCATCATCGGCCCCGAAAGTCACCACAATCGGGAATTGCGTCCCATAAGGGTCCACCAAGGCCCAGGAGACAGGAGGCATCAGGTCAACAATTACCGTGCTTTCAGACCCTTCAGCCGGAGGCTCCTCGACGTTACCGGCCAAGTCCCTCCCGATTGAGTAAAACCTATATTCGCCCTCCATGCCCTCTGTGTCGAACTCCAGCGTCCCCTCAGTGGTGCGGAAGGTCGTGTAAAGCAGCGACCAGTGCCCTGCATACCAACGGTAAACGTCAACCGAATCGACGTTGTACTCATCAGAGGCCGTGAATGTAAGCGTGAATTCCGATGTCGTAACAAGAGAAGGAGCGCTCAGTGATGTACGAGGCGCTTCGCTGTCGGCGAGCGTTGTGGCGTCTGCTGTGTCTGGCGTGGGCTCCCAATATCCGCTGTCACTTTTCGCTCTCGTGTGGAACTGATAGTAACCGTCTCCATCTGGAAAAGTGAAATTCAGCGTGCCGGACGTGGCGCTCGATATGATAGCTGTCGTCGCCCAAGTGGCCTCATCCGCCGAGATGCGATTCTCGTCAAAACGATACCGAAGCACAACGCTATCGTAGCCATCCTCGCCCACATCTATCGCGAATGTCAGCCCGATTGTGGCCCGCGATGCGTTTGGAGGCGCCTGTAGCGTCGAAAGGGCAAGCGCCGGATCAAACAGGCAACTAGCATCCGGCTCCCCATCAGTCCCCTCAACATTGCCCGCCTCGTCCGTTCCAGACAGAAAGAAATGATAGTGCCCGGCTCCTAAATCAGGCTCCCAGACAAAGACCCCAGACCCTTGAGCCTTCTCAAGTCCGGTGTCTTGCAGCGTGTCATCCCCGCTCCCTTCAAGATCGGTGTATCGATAATAGAGATGAACGCTCGCTATGGTTCCCAGCTCATCGATAGAGTTGTAACTCACTGTGATGGATGGGCCGTTCCCCACCGGCTCCGTATGGCCCGTCGTCACAGGTGGAGTCTCGTCCTCCTCAGCCAGACAATCGGGCGCCATGCAAGATGCGAAAACGACCGTTAGAATGGAAAGCAGAATCGTCCTAAGAAGAGATTTGTATCTCATTACCAGACCTCCGGGTTGCGGTGTACTTAAGGCAGTTAATCAGTACAACCTTACTAAGAACTCGCCAAGAGGCAAGCGAATCCCCTGCCAATCTAGTCGCATCGCTCAGCCGTCTGACGCCTCGATCTTAATTACTTTGCCCTTGTGAAGCACAACCAAGCACTTGCCGGCGGAGAGATACTCCGCGAGCTCCTCCTCTTTGTCAATGAGGCTGAAATACTCATCGCTGAAGAACTTAACTACCTTGTCAGGTTTCTCGAGGCGGGAGCTTTCTATCGCTGTGTCGATCCAACATCCATCTTTGTGCACAAAGGTCTTCTTGCCGATCACTTTGCGTGTGCCGGTGTACTGGGACTTCTCCGATGTTGCCTCGGCCAGCTCTTGAACCGCCATCGAAGAGAATATCTTGTCCTTGCTCTTTCTCATTGAGCCGGGCGCGGACGGCGCTGCGGCCATCGTTTTCTTATATTGCTCCTTGTTTAGGGAAGTAGATGTGTCTCGTCTCCGCGGCGCCGCGGGCATAGCGCTTCTCTGCTCCGCGTACCATTTCGGCAATTCCGCGTCCGCAAGCGGGCCGTCTTCCGTCACGAGTTGCGATGTATAGGGCGTGACGATGGCGTAGCGGGTCCCAAGTCTCGTGCACTCGTCAACCAGCTCTTTGTTCTCTCCAATCTGTTTAATCTTATCGAGCAGAAAGCCAACGCGCCGCAAGGCCCAAAGCCTCGGGATGAAGCTATATTCTCCGCTCGTTCCGGCGAAGCTTGCGCGGCGCGAAAATTCCCTCGTCGTGTCCCCCACCTTTCCCGACAAGCGCACGTTTGCCGCGCCATTGCCAGTATAGCGACCGAACATAACCAGTTGACTGCCGCGGAAGAGATCGGGCGCCTCCTTGGGGTAGATGTCGAACGCTTTAACGCCGCTTATCCTGAGCGATATATCCGAGAGAACTGGATAGGAGACCTTGTTGTAGAATGAGGCGATTGTCCGCTCCAAGTCCTCGTCCTTCAGCACGTAAGAGACCGTGCCCCGGCTCTCACGAGCTAGGTCGTCCATGAGGTCCGCGCCGACATCAAAGCCTACGCCAAAGCCGTATATCCTAGTGCCAGATGTGTTGCTCATCTTGATGTTCTCGATGATGCGGGCTGTCTCCGTCTCACCCACCGTTGGGCGCCCGTCCGTGAGAAAAATGATCATCCGCGCCATGTTGGCCTCTCTCGTTAGCGCCACCGCCTCGCGCAGCGAGCCATTTATGTCCGTTCCTCCACCGGCCTCAAGACCATCAAGAAAACTAAGCGCCCGCGTAATCTGACCCGGCTTTGCCGGGACTTGCGAGTCCTTGAACTTGCGAACGCGATCGTTGAAGGCGATGAGGTTGAAGTAGTCCTTCGGGCCGAGATTCGAGACTATGTGCTTTGCCGCAGCCCTCGCTTGCTCCAGCTTCTTGCCTTGCATACTGCCCGAGATGTCCAGCACAAATACGACCTGCTTCGCTTGCTCCCGCCTTGCGCTGGCCGCGTATTTTGGCGCCGCCAGCAGCAGGAAATAGCCATCGTCGCCATCCTTGTGCGACAGGACGGAGAGACCAATCTCGTCTCTCGAGAGCGTGTAATAGAGCGTGAAGTCCCTGTCGGCCTTGAGATCGCTGCCCTCGTAACTAACGCTCGCCTCGTGTTCGCTAATCCGATTGAACGCAATCGAGTGCGACGGGCTATAGACGTTCTTCAGCGGGTCGCGAGACTTGATATTTCCGACAATCGAGAAGCTCATAAGCGGCATCTGTGTAACCAGGCTTGAGTTTAGAGGGAACTTGTATTCCACTATGTCGCTTTCCGCCTCGAGCACGCACGAGTACTCAAGCTCGATCTTCTTTTCCGACTTGGGCTCAATGGGAAAGACTCTTGCCTCGAACATCCCCCTGCCCATGTACTGAAGGAGCGCAGGATCGAGCATCTTCCTGACGATATCGTCGTAAATCCGCCTCGCCTGTTCCTTTGGCAGGACTCTTGCCTGGAGCCGCTTATTGCCAGCCCACATCGCGAAGTTGGATATGGCCGCCCCTTTGGGCAATGGGAATATGAATCGACCTTCTAGGCGGCGGCTCGTTGGATTGTAAAAGGTCTGTTTGACCTTTGTGGTAGCCAAACTCTCAGTGGCGTCGAAGGAGACCTGAAGCGTCTTGGTGACCAGTGGTTGAAGCCTTTTTGTTTCCTCTTCTGGCACGAACAAAAGACCTTGAGAAAATGCGCTGCAGGCAAGAACAATCAAGAGACCAAGGGATAGCAATGGGAGGCGCAATCTTCGCATGATGTTGTCCTCTTAAATGGTTAAGTCATGCAATGTTTATCGTAAAACACCGCCGGCAGCCCTTCTGTTCCTCATCTGACGTTTCGGACAGGGACGCCACTGGCATTTGCGGTTGGCGTCGTCGTGAGAATTGAGGCCATATCGCCGCTTGAGCAAGATAGACTTAGGGTGTTAAGGTCACACCCAAATCTAATCTTAGGAGAGCTAGTTTTGAAGGTCGGACTTATATCGCCGTACTCGGACATATTCTCACCCGGTGTCCGGAGCATCTCGGCCTATTTGCGCGCAAATGGCATCGACACAAAGCTGATCTTTATGCCAAATCTCTATGTCAAACGCGTGGTTCGGGAGTTTGCCGAGCCGTACACGGATGCTCAACTGATGGGCGTTGAGAAGCTCTGCTCGGACGTCGATCTCGTCGGGCTATCGTTGATGACCAACTTATATGAACGCGCCATCCAGCTGACTTCCCATCTAAGGAAGACTCTGAACGTGCCAATCGTATGGGGCGGCATACACCCAACCGTCAGGCCGAACGAGTGCCTTGAGCATGCGGATATCGTCATTCTGGGCGAGGGCGAAGAGGCGATGCTGGAACTAGCACAGCGACTCAACGCCGGCGCCGGTTTCGATGATGTCCGGAATCTGTGGCTGAAGACAGGTGATCGCGTTACGAAGAATCCTGTCAGGCCGCTTATCCAAGACCTCGATAGCATTCCGCCGCCGGACTTCGATAATCCCGAGTACTACGTCTTCGATCCCGACGCCTCGGAGTTCGTCAAACCGGACTTGAAGCTGCAGAAGCGACTTTTTGGCAAGGGCCCCCTGCATGCGCCCGGGGAGATGAACTACCAGACGATAACGACGCGCGGCTGTCCGTTCAATTGCGCCTATTGTGGCAACAGCGCGCTCATCAAGCTTTACGGTCGCAAGAACTACCTCAGGAGGCGCAGCGTCGGCGGCATCATAGAAGAGCTCGTGAACATCAAGAAACGCTATGAGTTCCTCAATCGCATCTGCTTCTTTGACGATTCGTTTCTCGCGGGTAGCACGGAGGAAATAGAGGAGTTCTCCAGAGAATACAAGGCGAAGATCGGCTTCCCCCTGTTCTGCCTGTCAAGCCCAAAGAACCTGACGCCCAGCAAGCTCGAAGCGCTTGTTGACGCAGGCCTGTCGGCCATACAAGTAGGCATTCAGACGGGCAGTGATCGTATCAACAAGATTTACAATCGGAACGAGACGAACGATGAGCTCTTGAGGGCCGCAGCCCTGATCAACAGCTACGGGGACCGGCTCCTTCCGCTTTACGATGTCATCGTGGACAATCCGTACGAGACAGTACCCGATGAGATCAAGACGGTGAAGCTCTTAATGCAGTTGAAGAGACCTTTCACGATTCAAGTGTTTTCACTGACGCTCTTTCCCGGCACCGAGCTCTATGACCGCGCCAGAACAGACGGTCTGATCACGGACGAGGCGAGGCAGATATATGGGAAGTTCTACATGGAGCGGGAAGGCCGGTATGCCAATCTGCTGATAGCTCTTGTCAACCGAGGCGCTCCTGCTGGGTTGATGAGGTTCCTAACCTCGAATTGGTTAGTGAAGTTGCTTTCTTGTTCCATATTTCGGCCGATATACAAGTTATTCTACATAATTAACGAGAAGTTGAGTCTTGCCACGGACAAAATCAGGTCCACGTCTGGTTGATACCGAGTGGGAGATTGAGCCGCTAGTGTCCCAAGACGAACTGCATCTTGAGGGCCAAGCGCCAAAGGTTACGCTTATCTCGCCGTACGGTGACATATCATCGACGGGGATAAGATTACTCGCGGCATGCCTCAGGCGCGCAGGGCTTAGCGCGAGGATGATCTTCCTGCCGGTCTCGAGGCTGGAATCTCACGGCGATATCCCAATGGGCGTCTGCAAATACCCACAGAGCGTGCTCGAGCACGTGGCCGAACATTGTATGGGTTCTCTCTTCGTTGGCGTCTCCTTTATGAGCAACTACTACGACCGCGTAACGCAGCTTTGCGGCTACTTGAGGGAGAATCTCCCGATCCCGGTTGTGCTCGGTGGCATTCATCCACTGCTCCAACCGGAAGAGTGCGTTGATTTCGCGGACTATCTCTGCATTGGCGAGGGCGAGGAGGCGGTGGTTGAGCTGGCGCAAGCCCTCATAAAAGGAGATGATCAGGACGAGGTGCGGAATATGTGGCCGGTGAAGAACGGTCAGTTGATCCGCGGCGCTTTGAGGCCGCTCGTGCAGGACTTAAATGCGCTGCCGTTTCCGGATTACGACCTGCACGACGATTACGTTCTTTATGAGGGTCAATTGATACGTATGACCCCGGACCTGCTCCAGTTCTTCATGCAGGAGGGGCCGGTTAAGACCGTGACTGGGTCAACCTATTACATAGCGCTGACCAGCCGGGGATGCAAATTCAACTGCACATATTGCTGTAACACGGCGATAAAGAATAATTACCCAAACCAGCAGTGGCTCCGCTATCGCTCGCCGAGAAGCGTCGTTGAGGAGGTAGCCGGCATCAAGAGCAAGATGCCCTTTATCGGCTCGGTATTCATCTGCGATGATTCTTTTTTTGAGCGGAGTTTGTCCGATCTGGAGCGATTCTCATCTCTCTACAAACAGCAGGTGGACCTCCCCTTTTTCTGCCTCGGAACACCGCTTGGCATAACGGAAGAGAAAGTGGCTCTTCTGGCCGACGCCGGGCTTCGATATGTCCAGATGGGAATTCAGACTGGTAGCCAGAACACGGCCCGGCTCTTCAGGCGAAACGTGAGCAATGCGAAATTGATAAGCGTGGCCGATGTCCTTCACAGGTTCTCAAGCCGCACGCTGCCTCCGCGCTACGACGTCATCGTGGACAATCCGTTCGAGACCGCAGGCGACGTGGTTGAGACGATTCGGCTGCTTTCGAGGCTTAAACGCCCGTATTTCATCCAGTACTTCTGCCTGACGCTTCTGCCCGGCACCGAGCTGGCGGCAAAAGCCATAAAGGAAGGCCTCTTGAAGGACATGCTCAATGATGTCTATCGCAAACAACTATTCAACAAGCGCAAGAACTATCTCAACGTTCTCCTCTATCTTCTCAACACACCATTTCCGCCACTTCTAATAAGGTTTCTTACTGCAAAAGTCTTCAGATTCCTCTTTGATAGGCGCTATTTTGAGTGGACAATCGTCTGTCTAGTGCGACTCAAGAAGAGACTAATCGGCGCGCCGAGCGAGGGCATACGAGGCATACTCCGACGCAAACGGTAGAAGGGGCAAGAGGTGTTCATAGGGGCGATTCGTGAATCGCCCTTATGATCCCTGCCAAACGGCTTCTGGCAAATCGGGTCGGATGAATGATATTGGGCGATTCGTGAATCGCCCCTACATATAGGAACCTATGCCTTCGGACACACGATTGTTTAGAGACAAATTGAATTATGTCCCAGCATCCTTGTGTCTGCCCAAATACATAGATGAGCGGAGACCGTCCGACCTATTGGACAGACTCTTGCGGCGGAGTGTTGCCTCGAGGCGCAGATGTGATATAGATAGTATTGCCTTTGTGCCGCGTTCCTCTCGGTGTACGTGGGCGCGGGTGAAATCAACATCCCCAAGATGGAGGGTAAGAGATGAGAGCAGGGATTGCTTGTGTTGTTTTCGCGCTGGTCTTGATTGCCTCGATGATGGCTTCCGGTGTGCCAACGATCACAATCGAGACCGACGCCGACGTATATAAATCCGGCGACGCAATCGAGGTCAGTCTATCGGCTGCTAACGATGACGAGGCTATGCCGGTTGATGTGTATATCGGGCTCATCCTCCCGGACGGAGCCATTTGGTCAGCACAATACAACGGCTGGAGCTATTCCATCGAGCCCTGGATATCAGACATCTATGTCCCTGCTGGATTCGACATGGCGCCCACCGCATTCTGGGCATTCGACCTTCCATGCGAGGCGCCACCAATCAACGTGGCAGGAGACTACGCCTTTGCCGCGCTCCTAACCTATCCGGGCACGTTCACATACGTAAGCTCTGCAAGCCTCGCGCCATTCAGCTACAGTTCAACAGGCCCTTCGCCGGACATCACGATGCTCTCGATTCCGGCGGGGTCGTTCACGATGGGTTCGCCTTCGGGCGAATCAGGGCGAGATTCGGATGAGGGGCCGCAGCGGACGGTGAATGTCTCAGCGTTTGAGATGTCGGAGACTGAGGTTACAGAGAAGCAGTTTGAAGAGGTGATGGGCTGGAATGACTGCTACTACGAGCGAGGGGATGACTATCCCGTCGAAGGCGTTACTTGGTTCGACTGCGTATCGTTCTGCAACAAGTTGTCGCAGGCGGACGGCTATGCGCAATGCTACACGATGACGAATGTGGGCTATAATGGCGATCACATCACATCGGCGGAGGTTTCATGCAACTTCGATGCGAATGGCTATCGCTTGCCTACTGAGGCGGAGTGGGAGTATGCTTGCCGTGCGGGGACGACGACACGGTTTTATACTGGCGACTCTGATTCCGACCTTGGGCGCGCGGGATGGTATTCTGGCAACTCAGGTCCGCAGAAACGAGAAGTAGGCGAGAAGGAGCGGAATACTTGGGGGCTCTACGACATGCACGGCAATGTTTGGGAGTGGTGCTGGGACTGGTATTCATCGGGCTATTATGGGACGCGGCCGGATCCGGATAGCGATCCTACGGGCGCTAGTGGTGGCTCCTACCGGGTCGTACGCGGCGGCAGCTGGAGCCGCAGCGCCCAGTGCTGCCGGTCGGCTTATCGCGACTACGGCAGGCCGTTCAACCGCCACTACGACGTTGGCTTTCGCCTCGTGAGGTCGGTGAACTAGGAGTTTGGGAACTTGGACGTTTGCCCCGATTGATCAGGGGATATCTGTTCCAGCGGCCTGTGCGAAGCCCTGAAAGGGCTTGACTACGGGAGCCGTAAGCGGAAGCCTACGGATTATGATTGCGATAATGAAAAACAGCCCTGCAGGGGTTTCACACCGATTGGGCGAGTTTATATTGTTCCGCCCCGTCAAGGCTGTGAGGTGTTTTTGCCGATCCCGATCTTCCGCCTACGGCTACCATTGTATTCCCTCTTCAGGGGAAATTAGATGAAACCAGAGCAGAGGCCTCATATATTATGGATAGACTGGAAAGTCCGCCATGCACTACGATCTAAAACACTCATTATGAGAGAATTATGAAAGTAACGCTTATTTCGCCTTATCTGGACGTGCTCGCGCTCGGCATTCGAGGCATCTCGTCATTCCTCAAACAGCACGGACACGAATGCGAGCTGATTTTTCTGCCTGATCACAAGTCGCTTCTCGCAGATGATCCCCACTTCGCGCAGCGCTATCCCCAAAGTCTCATGGACGACGTGATTCAGGCGTGCTCCGGTTCCCAAATCGTCGGTTTGACGCTGATGAGCAACTACTTCGATCGGGGAGTTCAGATAACCGAGGCGCTAAAGGGCTCGCTTGATGTCCCGGTCGTGTGGGGTGGAATACACCCGACAGTAATGCCAGAAGATTGCCTCAACCATTGCGACATTGTCTGCGTTGGCGAGGGCGAGATTCCAACGCTAAGTCTCGTGCGCGCGATGGAGCAGAAGAAGGAGACGCGAGGCATCAAGGGCCTCTGGTTCAGGGATAATGGCAAGACCATAAGAAACGAGCCTGAACCTCTGATACTCGACCTCGACAGTTTGCCGTTTCAGGATTTTGACTTTCAGGACCACTTCACCGCGACGGACGACGGGACGCGCCTCGTGCGCATGGACTACGAGATTCAGAAAGGCCTATTCGTGAATGGTCTGCGGCTCGGCAAGGGGCTCTGCTTTTATCAGACCATGACCACCCGAGGCTGCCCCCACGCCTGCTCCTATTGCTGCAACTACGCGTTCAGAAAGCTCTTTCCCGACCAGAAGATACTAAGGAGGCGCAGCACGGAGAACGTGATGCAGGAGCTTGAGCGGGTCAAGCGGGACATGCCCTACATTGAGCTCATAGCCTTCTCGGACGACTCGATGACGGCGGTTACAGACCAGGAGATGAGCGATTTCTGCGACGAATACACGAAGAGAATCGATATGCCATTCTTCTGCCTCATCAGCCCGCCGACTCTCTCGGAAAAAAAGTGCGAGTCGCTTGTGGACGCGGGAATGCACCTTGTGGAGATGGGGATACAATCTGGGAGCGAGCGCACAAATCAGATTTATCGCCGGAATATCACGAACGACCAGGTGTTGCGGGCGGCGCGGATTTTGAACAAGCACAAGGACAGGATATTTCCGCCGATTTACGATGTAATACTGGACAATCCGTTCGAATCGCGCTCGGATGTCCTAAAGACTATCCGGCTGTTGCTTGAACTGCCTCGTCCGTATCTCATCCAGTTCTTCTCGCTCACGTTCTATCCCGGAACCGAGCTCTGGGAGAGAGCGACGAAAGAGGGCCTCATATCCGATGAGCTAACGAGCGTCTATCGGAAGTACTATCACGAGTTCCAAAAATCATTTCTGAATTTCCTTGTCCTTGCCATCCACAATGGACTTCCCAAGCCACTTCTAAAATTCCTCTCCGGCCCAAAAGTCGCTGCCGTGCTCGATCAGAAGGCCCTTCGCTGGTTCTGGCGGCTGACTTACCTCGCGCTTGCCGGCCTGAAGCGGATTCTTGGTAAGGGGTGATCGCTTGCCTCGTCGAGAAGAAACTCCAAGACCCTCGATGAGCCGCCCAGTTACCCTCGCCGCCCCAGCTCATCTTGAATGAGGCGAGCCATTGAGCTGACCATTTGGTCCCATGATTTGCCCTTTGCCGCCTCGCGGAACTTGAGCCTATCCTCAGCTGAGAGTTCGAGGCATTTTTCTATAGCGCGCTCGAATGAGGGCAAGTCCTCGTAAAACTCGACCAGGTCCGAGTATTCGGCCACGACGTCCGGCACGCGCGAGGAGACGACCGGGAGCGAGCTGCTGAAATACTCCAGCGTCTTGGTCGGGCTGATTTTGCTCGTGAGTTCGGTCAGGGCAAATGGCATCGTCGCGACATCAAAGGCCTTCAGATAGGATGCAAGGTCGGAGTATGGCTTGGCGCCGAGGTGATGAACGTTGGGCATTGCGAAGAGACGCTCGGGATTGACCTTAAGAAGCGGGCCTATGAGGACAAATGACCAATCGGGCCTCGACTTTGCGCAGGCTATCAGAAGGTCATAATCCAGCCGCTCATCAACCGCGCCGACATAGCCTATAATCGGCCTTTTTATACCCGACATCTCTTCTGCCACCTCGGTCTCAGCTGCAGTTGCCTTCGCAAAATGCTCAAACTCCACGCCGCAGGGGAAGAGATGCGTATTTGGATTAAATTCCTTCTTCGCGTCATAAAGCGAATGGCCACCCGCGAAGACGATGTCCGCTCGCGTAAGAACCCGGCGCTCATACTCCCTCGTCTCGGGCTCCGAGTTCATAAACGCCTGGAACTCATCCATGCAGTCATAGACGACGAGGTCAGCGGACACTCGGTCAAGCACTGCGACGTCCTTCGGATGATAAAGCCAGAGGACGAGCGGCCTTTTCCTCGAGGCTCTTATCATCGAGGCCGCTTTGCGCGTGTAAAGCCCGCGATTTATCGCTCTGAATGCGTAGCCCTTGCCAGTCAGCGGCATGAATGGGAGGTAGTTGATCCTGACGTTTTCCCTCGGTGAGAACGTGTAGCAGAGCGTCGAGGTTCTCGGCAGCGACCAGAAGGATTTTGTGGGAACTTGACAGAAGTACTCGACCGGATGGCGCTTTGCGATGCGGCTCATCACCTGCTGGGGTCGCTGAAAGAGTTTCCGGTCCCAGCAAAGGTGCGACAAACACGCGACATTGAATTCAGGCTCTCCGTCTTCTTTCAATAGCTCGTCTTGAGGCGGTATCGAGTCTTGCATCCCATATCCCTCCGACTACTTCACTTTGGTCTTATTGAGTTATTCAAAGAACTGATTGAGCGCGGCTCGGCTGAGGCCTTGCCATTGTCCAGAAACGACCGACGAGCGCGAAAGAAGTCTCGGGCGGTATCAACGTCAGAGCAAATCTGCCTTATGAGTCGCTCCCGTTTTCTGAAACGACGCTCGGCCCTGATTCGCTTGAAGAAGGATAGCCTAACCGTTTGGTCGTAGAGCTCCACTTCATTGTCGATGATGTGCGCCTCAACGGTTGGCGTTTCGGTGTAGAAAGTTGGATGATGGCCGATATTTGTGGCTGAGGGAAGTGGCTGTT
This sequence comes from bacterium, assembly GCA_021160245.1. Taxonomy (GTDB): domain Bacteria; phylum B130-G9; class B130-G9; order B130-G9; family B130-G9; genus JAGHCW01. The sequence goes on along the minus strand of JAGHCW010000133.1, from coordinate 17,432 downwards.
GGCCATCCACTTGCAGCTCAGTTACATATACACCGTTTTGAGGGAGAAGCGTCGAGATGTCCTCGAGGTTCGCCGTGGGAAAACCGAGAACATGGCCCCGCCCTGTGCACTTCTGAACCGTGCCAGTTATCGTGTATTCTCTACCAAGCAGACCATTTGCCAACTCAATGTGGCCATTGACGAGGCATTCCCTGATCTTTGTGCTGCTCACGGTTATTCCCTTGTATTTCACGGGAGGAACCATGATGATTTCTTTGCCCAGTTCATTGCCAATCGCCTGCAGGAAGGCGAAGTTACCTTCCTGGTTACGACCGAGGCTGTAGTCATGTCCGATGACCAGCGCCACAAGGTCCAGGTCTCTGAATAGGTGCTTCGTCATAAAATCTCTCGCCGACGTCTTAGCAAGCGCCTCGTCGAATTTCATCCTGATAAGAAACTCAATGCCAAGTTGCTCCACAAGCCTCTGCTTGTCATCAAGAGTTGTCAGCAGCTTGATGTCGGGGTTTGATAGCAGCACCTTAAGTGGATGCGGAATGAAAGTTATCGCTCCCGGCTTGGCGTTCAGATTCTTGGCCACATCGACCACCTTTCGAAGAAGCGTCTGATGGCCAAGATGAACGCCATCGAGGTTGCCGATCGTTACGACGAGGGGCGAGGCAATCTCCCGAGAGAGATCAGTTGTGTCATAAACCCGCATCACTACCCCTTGTTGTTTTGAAAGAGAATGCCCACAACATAAAGGCCAATGCAAGCGACTGCCGCTGCAACCCAAACGCTCCAATGCTCAAAACCTCGAAAGACCAGGTCGTGGTGATAACTCTGAAAAGAGGATGTGTCAAACGGCCCAAATCGCTTCCGCATCATCGATTCTGTCCAGCCTCCCCACCTCTCCCAGTCGGCGAATCGAGTGTAATAGACCCGGCGAATCTTCTCCTCGCAGAATGCCTCCCAGAATCTCCCCTCCCTGAGGAAGATGTCACGCTCAATCCTGTGCTTTCGCGACTCGGTCCTATAAAAGTCCTCCGGCGCCCAATAGTCTATGCCGTTGGTCGATTTCGGTAACTCGCGTTTGGGAAGCGCCGGCCCGATATTCGCCTTCTGTGCGCGGTCCAGGAGCTCATCCTTGGAAAACAGCGAGTAGAAGACACCACAGCTCTTGTCCTCAATCCTGTATCCAACATGAATGGCGGATATGAATGCCGCCGTCGCCAGTATGCAGGCCGCGCCAATCGGCAGAATGCGCCGAATCTGTCCTCGATTGATTTTCCCGGCCAATCCACTCGGAGAGAATACTAGCCATACGGAGAGAAGCGCGAGGCCGCTGACGACCGCATTGATGCGAACGTCCCTAAACTCGCCCACTCGCCGCGCGATATATCCCTGAATTGCCTCATCCCCGAGACCAACGAGATACATGATCAAGAACGCGAGGATGTACGCGCGCGGGCCGGAGACTGTGCGTGAGACTGCTTTGAGAACGAGAATCGTGATCAGTGTGTACTCGAAAAGGTGAATGAACTCAATGATCCTAACGCCTTTTGCTGGATTCGTGCAGATGACGTAATAAAGGCCGACCCAGTAGAGCAGAGCAACTAAGCAGCTCAGCGCGGGCTTCACAAGTAGAGCCTTGAGGACCCGACGCCGGCGATTTCCATCGGACGAGCCTCGTTCCACAGTTCGCCGTAATTGAACCCAGGCTCCAGATACGACGAGGCAGATGGCAAGCAGAACCACTGTAGATTTGAAGATCAGGTCGAAATGCTCCTGAAGCGCTTCCCGCAAAGCAACCTGCATCTCCCGGACATAAGGCGCAGAAGTGTAAAGCGTGACGATAGCGAGGCAAGCAATCGCCCACCACAGAAAGAGAGCGCCACCTCGCCGTTTCTCGCTTTCGTCCAATTGCCCGGGGGCCCTCTCGGGCGGTTCTTCTATCACTGAGCTTACCTCAACCCGAGCCGGGTTTGACGAAATCCATCGAAATGTCGCAGGACGGCGCGGAATGGGTCAACTTGCCTATTGATATAATATTGACGCCACAAGCCGCAATCTCCCTCACGTTCTCAAGAGAGATGTTGCCGGACGCCTCGACTGTGGCAGCTCCATTTATTATCCGCACCGCCTCAGCCGTCATCTTTGACGACATGTTGTCAAGGAGTACAGCGTCGGCGCCGGCCGCAAGCGCCTCGTTGAGCTGGGCGAGGTTCTCGACTTCGATCTCAATGCGTAAGAGATGATGAGCGGACGCCGACCGCTTGGCGGACGTGACGGCCTTATGGACTGAACCGGCGGCTGCGATGTGGTTATCCTTGATGAGAATACCATCCGCAAGCGACATCCTGTGGTTCGTGCCGCCGCCATGAATAACGGCCTGCTTCTGAAGAACTCTCATGCCCGGCACGGTCTTTCTCGTGTCAACGATTCTGGCATTTGTCCCTGATATCGCGTCGCAATAGGCGCGCGTAAGTGTAGCGACGCCCGAGAGCTGCTGGAGAAAATTGAGCGCCACGCGCTCACCAGCGAGAATCGCTCTGGTCGGCCCGGAGATATTGGCCAACACCTCATTGGCCTCGGCCGTATCGCCATCATCTTTGACGAACTGAACGCGAATGGAGGGATCAACGCTTTGAAAGACATGGACTACGGCGACCGAACCGGATAGCACGAGCCTCTGCTTGGCAACCATCTTGGCGTCTGCTCGAAGTTGATCGGGCAAGAGCGCCCGGCTGGTTATGTCATTGAAACAGGCGTCTTCCGCAAGCGCAAGAGTGACAATATCGTCAATTGGATTCATTCGACAGGAGGCTCCTTTCAAGATCGCGCAATTTGGTCTCCAACGCGCCCGCTGTCTCTGCAACGCCGACCTCGTCCGTGCCGGAAATCACCAGCTCGACGGACCAATTGCCGCCCTCGTGCAGCATCGGATAGGAGCCTACCGAGACTCCCGGTTTGGGCTTGAGAGTATGCAGAATTTCCGAGAATTCGGATTCCGCCAAAGATGTGGCGATCTTGAGCTCGTAAAATCTCCCCTCACGGAGTTGTGGAGCGATCTGTTCGAACATCTCCCGCATCAGCTGAGGCACTCCGGGGAATACAAATACGTTTTCAACTATGAATCCGGGCACTGCGAGTCGCGGGTTCTTGATGAGCTTTGCCCCCTTAGGAAGCCGAGTCATCTCGAGTCTGTAGTGGTTGATCTTCTCTCGATATGCGTCTCTGACGATTCGTTCCGCTTCAGGATGGCGAACGAGCTGTCGATTGAAGGCCAGCGCAATGGCCTGACGTGTAAGATCGTCCGGAGTAGGCCCTATTCCGCCGGTTATGAGAACGTAATCCGCCCTTCGAGCATAGGACCGCGTCGTCTCCACAATTGTCTCAATCTTGTCAGGAATAGTGGTTATGCGGCTGACGCGAATCCCGAGCTCGTGGAGCCGCTTGCATAGGAAATGAGAATTTGTGTCCGCGGTTCGGCCGGAGAGTATCTCGTCGCCGATGATAATTATGGACGCCACTTTTGGGGCTTTTGTTTGTTCGCTCAATTCGTCCTCTCCAATCGCTCAGTCTCCGATTATCCAGGCGTGGTCAGGCCGGAATATCCCCATCTCCGGCCGGTCGTGCCTCACGCCGAATGTGAACAGTTGGTTCAGGTAATCGTATGGGTGATCGTTCTCCGCGTGCGCCGCCACGTCAAGATAATATGACGCGTCAAGAAGCGCGAGGTTGTCGAATCTCACCACCACCTTGCCTTGGCCGTCAATGCAAGGGATTTTCACTTGGTCGATGGAAGTATTTGTGCCGTAGCACCAGACGCCGTCTGTTCTGAATATGCCCACGCCGAAAATGGGCCTTTCTATTCTCTTGTGAGCCAGATAATCAATCTCAATGAAGACCGTGTCCCCGTTGTTGAACACGTATTGCTCCGCGCCTTTCTCGTTGCGCATCACAACGGAAAGAATCTCAACTTCCTTGCTTCCCCATCTCTTGAGCGGCTCGACGGGTTTGCCCGGTCCCTGAGCCTTGTAAGGGAGTTTCCGTTCAAATTCGTCTCCGGCCTCGCTCTCATTGGATGTCACAGTATCGAGATTCTGATCGTGCTCCCTAGCATATCTGGCAAGCTCGCCCTCTGTTACCTCTTCCATATAATGCCCGATGACTTGTTCGGTTGCGCCGTGCTCTTTCATCTCTCCCTCGTGAAGCCACACCACCTCGTCACAGAGCTTGCGTATGGCATTCAGATCGTGCGACACGATGACGATTGTCTTCTTGCGACGCTTGTAATCAAAGAGCTTGTCATAGCACTTGTGGGCAAATACCGCATCTCCGACGGAGAGCACCTCATCGATAAGAAGCACGTCCGGGTCCACGTTCACGGCAACGGAGAATCCCAGCCTCATGAACATCCCGCTCGAGTACGTCTTCACGGGATAGTCTATGAACTCACCGAGCTCCGCGAATTCGACGATCTTGTCGAACTTGGACCTGATCTCAGACCTCGAAAGCCCCAATATCGTCCCATTGATATAGACGTTTTCGCGACCACTTATCTCGGGGTGAAAGCCGGCGCCGATCTCAAGCAGTGTCGATATTTTGCCGTTTACGAGCAGGCGCCCGCTTGTGGGCTTCGTTATGCCGGCGATGACCCTGAGCAGCGTGCTCTTACCCGAGGCGTTCAGGCCAATGATTCCAAGCGTAACGCCACTTTCTATCTTCAGGCTCACGTCTTTGAGCGCCACGGTGTGCTTCTCCCGCGTCGTCGCCGGCGAATTGCGCCATAGATCACGGACAAGAGCACCCTTGATCGTCCTGAATTGTTTGAGTCTTGAAAAGCGACTGTAGTACTTACAGACCTTCTCAATCTCGATAGCTGTCCGCATCAGACCTCCTCCGCAAACGAATCGCGGAATCTCTCGAATATGAAATAGCCGGCGAAAAGAACGAGCAATGAGAAGCAAAACATAAATAACATCGTTATCGCGCCTGGGGACACTCTACATATAAACACCTTGTGGTAGGCGATGATCAGATACGTGATGGGATTGAAGTCCACAGCGATTTGCCTCAAGAGGCTGGGCAGCTTCTTCTGACCGAGTATCTGAGTAATGGGATAGATTATCGGGCAGGCAAAGAACCACAGCGTCAGCAGATTCGTTATGATGTGCTGAATGTCTCTTAAATAGACCGTTATTGCCGAGAGCCCAAGCGCGAGGCCAAACGTGAAGATGAACTGAATTAGAATTAGCGCGATGAAATAGAACGCCAGAAGGAAAATGCTAGCAGGCTCCGCGCCCATCATCTCCGGAACCAGCACTTTCTCCATAGAAGGCACACCGTAAATGCTAACGAACGGAATTAATATAACCAGGCTGAGTGTGTAATGCACGAGGTTTGTGAGAACGGACACCAGCGGCAATATCTCGGCCGGAAACATGACTTTCTTGATCAGGTTGCCACCGGCGACAATCGATACAGTCGCCTCGTTCACGGAGCTGGAGAACCAAATCCAGGGCAGGAGTCCCGTCAAAAGAAATGAGGCGTATTTTGGCATGTCGAATCGCAGTATATGCGTGAAGACGATGACGTAAACGGACATCAGAAGAAGCGGATTAAGGAATGACCAGAATAGGCCAAGAAGCGAGCTGCGGTATCGCGCCTTCAGTTCCCTGCTAACAAGGGCGCGGACGAGGGCTCTGTGCTTGTAGATGTTGATAATGCTTCTTTTCATATACGCTTCCATCAATTGGGCTAATCGCCCTACAACATATCAAAAGCGGATGATATGTCGAGGCTGCTGCCAAAAGTCGTTTTGACAGCCGTAATGCGCCGACTCCTAACAATCCTCAATGCAATCGCCAGAGACAAAAACCCATGGCAAAGAACAATAGAGCCTTGCCCCCAATCACAGTCACTTTAGGGAACCAAGACATCGCATCACGCCGGCCTCAATTCCACTTCTTTATTAACCATAACCAAGTCCCGGAGCCTGCAACTCGACCAATCACAAACTTAAAATATGAAAACTCCTGGGGAGTATAGTGCTCGATTCATCTCGCAGTGTAAAGAAGCGAGGATGGAAGCGGCTGGCTGCGTCGGTCCGTGCTACAACTGCGAGTCTATCGCTTGATGCGCGATATCTTCTTCTTGACCTGATCGGAGAGGGCCTCCAGAAAAGAGGGATTGTCTGTGGCGTTCTCATTGGAGAGCTTATCCCCCAGGACTTGGGTGAAGTCCCGAGCAGCCTCCTGAGGGTTGCCACTCTCAGGGCTTGAAGTTTGCCCATCTCCTGTTTCTGAAAGAAATGGAGCGCTGATCTCCGACAGGAGTGTTACGGAGTCCGCGCCAATGCCAATAATTAGCGTCCTTCCCAAGACCTCAATGATAGCGACGTACTTGCGGTCAACGATGTGAGTAACCGAGAGAACAGTCGTGATCTTATCTGCCCCGAGGCGTCTTCCCTTCATGAACTTCTTGAGTCCGAAGCCGAGCACAATGATGAGTCCGACGATGATTATCAGGACGATCAGCATCTTAACGCTCAGCCGAGCTAGCGAGGGTTCTTGGGCCGGCGTGGTGTTGTTTGATATGCCTTTGAGCTCTGTCTCGAGGTAGTTTTCCTGAGCTGTTACGGTCGTTGTATAGATGAACATCACGACGACGGCCGCGATCAGAGCGAGCAAAACCCTCACGCGCATACACCGGACATTTGTAGTATCTTGCCGAGGAGCGCTACACATCAAAGGGATTCACGATCTCGGAAATACGGAGCCCGTAAGTATCCTCGATGACGGTTACATCGACCTTGCCAAATGGTGCTCCGTTCATCACAAAATCAAGCCCCTCGCCAACCGGTTTATTGAGCTCAATCACGCTCCCGGGCTGCAGCTCCAAGAGATCCCGAATTGTGATAGTTGTGCGGCCTAGTATGACTGACGCACGAACGATGATATTGGAAAGAAAGGTGATCTCAGCACTATCCCAATCTTCGGCAACATTCCCGATTGGCCTGGAAACCGAATCGGCGTCTGCGGAACGCAATGTCTTGGCCATCTGTCCTTTTACTCTCCCAATCAAATCATAACGCAAGAGCTAAATTGCAGGCCGCCCTGCATTATTCTCGTCAGCCCGTTCAGAGCCCAGCGTGCCCGAATACAATCGCTAGAGAATCTGGAAGTCCGTGAAATAAACGGAAGTAACGACGCCCTCAATGCTTGTCAATTGACCCAGAGATTTCTTGATGTCCTCTTTGAGCTTCATCTTGCCGTGTTTTGTGGATAGCGTCTTCTCGCTCTTGGACGAGAGCACCGTCAAGATGGAATCCCTCACATTCGTCATCTTGTCCTGAAGGAGCTGCTCATTCTCAATTGCGCCATACCCCAGAGCAATCGTGATCTTCAGATACGTTCCCTTGTCCGCAAGATTGACCACAAAGGGCTTTAGCTCTAGCGTACTGATCTCCTTGCTAAGTGTCGGGGAGCTTTCCTCGGACGAGCTAGACTCCTCCGTTGGCTCGGCCTGGGCCTCCTCAGTCTCAGGAGAATTCACCCCTGTCAGAACATAGAGACCGCCCACAACGATGGCGCCGAGCACCACAAGGGCGATAATCAATAGAATCAGGATTTTTACCATTGACACTTTCTTTTTAACGGCGCCATCAGATACGGGTTGTGCATTGCCCTCGGCGCCAGCGTCCGTCTTCTTAGCTGCCAATTCAGAGCACCTCAAGTGTGATTGTTAAAAACTCGCTCACACATTAACAGATATTCATTCAGGACTTAAACCATCTTCCTGCTTCTCCTCAGCATTGTCAAGATATGAGCTCATAAGTGCATACCAAAAAGATTCCACGTCCGGCGGATCAACGATGAACACATCTACTCTGCGATTGGCACGCCTCTCATCATCCGTTTGCTCATCAGGATAGATGGGATGTGAGTCGCCGAGCGCAGCAACACTCGCGCCGTGGGGAGTTAGAACCTTCTCCTCAAGTATCACCTGAAGCACATTGATTGCCCGGCGTCCCGAGAGCTCGAGGTTTGAACCCCGGCCGTCGCCCGCAAACGGTGTGGAATCGGAGTTGCCCTCAACTCTAACGGTCTTGGCAAGCCTGGCAGCACTGCGCGCGATCTCATGCAATAGCGGATAAGATGATGCCTTCACATCGGTCGAGCCTGAATCGAAGAGAACCTGCTCGCCAATTGAGAGCACTATTCCACGCTCCGTGCTCTTGATATCAACATCGCTATCGAGGTCTTCTTGAGAGATGAACTGCTTCATCTCATTCACTGCGGCCATCAACTGGCCGGGCTTCACCGTCATAACCGGAGTGCATTTAGGCGGCGGAGAAGATGTGCTCAAACTGAGCGTTCCGAGCTCTATTACTGAAAGCGAATCCTGGAGAGATGTAAGCGCCTCATTCAGATCGTCGCTGTCGGTTGACGACATGGAGAACAAGAGAACGAAAAACGTCAGCAGGAGCGTCATCATATCCGAGAATGTGAGCATCCATACTTGGCTCGCTCCGCCTTCAGATGCTTTTTTCTTCTTCGCCATCTCTGGTTGCTTCCTTCAAGAGCGGTTTATCCTTGTCGGGAAATTTCAGCAATATCGTAACTCGGCGGTTAAAGCCTCCCTCGGCTGAGGTCTGCTTTGAGAGCGGGTGATATTGGCCATAGCCCTGACTTGAGATGCGAGCAGGTTCCACATCCTTCGCAATCAGGAGCGAAGTAACAGCTAGCGATCTCAATAGCGATAGCTCCCATCCCGAATCGCATGTCATAGCACCAATATCCTCAGAGTCGCAGTGTCCCTCAACTACAGCGCGCACGCCTGCGGACTTCATTAGATCGGCGACTAAGGTTAGGAATTCCTCGGACGCGGGCTTCAGATCAAAGGAGCCCGTGTCGAACATCACTCGTTCCGCCGCATCGATTCTAAGGCCCTCCGAATCGCTCTGCACCCGAATCCCTTTCTGTGAATCCTGGAACTTTATGATGGCCTTTAGCTTCTTAATTGAAAGCCTCTTCTGCGCTGCCTCGTCTTTCTTCATCGGCTTCGAGGTGAGGCTAATTCCCGCTCCATCCGAGAGAAGTCCGGGAACGCCCCCTCCTGCAACGCCGAAGGTCCCGCGCAGAGAGCCGATAGCCTCTTTCGTCTTCTTCGTATCGAATGAGGCGTAAGCCACAAGCAGAATAAAAAATGCGCACAAGAGAATCATGAGAGAAGTAAAAAGGGGCACCCAGCCCGGAAGCTCCTCTGCATTGCTCTCTTCTTCAACCAATTTACTTACCCGCCTAAATTATGAGAGTTGACCGTTCGTTCGGCCCTGGACTTGAGATTATTATGCTCATGTCCCGACCATCCCATTCTCTAAAAAAGCCAATCCTAGTCGAATGAGGTTACCCGATCTGTCGGAGGCAGGAAAGTATTGAGCTTCTGCTCAACCAACCTCGGATTGTCCCCACTGAGAATCGACATGATGCCGGCCACGATCATCTCCTTGAGAAGCCGCTCCTCCTTCGACCGCTTCTTTAGCTTTGCGCCAATCGGTATGAAAATCAGATTAGCAAAAAGCGCTCCATAGAACGTGGTTATCAATGCTACCGCCATTGCCGGGCCGATTGAGCTCGGGTCGTCCATCGACTGGAGCATCAAGATCAGTCCAATCAACGTCCCGACCATCCCGAACGCCGGCGCATAACTTCCCATCGCGTCCATGATCGCCGCGCCACCCCCGTGTCTCTCGCCGATGTAGTCCATCTCCGTCTCAAGTATTTCCTTGACGAGCTCCGCCTGTGTTCCATCAATGGCAAGACCTATGCCCTTCTGCAGGAACACATCGTCTATCTCCTTCGTCACGCTTTCTAGCGAGAGCATGCCGTCCTTCCTGGCCTTCTGTGAGTAGCCAACCAGCTGCTTCACAAGGTCCCCGGGCGACTTGATCTGAACCAAAACCGCCTTCTGGATGACCTTTATCACCCCGATCATGTCCTTCAACGGGAAACTTATCAGCGCGGCGCCGACCGTCCCTCCGGCAACGATCATGAGCGATGGAATATCGATAAAACAAGAGATTGAGCTCCCCATCGCCATGATGACCAGCCCGCCACCGAGCAAGAGGCCAATAATTGTCGCGAGGTCCATTAGATTACCTACTCCCTATGCTAAAAAATCGCTCATCCAACCAATTCCTCCAATGCTTGCAGTCCCTTTGCGCAGATATTTATCGAAACTTGGCACGGATTTCTTAATTCAAGCCGCCCGGCCATTCCTTATTCCACTCTTCCTCTTTCTCCGTTTCTCCCGTTTGCGTCGGACGGAGACGTCTTTTCATTATTGGCCTTGAACTTTGACGCCTCGCAGTTAAGAATCACACTCGTTGTTTAGGCCATTTTCCAGGGGAGATTCGAAGATGACGGATATGATCAAGTTCGACTATGATGGAGTTCTGGTGGAGACGATTGGCCCTGAGAACGGCATTGAGAGGGCCAAACTGATGGAGTTTCTCTCTGAAAGGGGAGCGAGGGCCGTCGCGGCGATAATCGAGAGAAGATGCGAGCACGACCTCCCATTTGCTGAGATGGTCCATGGCCATGAGAGCATTGGGCAGGCCACAGAGCTTGCGGCAAAGCTCAAAGGCAAATACGAGAACCTGCTCATAATCGGCATTGGGGGCTCTGCTCTCGGCAATTCGATGCTCCACTCCGCCCTGCTTCATCCCATGCACAACCTTCTGAATGACGCTCAGCGCAAGGGCCGCCCCAGGTGGTTTGTGCTTGATAACGTTGACCCAGACTACACATCCGCCCTATTGGATGCGCTTGACCTATCGAAGACGCTCGTCGTTGTCACGAGCAAATCAGGTGGCACGGCCGAGACGATGGCCAATTTCGGCATCGTGTACAATAAATTGAAAGATAAAGTCGGCCTTAAAAACGCTCCCTCACACGTCGTCGCGATCACAGACCCGGTCAGCGGCTTCCTGCGCCCGCTGGCAAGCAAAGAGGGATTTCACGCGCTTGCTATCCCAACGAGACTCGGTGGCCGATTCACGGTGCTCTCCGCCGTTGGCGCATTTCCGGCCGCTCTCTGTGGGATTGATGTCGGCGCATTCGTCGAAGGCGCGCGGAAGATGCTGGATGTCTGCTACGAGAGGCGCGATGTCGTGAAGAACCCGGCGCTGCTCGCCTCGACCATTTACTACCTCGCGGACACCGAGCGGGGCAAGAACATCAACGTCATGTTCCCCTACAGCGAGCGGCTTGACGCCTTCTCGGAGTGGTTCGTGCAACTTTGGGCCGAAAGTCTTGGCAAGAAAATTGACAGAGCGGGCAACATGGTCAACGTTGGGCAGACGCCAGTGAAGGCGGTCGGGGCCACCGACCAGCACGCCCAGAACCAGCTCTTCATCGAGGGACCTTTTGACAAGATTATCACTTTCCTTCAGGTTGAGCAATTCGACAACGAACTCACGATCCCCAACGATTTCAAGAGCGACGAGCGCATCGGATACCTCGCCGGCCACACGCTCAATGACCTTATCCACACCGAGCGCCTCGGCACCCAACTCGCCCTTCAGCAAGAGGGCCGGCCGACGTGCCTCATAACGCTCCCCGCTATCAATGCCGACACGATCGGCCAGCTTGTGATGCTGTGCAACATGGCCACATCGTTAGCCGGCGAGTTCTACAACATCAACGCCTACGATCAACCGGGCGTGGAATTGGGCAAGAGAATCACGAAGGAGCGGTTGACGCGGAGATAGTCATCAGTGGAAGAAGAAAGTTGAGAAAACGGTATATGAGGCCAGCATGATAGAGGAAGGTTGAAGATGTCTGCTTATTATCCAGAGTCAAAGGTCGAAGTCAGTGGATTTGTTGCAAGATATTATGATATATTAATAAATATAGTGTTATTGGGCAGATACTCTTCTTTCATCCGGAAAGCTATTCGATTAATGGGGATTGGCCCAGCTGACAAGATTCTCGATTTAGGGGCAGGGACAGGTAGGAATGCTTGCCTGATGGCGGGGTATTCTTCCTCAGAAGGGGAAATCATAGGACTAGATATATCTGAAGAGATGATATCTCAGTTTGAAAAGAAATGTCGAGATTTCCCCAATATCAAAATCATCAACGCGCGGATTGATCAGGATTTGGCCTATGAGAGATATTTTGACAAGGTGTTTATCTCTTTTGTATTGCATGGATTTCCTCAGCAAGCTAGGAACCAGATTGTCAGGAATGCCTTCAAGGCACTAAAGAACGGCGGTGAGTTTTTCATATTGGACTATGGTGAGTTCTCACTGCGTGACACGCCGCTTTATATAAGGCTGCCCTTCAAACTTATGGAATGTCGTTACGCATTTGATTTCATTGAAAAGAACTGGGGAAAGATATTGTTGCTGCAAGGATTCAGTGATTTTAAGGAACAATCTTTCTTCAGCGGATATGTGCGATTACTTAGAGGAGTAAAAACATTATGACAGCGCTAAGCTTCAACTTGAAGCAGATCGGACTTATCCGGAGCCCTTATACGAACAACGCACCGTATCAACCGGTGGATGAGGACACGGGAGATTTCCGCATAATCGTCGATCCCCAATACGTCGGCGGCCTTTATAAGCTTGCGAAATTTCGTTATATCTATGTTATCTACTTCATAGACCGTATAAGCCACAAATTGTCAATGGAAACATTCCCTCCCTGGGCTAATGGTATGAAAGTCGGTCTGTTTGCAAGCAGGTCGCCAGTCCGACCGAATCCTATCGGTCTTAGCGTTGTTCGTATAAAGCACATTACAGGTTGTGAGATCGAGACATCGGGCTTAGATGTGTTTGATGGGACTCCATTACTTGACATCAAACCCTACGTAAAGGACCTGGATGCTAAGACCGATGCCAATTATGGTTGGATACAAGAGATGGCTGACAGAGAGCATCTCCTTTTGCACATCAAGGGCATTCCTCACGACTATTGACCGGGTGACTGCAAGTTGATTGGCCATATTCTACGCCAGCGCACAGCCTCGGGAAGGCCATCCTCATGAACAGCTACAATGCTCACTCATACCTCGTATCAATATCAACGAGCTCGCTCTTGATCAGCTCGGCGTTGACGAACGTGTCGTCCTCTAGATAGATGTAGGCCAAGAGGTTGCCTTTGCTGTCGTATTTGAAGCGTTTGGATTGCTTTAGATAGACCTTCTTGCCCCGAACGAGGCTTTCTAGCAGGGCAGTTACCTCCGACTCTTTGCCCTCGATGGGTTTGTAGCCAATCAGGTGGACTATTGTCTCGTCGTCGAGCTCCAAAAGGACCGGACTGTGGACGCGTTTGACCTTGAAGAACTCTATCTCAGTCGCTTGGCCGGCCTGAATGCGCGAGCCGTAAGTCTTGGTCCTCGGGTCCATTTTGCGCGCCATCTTGACCGGGTCTTTGAACCTGTACGGCAACGCGTCGAGCGAGGCCTTAAGCTCGGGTAGAGGCCCCTTCTGCTCTATGAAGTTGAACTTCACGCCGCCTCCGAAGACCGTCATCTCCTTTGCGCCGGTCTTCTGCTCGACAATGGCTCGATAGTCGGGGTTGATCTCGTAGCCAATTGAGCTGCGGTCGAGGTTCTTTGCAGCGAGCGTCGTCGTGCCGCTTCCTAAGAAGGGATCGAGCACCGTGTCGCCGACGAACGTGAACATCTTGATGAGGCGCTTTGGGAGCTCTTCGGGGAATGGGGCGATGTGTTCAAGCGATTGCGGATTACGGATTGCGGATTGCGGATTGACGTCGGAACCGCTCGCGAAGGGAGACGGTGTTTTCGGCAATCTTGGGCGAGGCTTCTTCTTGTGGGAAGCGGTTTTTTTGATGCGCTCGCCGGGGAAGTTCCAGTGACCGTAGAAATACTCGTTCCACTCGACGAGGCTCAACTGCGACGCCTTCTTCGCCTCGTCTGCGATCTCTGGCGGCTCGCCGAGCTTTTTGAAGATGAGTATGAACTCGTAATCAACCTTGATGATCCCGTTTCTCGGGTAGGGGTAGGAGCCCATGATCGAGGCGCCGCCTGTGGTGTTGCAGGTGGTGACTTTTTGCCATATCACCGCTCCCATGTAGTCGAGGCCGAGAGTCTCGCAGAATCGGATGATCTCGGTGCGTATTGGGATAACCTTGTATCTGCCGTAGTATGCTGCACGCGCAAACTGATCGCCGATGTTCACGCAGAGGCGACAGCCCTTGTGCAGGACGCGCTCGCACTCCTTCCAGACGATGTTGAGGTTGTTGACGTAGTCCTCGTAGCTGTCGTCGAAGCCGATCTGGTCCTTGCCGCCGTAGTCCTTCAGCTGCCAGTATGGCGGCGAGGTTACAACGAGGTGAACGGATTCGTCGTCGAGTTCTCTCATCCATCTGCTGTCGCCGAATACGATTTTGTGTGTCGTCTGCAATTTCTGCCCTCAATTGAGAATAACTCGGATATTGGAATTAGGTAATTGTCAGTCGCAGGCCTCTATCGTGACGTCCGCATCCGCGGTTTCTATATTGATGACGAAGCCGCCGCCAAGTTGCTTGCCGCTTGCATTTAGTACGGTTCTCTTGAATAGCCATCCTCTGTTGCTCTGATGCCGCTTGAGCGGAAAGAAGCAGCGAATCAGCTCTTGAGGGTCAACCTTGCTCGATGTCTCGATGCGCACTGAGGCGTCAACCGGGAGTTTGCCTGGGATTTTCACGCGGATGTCTCCGCCGCCGGATACCAGCCGAAAACGGCCCTTTGCTTGGGAACTCAACTCACATGCCTCGACGACTATCTGTCCGCCGCCTGTAGTCGCATCGACTGAGCCTGAAACACCGCAGAGATGAATCGAGCCCCCACCAGTCTTAGCGTCGATATTCTCCACACCGTCTGCGCGAATATCACCGCCGCCTGTCTTAAATGAGACGGCGCCTCGGCAATTCTCGGCCTCAATATCGCCTCCTCCAGTCTTGGCCTCAACGCCGCTGCTGCAATCCTGAAGCTCGATGTTGCCTCCAGCGGTTTTGCACTCGACCCTCCCCGAGCAGGTCTGGACGCTCATGTTTCCGCCGCCAGTTTTGATGGTCAGTGGACCTCGAGATCGCTCGATCTCGATGTTTCCGCCGCCAGTTGTGAGCGAAACTGGGCCTTTGCAGTTTGAGACCTTAAGATTGCCGCCGCCGGAATTTGCCTTAACGCTGCCCTCAATGCCATTGATTCGCATATCGCCGCCACCCGTTTCGAGCTCTACATCACGACCAGCAGGAACCTTGCAGAGGATCTCTGCCGATAGGCTCGCAAAGAAGCTAGCTTTGTCAACCTCAACCTCGCCGCATCCATTTGAGGTCTCAACCAACACCTTTAGCTCACCAAACTCCGACTTCGCGCCATCAAGCAAGTCTTTACGGCTCTTCTTTACGACGCGAACCTCCATATAGGCCTTGTCCCAACACTCGCAGCGGATATCGCCCGCCTCGGTGTCAACATCAAGCCCAACCAGCTCCGCCTCGTCAAACCGAACCGTTGTAACCTCGATTCGATGAACGCCTTCCCGCCTCAGCTCGACTTTCGTCTCAAAACAGAAGCCCGGCGCCGCCGCGAGCAATATGATAGCGACCGCCACAATAATAAGGTAGCGACTCAATTGCATTGACCTAACCTCCGATGGTTTAGGGTTTCTCCGTAGTGTTCAGTCGCCGACGCCCGAGGCGTCAATGAAGCCCTCTTTGATCAAATGCTCCGTGATCGCGCCAACGATCTCCTGTGCAGCCTGAATGTGCCTCTTAGCTTCAGATTCGTCGATTGTGGATTCGAATTCGTAGTCTGCGACGTTTCGACAGCTGAAAAGATTGGAGATCAATGCTCCGAAATGTGATGGCAATATGCCAGTCTTGACGAAATACTGATTGAAGGCGCTTATGACGCCGCCATGCTTGGAGCGCAGAAGCCCCTTAGAAAGCAGAGCGGCTTCCATTGCGTAAAAAGTGGCATAATATGCCCGGGAAGATGCTACGCGGCAAGGACCACCATTGATGATCTTCAAGGCCAGATCAATATCCTCGATGGCTTTATCGAGCATCGTTCTTAATTTGCTCGCCAGAGAATACTTTCCAGTCAAAACGATATCCCCTCTCTCCTCGCATTGATCAAGAAGGGCTCATACAAGTCATTCTTGAATCGCTCCTCTGAGATAGGAATCGCGGGGAAAAGCCTGCTGTATTCACAAAAGCACTCCCCGGAAACATCAAGACTAATGCGCTTAACATCCGGCGTAACCTCATCCACAACAAGCAAGATATCGTAGTCGGATTCGGGATCATTGTCCCCTCTCGCCCGCGAGCCAAAGAGGATAATCTTCTTCAGATGCTCGCCCAGTCGCTCCCGGATGGCCGCCTCAAACGCGGATAGGGCGGGGTCTTTGATCGCTTGCACGGTCATTCCTCTATATGCATCCAGCGTGAATCTGACGATTGTTTCTCTCTCCCTCTGATTCAAAGAGATTATCGCCGTGAACCGATGCTTCGTCAAGGGTCCGCCGAGGAGGAGTTTTCGTATTCATTCCCGGACCCGCTCCGTTGAAGGCGTTATTTCTGTATCCCTGAATAGGGATTAACGTCAGAAGCCGTAAAATGCAACCTACGGATCAGACGTGAACAAGGCAGCTCCTCAGCCCTAGGGGGCTGAATATAGCCCTCAAGATAAGGCTGTTCGGACCCACCGTCGCCGGCTTGTCCTCCATAGCCGGTGCGAAGGAGGATGCTTTGGCGGACAAGTCACTTAGGGGGATGAGGATACCGGCGCAATTCGACTTCGTCCGTTGACACCTACGGCTACATTGTAGTCCCGTTTCAGAGAGCCCAAACAGCCGAGCACAAAGATTACGAAAACTCTTAGTTATGTGGCATTGCGACGCAACGAACCTCCTTCAGACGACATTCTATCTACATAATTCAGCACATATCGCAACGCATCTCCCAATTCGCTCTATTACTCAAAGCGCCACGAGGCGCTAGAGAGTTCGCCTATCATGTTCATTGTGCCCATCTCGAAGAATGCCGCAAGCCAGGTGTAGTCGCCGGTTGGGAAATCAGCGGTGAAATCGTGGATCAAGACCGGAAAGCCGGGGATGAATGTCCCGGAGGGCAAGAGGCCGCTTATGTATGGTTCCGGCATATCCCCTCCCTCGTGGTAGTAGAGCGAGCCGTCCGGCAGAACGCAAGCGATCTGAATGTCGATTTCGAGATCAGGCCCCGGATTCTCGTAAGTCAGCGCGACGAGCATCGTGTCGCCAGCGTGATACGTTTCAGCATCGGTCGAGATCGTGATACTCGGCTCCGGCTGCGCCATACCCGATTCGAGGCACAAGAGGCCGGCTGGGGTCGCAAACCAGATATCGCCGTTCGGCGCGGTCGAGATGTCTCGTATCTCGTTCACCGGGATGCCGTTGT
>JAGHCW010000102.1 GCA_021160245.1 bacterium | reverse complement strand
CGTCGAGTTCCCTTGAGCAGAACCAAATGCGCCCGGCGCTCGTCACGCAAAGGAAATGAGGTATTCCCCCAAAATCTGCATAGTCGTACCGAGGAGATGTCCAGACCTTCTGGCCCTGCCCAGTTTCGGGATCATACCACTTGATCCCCTCTGCGAAGCCTGCCCAAAGCCGGCCGTCGGGCCCACACGAAATCCCACCAGCAGCCCACTGCAAACCCGGAACGATATCCCAATCGAGAGTGAAACCCTCCTGCCAAATGCCAGCTTCAAGAAAACCACAACCCTCATTGTAGCTAAGGCACCAAATAGCGCCTTGGGCGTCCTCACAGATACCAAGTATATCGTCTGGCAGCCAGCTAGTCCCTTGATCCCACGTTAGCAACTCCCCATCAATATACTGGTTGAGCCCAACTCCGCACGTCCCTATCCAGATCGACCCATCGGCGGCCTCATGCACACTGCTCGCACAATTATCAATCAAACCATCCGCTTCCGTGAAATTCTCCCACACAACGGCGGTGGACGTGTTGCTCAGCATAAGCAGAGCCACAAGGCTGACAGTCAAGACCCAAATAAACGTGTTACTATCTCTCATCCAAATTACCTCCTTCATTCTCATGACGAATTCTCCCTATGATTCTCACATCAATAATGCGAATTGACTAATTCAGACGGTTGTGGGTCGGGAATGGTCCTGAGGCGGTCGCAAGCGGCGCGGCGTCACAGGACCCGGTTAGGTGGTTCTGTCATTGCCGGTGAACATAGATTCCTCTCCAATAGCAAGATTCAGAAAGGGCCCAGCGAAGGCAAGATGGACATTACCGACGTTCACACAAATGTCAAGTATTTTTCATTGCGGACTCTGATCGCTTGCTACAAGAAAAGCAGCGTCGCGATGCCGATGGCGAGGCAATAGAAGCCAAAGAGGTGGAGTTTGCCTCGTCCGACGACTTTCAGCAGCGCGGCTATTGCGACATAGCCGACGGCAAATGCCGAGACAAATACAAAAAGCGCCTCAAGCACCCCTTGGTTATTCAAGACATGGGCGATGTCTGAGAACTCAAGTAAGAAGGCGCCGGCTATCGCGGGGATTGAGAGTAAAAAGGAGAATCTGGCGGCGAAGTCCTTGCGAAACCCGAGGAAGAGCGCCGCTGCGATTGTTGCGCCAGACCTTGAGATGCCGGGCATTATGGCGATGGCTTGAAACGCTCCAATGACAAGAGCATCAAGCACGAAGGCGTGCCAGACGGTCTTGCCTCGTCCGCGAAATGCTTTTGTAAGAAATAGGATTGCCGTCGTGAGCAGGAACATGGCGCCAATCACCTTGACGTTTGAGAACGCGCTCTCGATGTGGTCCTTGAATAGGAGTCCGATTGCGGCAGCTGGTATTGAGCCGATGGCGATCATCATCAGGATCCTTTGATGGAATCTCGGGTCCTCCTCGTTGGTTGCCTCTATGCCTTTTACAAGCATGGAAGGCTTTCGGAGGGCGGATGAGAGAGCGCTTGGGACGATTGCCTTAGTAAACATTAGAAGGTCGTGTCGGAAGTAAATGAGAACCGCCAGCAGCGTTCCCAGGTGCGCGATAACACCCATTGGCACTAGGGCGTCAGATGCGGATGCGGATGCGGATAGTTGGTGAAATACTGCCAGATGGCCGGAGGAGCTTATCGGCAGAAATTCGGTCAACCCTTGAACAACACCAAAAATCACTGATTCAATGACAGTCATGCGCGCGGACCTCGGATGCGAAAAATCTTGACAGTGTGCTGCCCCATGCTTACTTTAGTTAGAGGTTAATCGCCTTCATGCAATAGAGATTAGCATGGAGGCGCTGGCCCGATCAAGTACGGGAATGCACGGATTGTCAGCTTGCGTCGCGATGTCCGAGCGGACGGGCGATGCGCGGAGGGAACTTGATGTTTCAGTGGCTCTTCTCTTTCTTCTCAAATGACTTGGCAATAGACCTCGGCACCGCAAACAGCCTGATTTACATGAAGAATCGAGGCATCGTGTTGGGAGAACCGTCGATCGTTGCAATACAGATAGACACAAAAAAGGTTCTCGCGGTCGGCAAAGAGGCGAGGCGCATGGTCGGTCGGACACCGCAGAACATACTCGCCATCAAACCGTTGCAGGACGGGGTCATCTCGGATTTCGACGTAACTGAGAAGATGCTACGTCATTTCATCAGCAAGGTTCATGGTGGAGGTGCGATTTCTCGGCCGTTTATTCGTCCCAGGATCATCGTAGCGGTTCCGTCAGGGATTACTCAGGTTGAGCGCAAGGCGGTTATCGAGTCGGCGACAAAGGCTGGGGCTGCTGAGGTTTATCTTGTTGAGGAGCCGATGGCGGCGGCAATCGGTGCGGGCCTTCCGATCGATGAGCCATTCGGTAGCATGATAGTTGACATTGGTGGTGGGACTACGGAGGTTGCGGTCATCTCCCTTGCTGGAATGGTGTTCAAGCAATCGCTGAGGCTCGGCGGCGACCGTATGGACGACAGCATCCAACAGTACATAAAGAGAAAGCACAACCTTCTGATCGGTCAACGAATGGCGGAATACGTTAAGATACAGGTTGGTTCCGCATATCCTCTTAAGAAGCCGCTCTCCGTTGAGATACAGGGGCGAGACGTGCTTCGGGGTGTTCCAAAACGAATCACGGTCACAGATGACGAGATCAGAGAGGCTTTGAAGGATACTATTGACGCGGTCGTTCACCTGATAAGACAGGCGCTCGAGAAGACGCCGCCGGAGCTCTCTGGCGACATCGCGGAGCGGGGCTTGATGCTATCCGGCGGAGGGTCTTTGATTCGGAGCCTCGATCTCCGACTGAGGGACGAGACGGGGCTGCCCATCAGTATGTCCGAGGACCCACTGACTTCCGTTGTGCTCGGGGCCGGTAGGATGTTGAACGACCTGAACCTTCTCCGCAAGGTTGCCTCGATGGCTCGATAGCCTCAAGCATTCGGAGGCCTTTCTGATGACCGGTTTTATTGGGAGACACCAGACGCCTCTGTTGCTGGTCTCATTGATCACGATATCCATTTACTTGATGTCGCTCGATATGCGTAATCCGGAGAAGACGCTCATAATTGAGAAGGGCATCATGGCAATCATCGGACCATTCCAGTCTGCCTCCGTTGGGGTTTATGGATTCTTCTCCAATGCTATTGACGACTACATCAACCTAGTGAACACAAACCGGGACAATAAGCGATTGCGCCGGAGAGTGTCTAGGCTCGAGGCTCAGAACACAAGTTTGATCGAGGAGCAGATACAGAACAAGCGGTTGAGGAGGATAGTTAACCTTGAGGAGTCGATGCGCTATGATCTACTGGTCTGTTCCGTAATCGGCGTTGACCCCTCGAGATTCTTCAGCAGCGTCTTCATAGACCGGGGCTCAAGAGACGGCGTGAGCATCAACATGCCGGTGACAACGTACAGCGGCATAGCGGGCAAGGTCATAAAGGTCTCGGCGCGCACGGCAAGGGTTCAGCTTTTGACCGACGCAAGGAGCAGCATTGCGGTTCTCGTGCAGCGTTCCAGGGCCGCGGGGATACTCCAGGGCAACGGGAGCAATATCTGTGAAATGGTCTATATCGACGCTGAGGCGGACTTGAAGCCGGGGGACACGGTGATAAGCTCCGGCTTCGGCGGGATATTTCCCAAGGGACTTAGGGTCGGAAAGGTGCGCTCAGTTGTTAAGAAGAAGGGAGCGCTGACAAAAAGCTGTAGCATCTCCACGTTCATAAACGTCCTGCATTTAGAAGAGGTATTTGTTCTGATGGCGGAGCGAAAGGATGAGCTCGAGGCCTTGAAGAGAGAGAATTGGTAACGATGCCTGAAGCGAGCAGGAAGAAAAGGCATATAATAGCCAAGATTGCCTGGCTGTTCTTGGTGGCCTTTGCGGTGGGTCTCTGTGGTTTGATTGTGGGATATTTCAACCTTTCATCAGACCTGCCCTCGATTGAGATCATCAACGATTTCAGGCCGAGCCTCGCCTCGCTAGTCTATGATAATGAGGGCAACAAGGTTCACGAGTTCTTCATCGAACGGCGGATTTGGACACCAATTGATGAGATTCCCGAGATGATGCAGAATGCCATTATCGCGGTCGAGGATTCTCGTTTCTATGATCACCACGGGGTTGACTGGATCGGCATTGTCAGGGCGGCTTGGGCGAACATTCGATACCGCCGTATCAAGCAAGGCGCAAGCACTATAACCCAGCAGCTAGCTCGCAGGCTCTTTTTGACCCCAGAGCAGACTTATACTCGGAAGATCAAGGAGATGATTCTGGCGCTCAGGATTGAGCGGGAGCTCGCCGACAAGCACAAGATAATGGAGTATTACCTCAATGAGATATACTTCGGGTCGGGGGCGTACGGCGTTGCGGCAGCAGCGCAGGTCTATTTCCAGAAGCCGCTTAAGGACCTGTCAACTGAGCAGTTCGCGATGCTCGCGGGCCTGCCTCGTTCACCCAGTAGATATTCCCCGTTCGTGAATGCCGATCTGGCGCTTCGACGGCGGAACATCGCATTGAGGCGCATGGCCGAGGAGCGGCTCATCTCTTCTGAGCAGTGTGCGGATTACATCGCCTTGCCGCTCAGCGTTGGCGTCCGGGAGAGCATTGAGGAGATTCCTGTCGGTGGCTGGTTCTTTGAGCACATAAGGCGCTCTGCGCTCAAGATTTTCAAGATTGCAGTGCAGGAAGATGAGGCTTCAGAGAACAAGCTGTATAGCGGCTCGGCCATGGACGTCATTTATCGGGATGGCCTCAATATCTATACAACAGTGGACCTTAAGATGCAGGCGGTAGCGGAGGAGGCCGTTCGTTACGGTCTGCGGAGATTGGACAAAAGGCAGGGCTTTCGGGGACCCGTAGAAGGCGTTCAGATTGACGAGGCGCTCACGAAAGATAAGCTCAGCGGCGGCCTTAAGACATACGCAAAGGTGACCGAGTTAAGCGATACGGGGATTGCGGTCGCGTTTGGCAAGGAACTGACGGGCATTATCCCACCCAAGCGATTCAAATGGGCGCTCGATGCGAACAGGGAGCTGGGCCTTGCCCCGGATGACATGATCGAGGTGATGATCGGTCCGAAGTATAAATCAGAGGACGAGATGCCGATCGTCCTGTGGTTGGAGCAGGAGCCGATAGTCGAGGGCGCGCTTGTCGCTATTGACCTTCACACAGGCTACGTGAAGGCAATGGTTGGCGGCAGAAGCTTTGGCGTCAGTGAATTCAATAGAGTAATACAATCTCGGCGGCAGCCTGGGTCCGCCTTCAAGCCGGTTATTTACACGGCTGCAATCGATACGAGCATGGTTCCGACGGACATAATTCTGGACGTTCCTGTCTATAAAGACGAGGTTGACAAGGTCTGGAAGCCGAAGAACTACGGCGAGCGGGTCTATGGGCCGATCACGCTCCAAACGGCTCTTGAGAAATCAAAGAACCTCGCGACTGTAAATCTAATCAACAGGATCAGTCCTCATCTCGCGGTGAAATATGCCCGGATACTCGGCATAGAATCAAATCTTCAACCGGTGCCTTCGCTAGCATTGGGCTCAATCGGTGTGAGCTTGCTTGAGCTAACCTGCTTATACGGCGTATTTCCGGATGGGGGCAGGCGCTTCCACCCGGTCTTCATCAAGCGAATAACTGATCACAAGGGGCGTGAGATCTTTGCTGACAGGCCTAGTTTTGACCAGGTGCTCTCGCCGCAGACAGCATACGTTATGACCCACATGTTGAGGGGAGTCATCCAGCGTGGGACTGGTGTTCGAGCGAAGAGGCTGGGGCACAATCTCGGCGGCAAGACAGGGACAAGCAACGACTTCGCCGACGCATGGTTCTTGGGCTTCAGCTCCGACCTTGTTGTGGGGTCTTGGGTGGGCTTCGATGACATGACGCTCACGCTGGGCAAACAAGAATCGGGAGCTCGGGCGGCTCTTCCAATCTGGATAAAGTTCATGGAGAGTGTTCTGAAGGACGAGCCGGTGAAAGAGTATGTAAGGCCGGAAGGTATTGTGCTTAGGATGGTTGACGCAAAGACCGGGCTTCTTGCGACTGATAGGACAGCTGACGCCATACTTGAGGCCTTTGTAGCCGGTACCGAGCCGACGAAGCTGACAGCGAAGAATCTTCCCACATTCACGCAGATAGATGCGGGGCTCTGATCGATGCCAGACAAGAGCAAACGCAAAAAGGCTGCTGCCATAAAATACGAGCCAAAAACGCAAGCCGCGCCTCGTCTGATCGGTAAGGGGAGGGGATTTGTCGCGGAGAAGATCATTCAGATCGCCAAGAAGCACGATATCCCCATCAGGGAGGATCCTGACCTCGCCGAGGCGCTTATGGCGCTGGATTTGGATGAATCGATACCTCCAGAGCTCTACCGCGCGGTCGCAGAGATACTGGCATTCGTGTATCAGCTCAATTCTAAGTTGAAACTTTCGCAAACACCGATGTAGTTTTTGTGAGGTGAGAATGTTTAATTGGTCAACGGGAGAAATTTTGTGAACGAAGAGAGTATAAAAACAGCCCTTATCGCAGGGCAGGAGAAGGAGCTCTGTGATCTAGTAAAGGGCGAGCTATCGAATGAGGAATCGCCCAAATCGATTCTTGACACTATGATGGCGGGAATGAACATTGTGGGGAGCCGTTTCCAGGCGAAAGAGATATTTATCCCCGAGGTCCTCTTCTCAGCCAGAGCCATGACCTCAGCCACAAACATACTCAAGCCGCTCCTCACCAAGTCGGACGTTCAGCCCTTGGGCAAAGTAGTAATCGGCACTGTTCTTGGAGACCTGCACGACATCGGCAAGAACGTTGTCGGGATGATGCTTGAGGGCGCGGGCTTTGAGGTTCTCAACTTGGGCCGAGATGTTGCCCCCGAACGTTTCATCGAGGCGGCGAAAGAAAACGGCGCCTCGATTATTGGCCTGTCATCGCTGATCACAACATCAATGCCTCAGATGAAGCGCACGATTGAGCTGCTGGAAGAGGCGGGTTTGCGCGATCAAGTGCATGTCATAGTAGGTGGCGCCCCCGTAACACAGGATTATGCAAATTCCATAGGCGCGGACGGTTATGCGGACGAGGCAACCGGCGCCGTGCAAAAGGTAAAGGAGTTACTTCATCTTGAGCAATAGGCTTCTTTCGGCACTCGGTGGCGATTCTCCTCTGGTGCTTGACGGCGCGATGGGCACAATGCTTCAACAGCTCGGACTGGGCCTGGGCGAGTGCCCGGAGCTCTGGAATATCAAGCATCCCGACCGCATTCGCGAGGTTCATAAAGGTTATCTCAAGGCCGGGGCGGATATAATCGTTACAAATACATTCGGCGCCTCGCCGAAGAAGCTCGCCATGTTCGGCATTGAGGAGAAAACCGAGGAGATAAACCGAGCCGGGGCGATTTTGGCTTGTGAGGCCCGGAACTTGGCCGGGAAGGACAAAACGGCCTTCATCTTCGGCGGTATCGGCCCCACTGGCGAGCTGCTGGAGCCGCTTGGAGCCGCCTCCGCTTCAGACCTGCATCAGCACTTCAAAAGGCAGACCGAGGCGCTCGTGTCCGGGGGCGTGGACGCTGTCATCGTGGAGACTATGCTCTCCCCAGAGGAGGCGCTTATCGCAGCTGGGGCCGCAAAAGCTGTGGACGCAAAGCTTCCGGTGTTTGTCAACCTCACGTTCGACCCGACGCCTCACGGTCCGCGGACGATGATGGGAACCAGCCCGGCGGACTTCGTTGTGATGATCGAGAATCAGAAGATCGATCTTCAGGGCGTCGGCACGAACTGCGGCACCGGCGCCAGAGACATGCTGAGGGTGGTCGAGTCCTACCGGGCCAAGACCAAACTGCCGATCGTAGCGTATCCAAACGCTGGCTTCCCCAAAATGGTGAATGAGCAGACGGTCTATGACCAGACGCCGGATGAGTTTGCGACCGAGGCTGAGAAGCTCTTCGATGCGGGCGCCTCGATAATCGGCGGCTGCTGCGGCACGACACCCGAGCACATTCGTCATCTGAAGAAGAAGCTCGTGCAGCGGTCTCCGGGGCCAATCGGTGGCGGGCATGTCTAGTCGTCGATTCCCTACAGCTCTATTGAGAACTAGGATACTCGGCAAGACGACCGAGCGGGATTTCGAAGTCATGGACGACATTAGGCGCCACGACTCCATTCCGGCCGATACCGGAACCATTATCGACATGGTCGCTTCCTAGCGGCAGATAGCCCTTCGGAAAAGGTCAAAGAATATGCGACTTAATAACCGTTTTGTCCTCGCCACTACGCCTCTTCTGATAAGCCTATTCGTCAAGGCGCTCAAGGGGACGATGCGGTTCAAAGATGAGGGCTATGAGGAGATAAGGGAGCGTTGGGACAAAGGTCTTCCCTCGATCTTCGCCCTGTGGCATCAGCGGCTTCTGATGATGCCCTTCATTCGTGACAGCAAGCTGCCTCACGTTCTTATCAGCAACCACAGGGACGGCGAGCTGATAAGCAGAACGGTCGCGCATTTTGGCATGCCATCCGTGCGAGGTTCAGCCACAAGAGGCGGGGCAAGCGGATTCAGGCAGATGGTCAAAGTGATTGAGGGCGGTGGCAGCATAGCGATTACACCTGATGGCCCGCGGGGTCCCAAATGGCAGGTGAGAATGGGCGCCATTGCCCTCGGGAAGGCCACTTCGGCACCCATCTTCCCCGTCACGTACGCTTGCTCAAGGCGCAAAGAATTCAAAAGCTGGGATAATTTCATATTGCCCGCTCCGTTTAGTCGAGGCATCTTTCTTGCCGGCGAGGCCATAAACGTTCCGAGCGACGCGGACGACGAGATGATGGACTCCCTACGAGAGGAGCTTCAGCGCCGACTAATAGAGATAACTCAACGCGCAGAGGAGATTGTCCGATGAGACGCAAAGCGGCGCTAGGGTAGTCAGGCCTTGTTTCTATTGCTCATATACAACTCACTACTCCCGATCGCTCTGCTTCTTCTGTCTCCAATCATAATTCCCATCGTCCTCTTCACCGCGAAATACAGAATCAACTTCATCCCCAGGCTGACGTTCTTTGACAAAAAGACCAAAGCCGCGCTAAAAGCACTTCCCAAGAGGCCGATATTCATTCACGCGGTCTCGGTTGGGGAGGTTGGCGTCGCAAAGCGAATCATCGAGGCATTAGATGACGTCCATCTGCCAATCGTGCTCTCTACCATCACAATTACGGGTCAGGAACACGCGAAAGACACACTGGGTCCGGACGTCACAACGGTCTATTTCCCGTTCGATCTGTCCTTCATTGTCCGCCGCTTTCTCAGGCTAGTCGATCCCTGCTGCGTTATCATTGCCGAGACGGAGCTTTGGCCAAACTTCATAAATGAGGCGGCGAAGGTGGGCATTCCGCTTGCCCTCTGCAATGGCCGTATCTCCGACAAATCTATCGGTCGCTACAGGCTGATCAGACCAATGATAAGAAAGCTTCTTTCAATGTTTTCTGCGATACTGGTTCAGACTGAGGCGGACCGGGACAGAATGCTCAGCCTCGGAGCGCCTCTTGAGATTCTGAACGTAGCCGGAACCGTGAAGTTCGACGTTCCACAACAACAGCCATCCGAAACGGAGATTGCAGAGGCAATACTGGACTTCGGCATCGGTGGCCAACGGGCGGTCGTTGTCGCCGGCAGCACCCACCCCGGCGAGGAGGAGATTCTTGTGACGGCATTCCAGGAGCTGCGACGCCAACATCCTAACCTGGCGATGATCATCGCGCCCAGGCACGTCGGGAGGGGCGCCGAGATAGCCAAACTCGCTGGGGAGAGAGGCATTGCCTTTGCTCAGAGAAGTAATGGCCCGGGTTCCGGCGGACCTTTCGATCTCTTGATCTTGGACACGATCGGAGAGCTCGTAAAGGCCTACAAGATCGCGCAGGTCGCGTTTGTGGGGAAGAGCCTCTGTGATGATGCTCCGGGCGGACAAAACCCGCTGGAGCCCGCATCGTCCGGCGTTCCCGTCGTCTTTGGGCCTAACATGCAGAACTTCAGACAAGTGGCCCAGGTCCTTCTCTCCTCGGGCGCGGCAATTCAAGTGGCGAACGGAAAAGAACTCGTCGATACGCTCTCCAAGTTGCTCTCCTCGCCGGACAAACGTCGAGAGATGGCGCAGGCTGCCCACAATTGCTTTGACAAGAACCGAGG
>JAGHCW010000118.1 GCA_021160245.1 bacterium | reverse complement strand
GCCCTTAAGAGTGGAGATTGGGCGGAAGGCACCTCGCATTATGACACGGATGTAGAGATCGAGAGCGGCCACGACGAGACGACGCAAGTTCTCTCAACAACGCTGCCGTGCGAGCTGCCGATGATCGCAAAGACGGGCGCATACACGCTCAGAACGGTTGCTGTTGAGGCCGGGACACTCAATTTCATCACTGACATTGCAGCCACCCGGTTCACCTTGGACGGCGAGCCATTTGTGAATATCAGCACTGACAAGGGCGCCTATTCACCGGATGGCGATACCGTAGTCATCTCGTTGGATGTTGACGTGCCTTATGATCTGACCGCAGATGTTTACGTGCTCATGCTCGCGCCGGACGGTCAGTTCTGGGCGCCGGGCGGGTTTGGCGAGGCGCCGTGGGTTGCGGATATCACACCTTTCATCTCCAGCATGATGCTGGAGGGGGGCTTCACATTCTCAGGCCCGGCTTTCGTGGCAAGCCTAGCGGGGAATGGGCCATTCGACACAACAGGGCAGTTCATCCTGTTCTCTGCGCTGATCGAGCCGGGCACATTGATATCCTACTCAGATATTGGGACAGCTGCGTTTACTTTGCAATAACTCTTGATCAAAAATAAGCGATCGGCTATCTAGCCACACAAAGCCCAAGAGCAGGTTCATGAGGACGATATCGTCTGCAGGGATTTGTTGGACTGCGAGGTGGGACTACAAGACTGTGAGCACGGTGTAATGTTGAGCCGACCGATCAGCATTAAGTCATGGATTGTGGTCGCCGCTTTGTTGTCAGCAGTCTTTGCGTATCGTATTGCGTATCTGGACCGCGCACCGATGATGCAAGATCAGGCGAGGGACTCGTATTATGCAATGCGCATCGCACAGGGGCTGGAGTTTCCTCTTTTTGGCCCCTGGATGTCGATAGACTTTAATACTAGGGGGTCGCCCGTCTACTACTATCTTGTGGCTTTGGGCTGCTTCATTGGAGGCACGCCGCTTGCCGCAGTGATTGAGATGAATATTTTGTGGTTGGTGACTCTCGCCGTTACAGGGATCGCGCTGCGTCGGCTCTTTGGGGGGCAAGCTGCACTTTTCACCGTTATCTTCCTTCTTGTCTGCCCGGAGCTTCTACATCTGACGGACACGATCTGGAGTCCCCATCTGCTGGTAGCGCTATCGCTGCTGACGTTCTCGTTCTCGCTCCTATTCGCCAATTCGGGCAGTGTTCGCTTGTGGTACGCATTCATTCTGACCGGCGTTTTATGCACGCACATGCATCCAATGGCTTTTCTTGCCCCGCTGGCATTCTTGCCCGTGGTCTCACTCCAGAAAGTCGCAGCCAAGCATAAGATAACGGGCTCTGCCCTCGGCGTCGCGCTCGCCATTCCTCTTTCTATCGGCATCCTGACAGAGAAATATACATCACTGACGGTGCTTTGTCTGGTCATATATGTCGGGGTTGGACCGATGATTGCGCTCGGTCATTTTCTTGTGAGAAGATTCCATCATGCCGTATTCGCATTACACGATAGGCTTGCCATTCCAATGTGGGGACTCGTTCTCGGGTCATCACTCTATTCCATCGCCAAGTTCTATCCGAATCCCCTCCGACCGACACTGTGGCTTATTGCCTTCTTCGCACTTTGGAACCTCTTCAGAAGGGGTCAAACGGACAAAACCTCGTGTGACCTAGCTCGTTGCATCGAACTGCCTGTTCTCATCGTCTCCACCTTGCCCTTCATTCCGATGCTGGCTGCGAATCTCCAGCTCGGGGCAGAGCTTCGGCCACACTATTCCATATATGCGCTCCCAATCGCCGCATTGTATATTGGTCTTCGCCTCTTCCAAGTCCTGCGTGAAGGATCGATCCAGTTGGCTAGCGTCAGAATCGCCGGCCTAAACCGAGCGATCATCGTCGGCGCGATTGTCCTTCTTGGTTTCGGCCATATCTACAACCACGTAATCCTGGTTGGCAATCCGTATATCTTCACATTTGGAGGCGCAAAGACCTTGGTCAGGGCGTTACTTGAACGCTTCGGGGACGATGAGCGGGTTTTTGATGGCCGCGTATTCGTCTATCGTAAGGAGACCGGGCAGGAGGATGAAAACTGCCCCTTTTACACATATTATCACTTCTGCAAAGACCATTACAAAAGACCCACGGACAACACTGACCGCGAGGTATATGTCCTCATCATCAACCGCTGGGAGGCCCAGAGGCGGGAATACCCCAACTGCTTCTTCTCCTCACCCAAACTGAGCGCATTCGAGTTCCGCTCAATGTCTGGATTCGGTGAATTCGTGGATGGCCTCGGACTGCGGGCAGATTTCGATTCTCGGGACATTTGGCAGGCTCCTTTCTACGTTGGTGGTTACACTCCCGAAGAGTGGATCCGCATTGCCCTGGCCAATGATCGGAACTGAGCAGGTGGTTTTTGCGGCAGAGCGCCTCCTGCTGGTTTGCTGAGCCGTCAACGATCATCACATATCAGCAGTTGAACCTCGAGAGAACATCGGTGCCCGACATGGACTATCCCTTCGGGGGATCATCTCTTCTTCAATCTCCTCGACAATAGTGCAAATGGCGCCCCTGATGATCTCGATTGGTTCGATTCGGTCAACTTCAACTGCGAGGCGCTGATGGCGATGCTGCCAATACTACAATGATCCTCCGACGGCGATTGGGAATCCCCCATTTCAAGCTTGCAGACGCGGCGATTGTTCCTTAATCTTCTCATCTTGGCTGGCGCCGCCCACACCACTTGACGCGGGCAGAGTTGCATCGGCCGAAAATGCCCTTTGCGAGAGTGGCGGAACTGGCAGACGCGCTGGACTTAGGATCCAGTGGTTTTACCATGGGGGTTCGAGTCCCCCCTCTCGCATTTTAGTCTTATAGCGGCCTTCTCGACGATTGATGGGTCGAGAAAGTTCCGAAATCCCTCTGAAGAGAGTTTTCCCCATATATGCTGATGCTTAGTGGTGTGTAATGCCTGTAAGTGATAGGAATGTTCACATTTACTTCACATTTCCGGTCTATTGGTTGAGTCAAACTATGATCGTGGGGTTTTTGGCTGTGTGGCATTGGACTCGCTGGTTTACTTCACATTTAGTTCACATTCGTGGATTTGGCAGTTGACTGGAGCTCGTCAGTTTAACGCAGGATGCCCGAATAGTTTACTGACTGCGTTCTGTTGACTGGCGCCCGCGTGGTAGTGTCCTTAATCACAAGAAGGCGAATGTGCGTTAGCGGGTGTGTGGTGGAATCGGTCGGATTGGGACCCCACAACCCTGAGAATTCGCACGGTTCTCATATCGCGGCAGGCGGAGGACTATCCTGCTTCCTCAAATGCTGCTGACGCCTTTCATGATCCAGCAGCCGATCGCCGCTAATTAAGGGCATTGATGTCTTCGTTCAGGCCCTGTTGTAGCAATTCCAGGAGTTCGTTGCCTTCCAGTTCTTGCGGATTCAACTCTCTCAGCTCGAAGGGGAAAAGGATTGGATTATTCATGTGGCCTCTTATAGTCCAGCTTTCACCTCATCCGATCCTCACCATCTCCGAGAGCCCGAGATCCTCTAGTATCTGCCTCACATCAGTCTCGAAGCTCCTGGCAAAGCGCCCATCGACAGTCACAGCGAACTCCACGCCGATGCTGAGGTTTGTCCCGTTTCGCAATTTCGGTATCAGCTTTGTGCCCAGTCTGTTCCAGAGCTCGGGAGGGATGTCACCTAAGATTCGGAATGTTCTGGGTGCCTTGGCTGCTTCGGCGTTCTTCTCGACAGCAAGCTGAGGCGCGGGCCCTTGGTCCTTCCGCTCTTGTCGCGATGCTCCTCGTTCTATTGGGGGCTCCGGTTCCAAGATTGACCCTCGCGGGGAGGGCTCAGGTTCCTTCAATGACTCTGCTCGCGCTTTCAGCAGGAGAAAGACGCCCGATTCGAAAGTCACCTCATCAGGCGAAAGGCCTTCGTTGAACCAAACTCTCTTGTAAGAGCCGTCGGGCTTCTGGCCAGAGGCCAGCCCGAATTCGCCCTTCGCGATCCACTCAACCACCTTTGAACGCAGGACGGCGTCGGGGTCGATCAATCTTGTCAAGGATCCATTGAGGAAGCTCTGGCGAAGGCTTGCGAGCGGCCACGCTCCCGATTCTTTGAATGCAGGCGGCCAATGGCGCTCAACGTAGCCAGCGCCAACAGTCTCATTCAACAATGCCTGGGACTTCAGAGCAGCGACCACGCGACTGCAGAGCGTCTCTGCCGCACTCGAATGGCCTGCCCCCAGGTCAATGACCTGCAATCCAGTAGGCTCTTTGCTGTCGAAGATGAGAGCGAATCGATAGTCGCCCCAGACCTCATCTCTCGCGACATCGGCAGCCTCTCTCTCCCTCGCCGAGATCTCTGCCCGTTCCCGATGCTCGAAGTCGCTCCCCAAGTAGCCTTCCGTAATCTCCCTGGCGACTCGCTTCCAGGCCAGCCAGAGCTCCACCTTGTCGCGCAGCTCTCGGCCCTGCTTCTTGAGGCACCAAACAAGAGAACCCGGATAAAGACGCGGCGATTTGTCACGAAGCCTCGTCCACTCTGCTAACTGTGCAAAGAGCGATTCACTTCCGTTCCATTCTAGCTCGGGATCCCCAATTATTAGCATCAACTTCGCCGTATCCTGCACCGAAGCGCCATCGGCCGGGAAGGGCACGATGGGTATGCCCGCGCCTCTCCGGAACTCTCGCTCAACTAGTGTACGCATCGCCGGTCTTATCTCGGTTTCCTCATCCAATGACGCACGCCTGTCATTGACGACTTTCTTCACAGTCGG
Organism: bacterium; assembly: GCA_021160245.1. GTDB lineage: Bacteria > B130-G9 > B130-G9 > B130-G9 > B130-G9 > JAGHCW01. Next base: position 16,656 of record JAGHCW010000118.1, on the reverse strand, counting down.
TTTGTAGCCGATCTTGAGTCCGTCGGAACCTACTCTTCGGATGAAGTATGACTTGTGCTCAAGCTCGAGGGCCGCACTGTCCACGGAGGTAGTGTCAACTTCTGGCTCCCCGATAGCGAATCGAAGCTCTGGAAGATGTGCAACCTTCTCAACTTGACCGCCCGATGATTCGAAGAAGATCGCAGTTCCGACTCTGCGATGGATATCTCTAAGAGGTCCTTTGGTGTCAGCATCCAGCGCCTTCGCATGGGACTGGGCCCCGCATACGTCGGCTTCCACCGCGGAAGAGAGACGAGATTCGCCGAGCTGCCCGAGCACCACGCTCTGGAACTCCCGCACGTGGAGCGGGGCAGAGCCAAGCGTAATAAGCGGCTCGGTGCGAGCCTCAGCAAAGCCGGTCCGAAAGGCCCATGCAATCCACTGGGCCAGCATCGCGAGCGTACCACGAGTCTGCTGGTAGTGAGGCAAGGCCTGCCACTTACGTTGAAAAACGGAGAGCGTGGCTGGATGGAAGGGATAGCACAGCTCGAATCGGCTGCGAAGGTAGTCTTTCGCTTTCTTCTCGGTTGAGGCGCTGTTGACAGCTGTCCATTCGGATGGCAGCTGTGCTCGGCGCTCAAAACACCAATCCGCATAGGCTTTTGAGACATTTCTGCGGGTCCGGTCGCCTCCGATCTCATCAAAGAGCCGTCTCCGCACAACCTCGCTGATCTCAGTCTCGTCGTTAGCGATAAGGTCTTTCGCAACGCGACGAACGACCTTCGTGATCCTGTCCTGCCACTGCATATCCCAATCGGTCATCTCAACTTGACTTCGCGGAAGGCTGATGACAGCAGCGGCATGCGCCGTGCCAGTTGCTGCCACCGTTAGATTCTGAATGAATGCGTAGAATTGCTCCGCCATTCCCCTATGTCGTCCCATGAAGTTGAGAACTTCATCGAAGAGGAGAAGGACCGGCGCGTTTGCCGCCTTGAAGACGCGGCTCAGCGACTCTGTTCCAGGAGGAGTAGTCTTAGCTGCGGGGCCGAGCTCCGCAACTCCCTTGTCCCCTGCCAACTGCCGTGCAACGTCGATCCATGGGGTCTCGGATCCCTCTCGTGGGTCCCAGGCATTGCCAACGAAGGCTGCCACTCTCGCCTTGGGGGGCGATTTGACACCTGAATTTTTGACAACATCAGGCACGCCATCAAAGCCCATAGCCTCCGCACCGTTCTTTGACAGATGGTAAAGAGCCGCTAGAGTATGTGTCTTCCCACCGCCAAATTGGGTGACGAGCGTAATGACGGGGGCGGTGTTCACCGTCTGGCCGTCGAGCCTTCTCATTACCATGCCCACGTGCTCTGTCAGCGCTTGAGTGAACCAGTTCCTAGAGAAGAATTGTCTAGGGTCCCGATAGTCCTCAGGGGCGGTTCCCGCTGCGACTTGCTCCAAGTGGATTGCGAACTCGTCCGGGTTGAACGAACGACCCTCGCGGACCTCTTTCCGTGGTAGTGCGATTTTATACCAAGGTTGCATCATTGTCCCTCTTCTGACGAGTGTATTCCGTTAGAATCTCAAGCTCAGAAATTCCAGTGAAATCGTTTAGATTATGAGTAGGAGCGGGCACGCGTGCGCGAGAGCCGTTGCAGCAATCCATCCGTCCGCAACGGAAATAGGTTGCTTGCGGCGCTCAGCGCGAAGTTGTCCCCAGGTCACACAAACCGCGAATGAGAAAGGGATTACCAAGTATCGTCTTATTTCTTCCCTCAACCTCCTCAATCTAGGCTCGGACCAGCCTGCCCGATACGCGCCCTCATACAGCTCGCCCACGGTCATGAAGGATATCGCCAACGTCCTTCCAGCGAAATACGGACGATATTTCTCTGCTCGAGTGTCGCCCTTCATAACGTAGGAGACAATGTTGGTGTCGAGCAGCAGTGTATCCATCATCAAGCTAGCCCGTCAGGAATTCCTTTGGTCCCAGCAATGAAAGCATCGAAATCATCGTTGTCTTCCCAAAGGTCAGCACCTTTGCCCCAGATATCATCCAGATCGGCGATTGGGGATATCTCCTGCTCTTTCGCCAACTGCTCAAGGGATTTACGCTCCCAGAATTCCTCCGCTGAGAAAGTTCCAACCTCCTGGTTTTCTATGATGACAGGTTCAATGTCCGTGATGTTAATGCTCGAGATTCTCCCTGTAGTAGCGTCCTCCTGAGTCTCACCCGTGATTCGAACGTACTGCCTCAGATGTTCATAGACAGTATCCTCAAGCGATTCGTCAAAGCTGCATACGATGGGTTGTCCCGCAGGTGGATGAATGCGACATTTCTCCTTTGCATGGCCGAAATCGGCCATCAACAGCCGCCCTTCGATGGACCTCAACGCCGCAACTGGGCCTTGGATGCGCTTAGCGATCAGACTCTTCACCTCTTTGTTCAGAGCAAACCTTCTAGCTACGGATTGCAGCCTGGACTCAATCTCAACGGCGTCTATTCCCTTCCCGATGTCTGCCCCAATATCCTTGAGGCTATGCAGAACACCCTTGTCGAAGCCCGCCGGCATGGGGCCATTGCCCTCTTGGATCGCCTCCAGGCCGTCAAGGAGCTTGTTTATCGCCTCCATGCCCAGATGGGCAATTGGCAATTGGTCCCGGGGAAGGTCGAGTGCCAGCTCGAAGCTGCCCCGATTCAGAGCTATTACCTCCAACAGGCAACTTGAGGCAACATCTTTTGGAGGCTTTCCCGGTCTTCCACTATCTCCCTGGCCAACCAGGACTCGAGCCACGCGCTGAATGGCCGTCTGTATTCCCTTTCCCAGCAGCAGTAGATCTTTGAGGGGGATACTTCCGTGCTTCGTGGCTGGCCCTTTGGCTCTGATGATCAACATTGGTCGCGCATTGCCGTATGTCTTCATGAATCCCTCCCTACCTCGGCACAGCGAGAAGCATTGCATCCAGCAAACGCTTCTCCTCGCTGCCGCGAGGATAGAGCGCAGAGAGCGCGTTCGCAAGGCGCATGAAATTCGGGCCCCTTCCTTGCTCGGCCTTGATCAGCGCCCGAAGCGCATTCGCCTGACCACTCGCCTGGAGCAACATCGCTGCGTGCACACGATCGAGCGTCGTGGCCTCGCGCATCGCGTCACCTTCAAGCCCCTTCGGATCGACGATAGCCCTCTTACGCCGACCACGAATCTTGGGGGCCTGATCCTCTAACTCGGGGAAGAGGGCCAATTGGGCAGCTTTGTCGGGTTGAGCCTCGATCCAGTCTGCCGCCTGGCCGACCCCATCCTTGCCGAATAGCTGCCTCGCACGCTCTGAGACAGGCAGAAGGCGAACGACGCCCTTCTCAGTCTTGATGATGCGGTCCTCCCATTTCGGGAGGCCTATTCCCAACGGCTGAGCAAAGCGGCGCACCAGGTCGAAAACGAGCGAATAACCCTTTGCCTTGCCTCGACGGCCAGACGCATCGTCAGCATCCTCCTCACCCTCTTCTGTAGCCCCACCTTCCCTCTCTGTGCTCTCTTGTGTCTCCGTAACTTCCTTACCCGTGGACTGGAGCGTCCATAGGAATAGTGCTGTCAGACGGGCGTCCTCCTCTAGGACACTTCCCGCCCCATTGCTCACTCGCGACTCTTCCGTGCCAAGAATCTGCTCAAGCGCCATGCGCCCCACAACTTCCCAGACCTTCTCCAGGTATTCGGCCAGCTTCACCTCCTGGCCCTCGGCGGTCTCGACGCGGCAGTAGCGGCTGAATATCTCAAGCGCAGGGCCAATGCAAGCAAAGACGAGGTCCGCGCCTCGGATACCTTCCGACTGAAGACGCTCAATCCAATCACGAACCCGACTCGGCAGTTCACGCAGCACATCCGCCCAATCGCCCACTGGGGCATCCGCAGGACGCGGGCGGCAGATGAGGTGAACGCTGGTGGCAAGTGCTGCGGAATCGCGGGCCCTTAGTCGAGATGTCATTTCGGTGGAGATCGGCCAAGACGCAGTAATCGTCCATCCGCCTTTGCTGAGACCTGATAGAAGGGCCTCCCATCCGCTGGTTGTCTTGTGGGCAAATACGATGGAGCCAATTCCATCGTCGCAGAGGACTCGCCGGCCGGTTGAGAAGACGACTTTCATGCTGTTTTCAAAAAAACTCCTATCCTTTGGAGCTCCATCAAAGGTCTTAGTTTCATCCTGCACGATCTCGCGATCTTTGGGTGTGAGTTTGGGGTCTGATTCGTGTGAGCTCTGCATTAATGCGTTATAGGAGATCAAGCGCTTGAGCCAGACGAAGAAAAAGTCCGATAAGTCCGCATAGGGAATAGCGTCATAGTAAGGCGGATCCGTGAACCATACACGGCATGATCCTTGTGGTATAGACGAGCAGCGTGCGTCCTCCTGCTGACACTGCCCTGGAGAGGGAATGGCATTGAACTCAATCACCCTTGCGATACTATTCGTTGCTGAAACCAATGCGGCTCCGGTATGACATCCAATAGCCTGCTCGCAGAAGTCCCACACAATCGGTATTGCCTGCCGACTGAACAGGCCGACCGGATGCTCATAGCCGGCCATCCAGCGTGACAGGGAGTTATTCCCATCCGCAACTTTCCCAAACAGAAGAGCGAGGAATAACAGAAGAGCGTGGCCATTCTCTTTCAGGATTTGCCGTTGCAGTTGTAGCAGTCTCACTTTCTGTCTTGCCGCAAAAAGATCCCCCCATGTTATCATGCCATATCTTTGAACACGAAATCCCAGGGTCCCTATAGGCGGAAGTGGCTCATCGGGCAGTGGGCATAGGCCTTTCTTGTCGCCTCGTTCCCACTCGTCGAGGATAGATTCAAGTTGTTGCTGGGCCTTCCAGACCGCCTCATAATCGCGGTCTGTGGGCTGACGGTAATGCCGGCCCTTCTCTACGGGCTTGAGCGTTACGACGGCCAGCATCCGCGCACCGCCAATCCTGCACCACGGAGAGATAAGGTCTGCCTTCCTTTCCTCCGTCTTTATGTCTCTTTTATGAAAGACAACATCTGCTCCCCCTCGCTGTTTAGAGAGCTGCGCCCGCACCCTTTTAGGGGGCAGGACCATCCCACAGCACAGGCAGGTCGCCTTTGCACGAGATACGGTGCCCGCGTGGACCTCGCTCTCGCTCTTGGGCTCAAAGATCTCGAAGTGGATATGAGGGAAGTCACCACGGGGACACATAGACTCATTTCTCTTCTCGGCGTTCTCCGTGTCTCTGTGGTGAATAATTGGTCTTAGAGCTCGCATTCGCTTGGCCTTTTTGCAGAGCCAGAAGGAACGCATCAGAGGTATCTCCGCTCCGCAGTCGGGAGACTCACACCGTACCGTCCGTGCCCAAAGATAAGCGATGGGAGTCGAACCGTCTGGATCTTTCGGGTAGAATTCGGCCAGCTCTTGCTCCGCCTTCTCCTTGATCTCCTTCCCAACGCGACGGAGCTCATCGGCTAGTTCTGGCCCATGACGAGGGATATCCTCCAGCATCACCTTCAGGATGAGACAGGCGACGGGGTTGAGGTCGCTAGCGAAAGCATCACAGCCGAGGCGCAACGCCTCAAGCGGAATCGAACCGCCTCCCGCAAAGGGATCAACGACGAGGGGAGTTTCCTCAGGGTGCGCGGCCTTCACAAGTCCCCGACCGACTTTCAGATACTTAGGATGACTCGAATTGTCCCAGTTGGCGAAGTCGGCGACGAACTTCAAGAGCGCCCTGCGTAGATCAAGGTCGGATGGCCCTGGCCTGCCCTGAACGGCAGGAAGAAGCTCCCTCGCTCTGCCCTTGAAGGGATCCGGGCAGTCTGGGTCGCACGGATCGGGCAGCAACAACTCGAGAAGCACAGCCCGACACGCAGCCAGAGGGCGCCTCGCCCACCACAGGTGCAGCGTGCTTGGATGTCCATGTCTGATGGACTTCTCTCGCACCGAATGCCTCGACACCTCCGCAATCGGGAAATCCACCTCCGCCAGCCGCTTGCATCCTTTGGGGATTGTCGTCTTTTCTGCATCTGCTTGATGGCACTCCGGCTTCGCTATAGTCTGCATCACTCCCTCACTATGTGTCCTCTCAGGCGGTTGCGCCTTGGGCATTGGCTTTTCAGGCAGCTCGGTCTGCCGTGTAGGCTGTTCTCTCCCAATACCCCTCACGTCTGTATGGGCTCTTATGGTTTGTATTGGCTCTCTTAGAAGATGGAATCTCGGTATGGGTGGCGGCTCGACATTCCTCAAATGCTCTGCATCAGCTCGAAGCTCTTCGCGGAGCTCCATCAGCAGCCTCCCAAGCGTATTCCGGCCCTCAAGAGTCGTCTCGTCGACGGGAACCGCGCCCCAGAACCTGTCTTTGTGTGAGTTTTCCACGATCGGGCGATCACCAGTGGTCTGCAGTAGGGCGCCAAAACTGTTCCAGTTCTGCGCGAGCTTGACGCGGAGGCACCATCGCATAATTTTGACTCGAACCCGGTCCCAATCTCGCCTTGTATGCTCCTTTCGATGAGGCTTGCTCTTCATCTTTGCAGTCATCGGGCTTCGCTGCCTTATGATCAGCTCCTGAAGGTCCGGCCGGTCTGGAAACCGGCAGGCTTGATAGAGAGCCTCAGAAGTCAGAATATGGGCGCCATTGACATGGAGCGGAAAACCAGGCGCCATGTTGGAAAGGCCACCGAAGCGCTCTTTGGTCTTCCTGAAAACTGCGCATTCTGCCATCACATAGGTTCGGATTTGGCTTTGGTTCTGCATTAGAAAGGAAAGTCCTCTGGGATGGATTCCTCCGTTGGCCGAGCAGGCGTCTTCGGCGAAAACAGGGCCCCCTCCCTCGTCTGGGTATTGGTCTTTCGCGGAAACAGAGCCGGATACTCATCCTGCTCCACCCAAAACACAAGCGGGCAGTTATTTGGGCAGTTTCGATACATGACGAACATCGAGCCAAAGCCAAGGGAATGGAGCTTGTTGTATCCAAGCGGACGAGCGACCTCCGGAAGATTGGGATTCTCGCGACGAATCTGGCAGCCTCTAACGAGAAAGGCCTGCTCCAGCAGGATCTTCTGGGAATCATCTCGAAAGATTTCAGCGGCTCCAGGATTACCACGGGCTCGCACTTCATGCGGGTAACCTCTCTCACTCAGCAGGTCACAGTAGGCCCGAACACATCCATCGTCGGGAATCTCTGTGGGCCATAGCACATCTGAGTTGTTCCTGTAGCCCTTTCTATTCTCCAAATATGAATCATCCAGATAATACTTCTCTATCGTTATCGTTTTCCCGTTTTCAGTGGCCTTCTGTTTGATCCACTCGTCAATCCACCATGAACCGGCATATAGAATCGGTGTTACTACTTTCAAGGTTATCTGTCTGGGAGTGTCCTGGTCAAGCCAACTGCAGATGTCATGCTTGACCCTATTTCCTGTTCCCATGCAGTCGTCAATATATACGAAATCCCCGTCGCCGCTGCCTGTATCCGCCAGTCCAAAGCCGTGTTCATCTTGGAGGATCTCATCAAATATCTCAAGGATCTCTTTCTGGCTGTTACCCCCTTGTTGAATGTCAAGGAGATTCGCTTCCAGCCAATAATCGGAAGGCTCGCAGCCCGGATACAGCTTATCTGAGACAGCAAGACCTGTGAGAAAGCTCCTGAAAGAAGTGAGTGAAATATAGGTTTTCTTGAAGACATGAACGCATGCCTCGAGAAGATCGTCTTGGATCGATGCTGGGAACTGCTGAAGCCAGTGCTCGATGAGTTCGGGCGCTCTTGGGGGAATATCTCCTTCCCGATAGTCAGAGATGATCTTGGCGATGGTGCCCAGAAGCTCTTTGCGATTACTCATCTGTCGTCGTCTTCTGGGAGGCAAGATGCTGTCCCCCCACGAAGGTCAAGAGAGTCGAGCAATCTCCTGAGAAAGGGCTCAACATGAACCAGATCTTCTGCTTTTATCCCCCTCTGCACGATTCCAAAGACTGCTTCCTTGAACTTCCCATAATCCGCATCTTTCGGAATCGCTTTGGCCCTGCCTCGTTTAAATATGATGTTGGCCGTTTGGTCTGCAAGGTCAATGATACGGTCCGGCATGTGTCGCTCGATGCCGTGAAATGACCTGTCCAGCTCGGGATTACACGCATTTTCTGGCCAGGCTTTGACTTGATAGGGATCGGAGGACTCGAATCCTTTCTTGAATTCATTCACGCGTCTTGCGGCATCCCAATCCAACAATGCGATTACCGGTGCGGAATGGGGTCTGGATTTTATCGCACTGGCGTTGTTCTTTACATAGCTCTGTAGATGTTTGTCGCCGCCCGTTGCGTCCCCGCCCTGTAGCCGCCCGACATACGAGACGTTAATGGTCCGCTGAGGAGCCAGTAGGCGAAGGGCCTGCTCTAGGAAAGCGCAATCATATTTCCCTTCAACCAAAATTACTGGATTAAGAGGGTCGCGGAGTATTGGGTGGGCCCATCTGGAGATTCCGAGCTTAGCGGCTTCCTGAAGTATGGATGCTTTGTCTCCCATGCTCCGGAAGAGAGTTCGTCCATCTTCCATCTCCGCGAAGACAACTCTGTCAGAATACTGGAGAATCAAGTCGGAGTGGGTGGTGCAGAGAATCTGGAGTCTGTTGCTCTCCTTGGTGGAGAGATTGCGAAGGTACTCAGATATGCTAGCCTCTAGCGAGGAGTGAAGGGAGGATTCGGGCTCTTCGATTGCCCAGATGGATGCTTGGCGCCAGCCAAACCTCTGACGAAAATCACGGTCAATCAAAGACAGGGTCTCGAACATAAGTAGGCTTTGTATGCCAGAGCCCTGCGCAACGTCGTCTATCTCAGACTCCCTTACCATAAATTTGTAGCCGAAAGCGAAAACAAGATCTTGCCATGATGCAGGTGTCGCCAGACGTATCGAGCCAACATCCGGGCAAGCCCCTTGCACTAAGTCCTGAAGGTCCGTTATTAGGTTAACCGATGTCGCTCTTATGGTCTCAAATGCTCCATGTTGCTCTCTCGCTTTGGGGCCCATACGCCTTATCAGAACGTCTCTCAGGGCTTTGCGTTCGTTGCGAATGACGTCGACAGGTATTACCCTATTCGGGATGTATCGGAAGGCGATCAATGAAAGGAACTTGTCAACGCCACTGCGCCGTGTTTGGTCGAGCTCGTCTTCCGAGTCGTTCAAATAGTATTGGGGCACTCGGCTGTCGCGGTCCCAGACTTTACGTATAGCGAAAGAACGGCTCAGGAGGTCTTCAGCGTCCTTCACACGTTTGGGGAATTTGAAGTTATCTGGCAGATCAAATTTGATTGTTATCGATATGCGCTTGGCTTTTTTCGACCTTGCATCGTGACAGAAGTAATCGCGCTGAAAATCTAGCGGATCGCAGATATCTGTATGACCGCTGAAGAATGCATTAACTGCTCTCAGGAGGTTCGACTTCCCAGAATTGTTTAGCCCAGCCAGAGATGTGAAATTGCTGAAATCACCTATCTCCTGATGGCGGATGGAGCGAAAATGATCGACTACGACCTTTGTAATCAGCTTCATCCTGCTATGTCTCCTCTCATTTGCCTATCACTGCTTTGATGAATTCCCAATTCAACACGACTTGACGTTTCATTCCTATTCGCCCTCTTGCGTGGGCGTGGTGACATTCTCCGCGTCCTTCTTCGATCCACCCTCTCCCATAGAAGGATGTGCCGCTTTGTTTCGCGCCTGCAGGATGGCCTGCGTGTGCTCGATTTCGGCGGCCAGTTGTTTCTCGTCCGGCAAGACCATCCTGTACTCCGATGCCATCACCTTGTTGGGGAGTCCCTCCAGCGCGTATCGGGCGACCGCTTCATCTTTTTGTGCGCAGAGGATAAGGCCTACAGGGGGATTCTCACCCTCGCACACCCATTGTTCACGGGCATAATTGAGATAAAGGTGCATCTGGCCGGCGTCGGCGTGCGTGAACTTGCCGATCTTGAGATCGACGATGACCAGACATCGCAACCGACGATGGAAGAAGACAAGATCGACGCGATACCACTCGTCGCCGATTCGTAAGCGCTTCTGCCTGGCGACAAAGCAGAAGCCCTCGCCGAGTTCCAGAAGAAAAGCCTCCAAATGCCGAATGAGGGCCTCTTCCAGATCGCTCTCGGAGTATTCATCTTTGAGCTCAAGAAACGCAAGCACATAAGGGTCTTTGATCTCTTCCTCAGGCCGAACCACATCTTCTGCTAGGGTCTCTTGCCCTTGGCTCAGCATGGCGGCCTTGTTTCGTGATAGCGCCGTGCGCTCGTAGAACTGGGAGTTGATCTGTCGATTGAGTTGTCGCACCGACCAGCCACCACGCAAGGCCTCGATCTCATAAAAGCGTCGCGCATTCTCATTCTTGACCGAGAGCAGCCGAACGTAAGCAGACCACGGAAGCGGGAAGCACGCCGCCGCATGGTGCAGGACAACCTCGGCGGTAGATAATTGCGATTCTTCGGACACCCTCTGAGGAATCTGCACCGGTTCTTGAGCTTCGGGCGCCAGGTGTGATTTGCCAGACGATGTCAGGCGATTCTGCTGATTTGATTCTATCGACACCGTCGAGAGAATCTGGCTGCTTAATTCTCTCGACACTGTCGAAAGAATGTCCTCCCAAGGATAGGCCAGGTAGAACTGGCGAAACTTATTCAGATTCGGATAGGAGAAGCCGCGCCCAAACCTCACGGTCAAATCCTCCGCCAGGCGCTCAAGCAGCATCTCTCCATATCCAGCTCGCGCCTCACCCCCTTGCTCAAACTCCACGATGCGTCGGCCAATAAGCCAATAGGCAGCTGTCATGATGCAGTTGACCGAACGGGCCGCCGACCGCCTGGCGGCATCAATTACGGTTGATATGTCGCCAAGGGCCGACCCGTAATGGGCTTCCAAATCTTCCCCTTGCCTAGTCGGCTTCTTAGTCATCTGATCCTCGTGTCCCAAGGCGGTCACTCAGAGCCTTCACAGCTCTTGCTGCTCAAGTTACCCGCCTTTTGTCGTTTTGCCGCTTGCTTTGGTGATCTTGCTCGAGCTCAGCAGATAGTGCTCGATCTTAGTAACTTCATGCCACGGAAGTCGAGCTGGGTTTATCATCGGCTCTTGAAGAACTGGTTCTGTCCCGCAGTTCGTCACGATATAGAGCCAGTAACAGTCGGGGCGGTCCTCGGCGACGCGTCGCTCATTTGGGGTCAGCACGATGGTGCCAGTGGCCCCAGTCAGTCCCTTGACCTCGATGAGGCGAAGCTCGCCCGAATTCAGGTCGAGGCTGGTTAGGTCATAGCCGAGATTCTTCTCGTGAACATCATAAACCTGTCTGCCTAAGGCCCTCTCGTGCTCCGTCGAGACACGCATTGCGATAGCCTCGGTCTCGGGGTTAGGTCTCATGCCGCGGATATTAGGTTCTTCTCGGTCCGGGTGAGGTAGGATTAGAGCACTCGCAATCCGCTCAACTGCCTGAAGAGACAGGGCTCTCTGGTGCTGAAGCTCCATTCGACGACGCTCCCGGCGTGCCATGAGCTCGGCATGACGGTTCTCTGCCTGCGCCATGCGTCCCTTCGCACCTGGCACGTTTTTCGCGACCTCCTCACTGGCCCTCCCGATCTCCTGATCTACCTTCTGAAGCAGCTCCGTAAGGGATATCTCTACGTGCTCCGCGATCCGTTGCACTTCGGTCGTCCTCTCCTTTCGGACTTCATCCAGAAAGGGCTGAAATGCATGGGCATTGAGCCACTCTGATGGCTCGGATGCCGACGCGACTTGTGGCAGTTCTCCTGGTGTCTCGCATGGGACGAAGTCTCCGAGCATCCCCGGTTCGCGCAGATGACGCTCGTTATTCTGCCCGATCTCTGTAGTAAAAAGGCGTTCGTGAACGACTTGCCCCAGGCCATCCACGACGCGAGCCCTATAGAAATCGACGCGAGAAGGATTCTCGTGCTGCAGAGAATAGAAGCAAGCTCCTTTCCCTAAGGCCTCTGCCGACTGCTCAACGATACGTCTGCGCATTGATTCAAAGAGAGGGTGCCCTGGGGTCACCCATTCGAGGTTGAGCTTCTCGGCTGTCTCCCGATCCGTTGTGCAGCGGGGATATCTGTTGAGCAAAACTGGCAACTTCCAGTCCGGTGCCCGCTCATATAAGCGAAGAGATATAGGCGTTCGCCCCGGCTCGAAGGTGTGCGGGAGATTCGCGATCACCTTTATTGCAATTGGAACGTAATCCGCAGCTTTGCGAATGAACCGCGAGATGGCCTCGGGGACGACTCGTCGCTCTTGAGCCCTTGCTCGACGCTCAACCAGCATTTCCAGGTTGAGCTGCTTGGTCGCCAAGCCCTCAAGTGCGTTCTGGCATATAGACCTGAATCGACCCTCATCAACATTCGCCAGCAATCGCTCTTCCAGGTCAGCATCTCCCAGTTTCCCGGCATAGTAGTCGCGAAGTATTCGCTCGATCTGGGCGGCGGGCAGTAGTTCACCAACGACATTGAAGACCGCATCGTTATCCAGAGCGTCACGGATTCGCTGTAGTTTCTCCAGAAGGCGCTGAAGCACTCTGCCCTCTATCGTGTTTGTACTTACGAAGTTGAAAATAAGGCAGTCACGCTTTTGGCCGTATCTGTGGATACGTCCCATGCGCTGTTCGAGTCGATTGGGATTCCAAGGGATGTCGTAGTTGAAGAGGATATTGCACATTTGGAGATTTATGCCTTCCCCAGCAGCCTCTGTGGCTACAAGTATTTGGATTCTGCCTTCCCTGAACTCCTGCTCGGCATAGAGACGCGTTCCCTCTTTGTCGCGCAATCCAGGCTTCATCCCTCCATGAATACATCCAACCTTGAAGCCCCAAGCCTTCAAGTTCTCCAGAAGGTAGCTGAGCGTGTCCCTGAACTCTGTGAATATCAGGAGACGCTTCGCCGGGCTGTCGAAGAAGCCCTCCTTGTGCAGCACGTGCCTGAGTCGCGATAGCTTGGCCTCTGCACCGGATTGCTGGACCGCGAGTGCTTGAATCGCTAGCTGCTCAAGCTCCTCAATCTCCTCTCTCACTTGTTCGGCGTTGCCAGCCAAGGTTATGGCTTCGAGCATCTCTTCAAGCTTCTCGCGCTCCCCCTCCTCCATCTCCTCGAGCTCTTCAGGAGAGGGCAGAACAGGTGGGGCCAGTTGCACCAGCTCCTCGGCTCGACTAAGAGCGTTTTCCAGCCTCTGTGCTCGCCGCTCCAGACTGCGGCGCAACGAGTAGATACTCGATGCCAACCGGCGCTGGTAAAGGGACATCAAGAAGCCCACGGCTCTTGCACGAGGGTCGTCACCCCGTGCCGCTGCTTTTGCGCACTGCATCTTAACGAACCGAGTAACCTCTCTGTAGAGTTCGAACTCCGGACCGTCGATTTTGAAGTCCACGGTATGAGGAATGCGCTTCTTGAAGATCTTCGCTGCTGCCCATGAGCCATCCGGCTGCCTCTCAGGGAAATAGACCATCGCCTCCTTCGTTCGGCGAAGATAGAATGGAGCTCTTCGACGCTCCATGGCCTCGCGAATCGACCGCACATCCGCATAAGTGTCTTCGTCAAGAAGCTGAAGGAACAAGCTGAAATTCGTGGGTCCCCTTTGTGAGGGGTAGCAGTGAGGAGTAGGATATGGTCTGAGGTGTCCCTTAGAAGCTCGCCGAGGGCATATCGTGCCGTCTTTTTCGAGGGCGGCGTCCAGGACATGCGGTGTGCCTCGTCCACGATAACGAGGTCCCACTGAACTTGCCCGAGCCCCGGAAGGATGTCATCTCTCTTTGCCAGATCCAAAGATGTGATGATCTTCTTTTTCTCCAACCATTGATTCATACCAAATTGATCGCGGATATTGCTGCCCCTTAGTATCTCGAACTTTTCCGTGAATTTCTCGTTGAGCTCGCGCTGCCATTGAAACGCCAGGTTTGCGGGGCAAACAACCAGAATCCTCTCCGCCAATCCCCGAAGCTGAAGCTCCCGAAGCAAGAGTCCCGCCATGATTGTCTTTCCCGCGTCTGCGTCATCCGCAAGCAGGAAACGAACTCGCGCCAGTTTCAGGAGGTACTCATAGACCGCTTCGAGTTGATGGGGTAGAGGATCGACGCTCGAGAGCGAGAGGCCAAAGTAGGGATCGAATTCGTACGCGATGCCCAAAGAATACGCCTGAAGTCCGAGCCGAAAAAGGCGTCCATCTCCTTCGTAAGTGCTAATGGGGCTTGCTATTGCGAGAGTCCCGAGGTCTTCGTGCCTTAATGTGACCTTTCGGAAGCGTTCGGAATGAACGCCCACGAGCCCGAGGATCCAGGTGCCGCCACCAGCTTCACATACCGTCTCAACTCGCATGGGTTCGTCAAAAAGCGGGCCTTTGAGGATTTGTCCTTCGTGCGGAACAGTCTCTTTTATCACAGGTCCATCCTGGCCGCTTGAAAAAGGTGCATCTTCCGCCTCTCGAGAAACTAATCACTAGCCAAGCCGATCAGGCACTTCAAGGACGATACTGGATTATAACGCCCCATCTCTCGCTTGCTCAGATTAATGTCGAACATTTTGGCTTCGCGAATCGTCATTCCCCTCGACCTCGCTAAGCTCCTTCGCTCAGCCAGATCAGCATTAAGCACAGAAGGTTACTGGGAATCCTGTTTGTTTGTCAATCTGTTTCGCGGTTTTGAACCACCATCACACCGAACGGTCGATTCTGTGACTATATTCTTCGTCGAGTAGGATCGGTCGAAATATAAGACCTTCTGTCATAGAAGGCAGTCGAGGGTGTGGTCTGTCAGAGCTTTCCCCAACCAGCCCTGTCAGGTGGGGCGGGACAAGGAGCAACGGTCGAGAGGATGAACCGCCTGCATCAGCGACCAGTCATGGAGCCGCCGGCGCCAACCCTATGTAGGCGGCGCGCGTTGAGTCCCCTTGGCCCGAGGGGTAGTCGAGTGTGGCTGGCGCATTCTTCTACTCAGGACTGGTACAACAGAGCTTAGATTCTGGGGTCAAACCGCTTATATACTTCCATCGAAAATCTGAATATCCCCTGAGATTCACGTCGCTGGTTTTAGCACTAAGTGCTTTTTAGCTGTATCTTTTGTCATTTTTTGCAGATAGAACAACGGTCCATAAGGGGGAGCATCCGCCGGATTGTTGAGGGGTCACGGCGCAAGGGCCTCAATGAAGAGGTCGTGCAACATGCCAAGCGTTACGCGCCTGAAGCCGACCGTAAAAAGGGTGAAATGCTAAAGACAGCGGAATGAGCGAATGTAGAGAGAGATGCCAAATGAGCGGAGTCGCCGGACGTTACTCCGCCTCCCACCCTCGCAGAGCATGACTTCACCAAGCGCAACCCAGCACATCACTACTCAAGTTGGAGAGCGCACTCCCGAAACAGGTAGCGGACTACCTCCCTGTCTACTCAGCGTGTTCTGTCCCGGGCTCAGCGTTATAGACTCAGCGCCGCTTCGCGTCGAGGTGGTTTCTAAGAGCGAAATATAGAAGAAAACCTAGCCCGTCTAGTCATCTCCGCCCTGTTGGTCCGCCGCGCCGAGGGCATGGCGAGGTTGTGATCTATCACAGCTTCCCCACGCACCATTGCTGCGGTAGGCCGGGTTGATTGATTAGATTCTGCCTGGCCCGTCCAGTCATCTTCGCCTGTTGAGTCCTCCTGGCCAAAGGCAGTCGCTCGCGTGATTCATTGCAGGGCACTTGCGAAATTTCCCGAGTCGTTTTTTGTGCATGTGTATTTTTCGATTGAGAATTTTTCAGAGAGAGAAAAATTGACCCCCTAGTGACCCTTGAGAGACCCTTGAAATCTGAACCGGCATACTGTCAACCACAGGCAAGGCAAAGGGCAAGATATGAAGCCCGATGATTGATAGAGCCACAAGGAATCAAAGGATGTCGGGAACGGCGCTAAAGGCTTGTTCCCTCTGCATAGTATTAGACTCACACCGCGAGGATACTGCCGCACAACTCTTCTCTCCGTTTGAGTTGTTGCTATTGATGGCGAACGCAAATTGCGTTCACTAACTATACCCACCACCCCAATAATGGAGCACGCGGAACCCGTTGGCAGATAATGCGCGAGCCACACCGTCAACGACCTAAGCATTTGGGTGGAGTTATGGACGCCACCCACAGCCCAGCCACATCAGAGAACGCAGTCAGACAACTAATAGAAGTGTCTCACCGTCTGTCAATGCGACTAAAGCCATCATGCAGCCTCAACCCACCTGTCGATCATAGCCACACAAGAGCCCGTCGAATAAGGAAGGAAGAATGGATTGTTGATTCCGATAAGTTCTTATCCGAACCAACGCATGGTAGTCGGTGCGGTAGCCCGACATCAATTGCACGGCGGCCGTAGATTTACATAATGCCGCATTATGTATAAACCATACGGAACTACGACCACCGCTACAGTCCCACCAAAGGTGTGACTCATCAGGATAAACAGAGCATAGAACCATATCACACGCGGTCGGGTGTTGACCGACCTGTCGGCGTCTCTCGCCTCGAACGATGAAGACAAGGATGCAAACATTGATACCCTCCGAAGCCCACCGCCTCGCAGTGTTCTTCTCCGGTCATGCATGTAAACCCGATTAAGGCGGGCAAAGTGGGACTTTCCCTATAGCCACAATAGAGCCTCAAAGCGTCAAGAACGTGACTAGGTTAAATCTCGTTCTCTGACAAAGG
>JAGHCW010000163.1 GCA_021160245.1 bacterium | reverse complement strand
TCGGAGGGACAGAGCATTAGAGCAGCCCTCGGTCTCGACAAGAACAAACTACTGATTGTCGTTGTAGGCGGCAGCCTAGGCTCAAAGCTCATGAATGACATCGTGGCTCGCATGTTGCCCATGCTCTCGTCCAACAAAGCAGTCGCGGATAAGATCCAGATACTCCATTGCGTGGGAAAAAGACACTGGGACACCTTCATCTCAAATAGCCCAAACCTGGGGCAAGAACTCAGCTTCAAATACGTTCCCGTCCCATTCGTGCCAGATCTCCACTGCCTCCTGTATGCCTCGGACATTGTGATCTGCCGAGGAGGCGCCATCACCCTATCGGAAGCTGCAATGGCCGGCGTGACGCCGATAATTGTGCCCTGGCAAGGCGCCGCCAACAACGAGCAAATGGCCAATGCGATGTTCTTCGAGCAACGAGGCGCGGCCTTCGTGATTGAGGAGAAGAAGCTTGATCAGCAAAAGCTTTATGCTATCTTGGCCGATATTGCTGTCGAAGATAATCGGAGAAAAGAGATTCAGGCTAACTGCGAGCGTCTTGCGGAGCCCAATGCGGCCCAAATGATCGGGTCCGCCATGCTGGAATTGGGACGGCGCAAAATGACTCTAATAAAAGAGACGCCGGACTTTTAGGGGCTAACTAGATTTGGAATGGTTCAGAAGCTCGAAATCGCGGCTTGTGGCGATCTTCCTTATCGGCCTCATACTGCGGGCTGCTTACTTCACTTGGGCCCCTCCAGACTACGCCGCCGCAGACACTGACTACGACGAAATCGCTCAGAACCTCGTGGCCGGCAAGGGCTTTAGCCTCCCACTGGACCGGAAGAGCTCCGAATTAGGCGCCCCGGACAGCAAGTTACGCGCGGTCCCAGTGGCAACCAGAACGCCAGCCTATCCGCTGTTTCTCGCCGCAATATACAAGGTCTTCGGCCGCCGGGTCAGGCTAGTCTATGCGGCACAGGCCTTTCTTGACATGTTGTCCGCCCTGCTTCTTTATGCCCTGACGCTCAGGATTACGGGCAGCGACAAAGCCGCCATGCTATCCGCTTTCATGTACGCTTTGTATATGCCTTTCATGTCTCAGACGGCCATTCTGCTCAACGAGCCACTATTCAACTTCCTAATCCTTGCTTTCTGTCTGCTTGCCGTGTGGGCATTTGACAAGCCATCGTTCTTGAGATTCTCACTCGCCGGAGCCGCGCTCGGCCTCACAACTCTCTGCCGACCAACAACGTTTCTCTTCCCGGCCTTCTTCGTGGGGACAATGCTCATCCTGCACTGGAAGCAACTTCGGAAGACCATCGTTCCGTCGTTGGCCTTCGTGGCCGGTTTCATGCTAATCATAGCCCCATGGGTAATCCGCAATTATATCGTGCTGGATTATTTTGGCCTCGTCGGAAGTCTTGCCGGCGAGCAAATATATGCTGCGAACTATGAGTCGAAGAACCCCGATCAGCCGACCCCCATGGTTCCCGAGGAGATGACTGTCAAACTGGCTGGAAAGAGCGACCTGGAACGTAGCAGGATTCTCTCCCGCGAAGGCCTGAAGGAGATACTTAGACACCCGCTTAGATTTGCCAAGAACATCCTCCTAAAAACACCAAAGTTCTGGACCGCTATTGGAATGGGCAAGCCTGCAATCTTCTATTACTCGTCCAGCCGTGCAGGAAAGGAGACGTGCGTATTCGTCGCAGTTGTAAATGTCTTCCTAATCGCCGCCTCAATAATGGCGTTCGTCAGAATCCGAGGCGCTTGGAAACTTAAGTCGCTCATTCCAATTCTATTGCTGGGATATTTCTATATTGTTCACTTGCCTATCATTGCGCTTATCCGCTATAGTATGCCGGTGATACCTTTCTTGATGATATTCGCTGCCGGTTGGATTGTCTGGGTTTTCTCTTGCGAGAGTGCGTTGCCGGATGCAATGCGCCCCCCGAGGCCCGCCAAACAGGCGGCTTCCTGAAGGGTTTGTTAGTGATCAGGGCCTTTGAATAAGGGCATTCACCTGAGACAAACCCCTAATGAAAGGCGCTTTTGGCGTCGTATAGATATTATACGACAAGACCTAGCAAAGCTCATTGGAGCCATGTCGGGCGCAGTGCGTCCCTGTGGATGATGCTAAGCGGTCTTTTAATAAAAGTATAGTATGGGGATGATAATTCGAGCGAATATGCTAGTACTGGGAACCCCCCGCTGATTGACATAAATTCCGCATTTGGGTATGTTATTAGTGCTTGAAAATGCGAGTTGCTTATTTTGGAACTGACATTGAAATCGAACCTAAACCGAACAGGAGGAAGCATAATGAAAGGATTGAAACTCATCGCAATCATCGCTCTCGCAGTGGTTGCCACACTAAGCGGAGACGCCGCTCTCGCGCAGACCTCTCACCAAGAAACCCTGTCGCAGGAAGGCGCATCAACATGCAATAGCCTTGTCGTTCTGTCTGCCTCAGACATATCCCAAATGCGAGAAGCCGAACAAAAAATCGTTCAAGCCGGCGGATACGTTGTCTTCAGATTCCCGCCGCACATCCTATACGCTTGGATTCCCGAGGACAAGCCGCAAGACCTCGCGGGAAATGCCCACATAACATCGATCTTCTCTGGCTCGCTTGAGCCAACCGCCGTTAAAGCGTACGGAAGAAGCGCCATGAGCGCGGTGAAAAGCTGGAATAACATCTTCGTGAACAAGACCACCAGCTACATTCCAACGCTCCCCCAAGAGCCCGGGAGCATATATGACGACGCGCTCACCGTCCCCCGAGAAGGCATGCTGAAGAACTACAATCGCCGAGACAGAAGCAAACTGCTCTCAGGGCCTCTATCACGCGGCCCGAACGACACATCCGAGTTCATGCTCGGAAACGTCGCAGTGGCAATCATACTCCCAGAATCCGACGGCTCTATCGACACCGAGTCAGAGGATTGGACGAACGTGGATGTTGCCAACGGCATCACCGACCGACCACAAAAGGTCAGAGATGAGATTCTCGCCTCGTTGAACTGGTGGGTTCTGAGGGAAACCGAGCAGCGATCGGGACCCCCTCTTCTGTCATTCACAATTGACCCATCATCACCAAGAGTCAGGATCACGGGCTACGAACCCATCTCACGCTCCTCACTTGATGAGTATATATGGGTATCCGAGATCATGACCCAGATGGGGTACACTACCGGTTCTGCTTGGCAGAAAGTAAGGCAGTTCGACCTCGACCTCATCGCGGACCTCGGCGCTGACTGGGCTTTCACGGTCTTCGTATATGACAGTCTGAACGACTCAAATGGCCAGTTCGCCAACGGGGCCTTTGCTTATTCTTACCTCGGCGGCCCCTGGCTCACGATGACCTACGACAACGACGGATACTCAATTCACAATATGGACGCAGTCTGCGCTCATGAGACCGGCCACAGCTTCTACACGCTGGACGAATACCCGCCGGGAAGTGGCACTCCAACCGATTGCCATGCCCATTCCGGATACCTCAACATTGAGAATCTTAACAGCAGGTATGACCCAGGCATGACGGGCACGTGCGATGCCAACTATGGCTGCATAATGAGGGGTGGAACGGGGCCATTCACGCGAGGTCAGATATGCCCTTACACAGCTGCTCATGTAGGGATGCTCGATAGCGATGGCGATGATGTATATGACATCCTCGACTTCTGTCCACACTCCGAACTCGATCCCCCTGCTGAAGACCCGACAACCAACACAAGACCAACATTCATGGGCAAGGCCTGGATTGACCTAGACACAGACGTTCTTACAAATGACAATCCCGCGGACCCAGGAAACGACTACACGATCAACGTGATTACAAACGTCGAATACCAATACCAAAACCTTGATGCCGGCCCCCCATCTAGCTGGTACGCTTGCGTCCCAGATGATGGCGCTTTCGATGGCATCGAAGAGCGATACCACTTCACAGTCGCATCGGACCTCAATGATGGGCCATACATCTTCTCTGTCAGAGCCACCATACTAGGTGGTCATGTTCAGGGCGAGCTCGATTGCCCCATCGATCCTGACGCAAAGCAGTATCTCACAATCAGCACAGGACCATCCGGCGGACAGTCCGACGACGACCCTCCAGAATGCCATACGCCGTATCCGCCTTGTTATGGACTCTCCGAGTTCGGACCATGCTATCTGAACAACCCCACTCTTCAGCCCATACCAGATTGGGCAACATCAAGAACCGTCCTCATCGGATGCACATTCACCGACAGAAGCTGGGTTGACGCCTCAAGAATCCAATACCGAATCGACGCAAATGGCGACTATGATTACAACGACACCGGATTTGATGCGTTCGGCAACTTCTGGACGGAAGATTGGACCGATTGGGACGTGGAAATGCCTCCGCACAGCGATTCCAAAAACATCAGAGTCTATTCCATCGTTACGTATCAAACTGACGGACCTGACTTGCATTTTGAGTGGCGGGCGCCAGACATCGACATGGAATTCGACGAGAGCAATGGCTATACATACGCCGGTCGACTGAATCGAACCGGCATGATGGACGACTGGCGGGTCAGAATTGACAGTGATCCCCCCCACATCTTGAGCGCAAGCGCCGCCGATACTTCCGGCGGAGGCATCGGAATTCAGGAAGGAGACACGGTCACCATCAGATTCGATGAGGAGACCAACGGCCTCTGGCTCAATGAGACCAACGTTGACTATATCATCAGTATCATCGATGATACGATGTCCCCTGCAGTCACGCATACATGGGGCAACTGCGAAGGACTCGTCAAAAATATCAGCTGGTCCCAGACAAAGTTCTTCAACGATACCCTCACGCTAACGCTTCACGAGCAGGAACGCTGTCCAGGACGTATCTGGAAGCCGAGCGTCGCAGTCGGCGACAAACTCTGCATCAGGTTCACACCTACTGAGTCCATCCACGATATCGCCAACAACCGTTGTATAGACTGCATCTACATCGATGGCGATTTCGGAGACAGCGGCGGACCTGTCGTGTCCAATGTCCTAGCAAATGGCGTAAGCCCCCTCCAAATGGGAGTCGGCTCACCACAGGTTGAAATCACCTGCGACGTATCCGATGCTACAACGGGCAACTCCGACGTCGTTTTCGTCGAACTATTCGTCAACCTCGCGGGCGTCCCCGAAACCGGCACCCCGATGATAATGAACCCGGCCTACGCAATAGACGTCAGCGCCTCATACGTCCTACCCACAACATCATGGGCAAAGGGAACCTACACAATCTATGTCCACGGAAAGGACAGCTCCGGCTTCTGGGGCGATTTCGAGACCGTTGTCATCTATGTCGGCGAAGAATCCATGGGCTGCCTCTATCCGCCAGACTTCGACGGTGTTAGGCACGCCATCGACGAGAGAACTTGTGGCGAGATTAGGCTGGACTGGGATGAAGCAACCGATATCAATCAGCCAATATCCTACCGAATCTACGAATCAAGATACGAGGCGCTATACGACTTCGCCAATCCGACATACACCACTGAAGACCTAAGCTATAAGGTGAGTGGACTTGACAACAATCTCCCTTATTATTATGTCGTCAGGGCCATTGACAGCTGTGGAAACGAAGACCACAACTTCGTCGAGCTAATGGCCTACGCAAGCGATGGCGAGGCGCCCTACTTCGAGGGCATCCAAGAACTAAACAGCCTCGGATGCGCCTCGCTCGAGCTGATATGGACGCCGGCGACAGATGACGTGGCCGGATGCTCATCCGACCCAATTATCTACAATATCTACGTGGCATACAATCGAAAAGGCCAAAACTATAGCGCCCCATCATTCGAAACGACCGCAGAGGACGGTGTTATCCTCTCCGGACTCCAGCATGACCAAGACTACTTCATCGTCGTCCGAGCCCAAGATAGCGCCGCAGACTACTCCGGCACAATATCCGGCTTCGATGCGACGGTCTTGGGCGGAAACATCGACACGCTTATCGATGCCGACGCCGAATGGCCGGACAATGTCCTGGTGGGCTCTGAGGTCTATCCGAATGTACACCGAAACGAGTCCTATATGATCATCGAGAATACGAAAACCACGCTAACCATAACCCCAGGATACGACCTCGACACTGAGGCTACTGTCGGCTCCATCTTCTGGGTCAAGGGCAGGGGCAATGAAGACGACAACAAGGTCGAGCTCCAGGCGAATGCTGACTTCATAATCAGCAATGATGAAGAATCATGGTGGCTTGAAAACCTCGAACCAGCCTCAGGCGCTACAGTAATGAACGCTGACCACCTTGAGTTCGACATCATCGATGACTGTTTCGGCATCGACAAAGACACCATCCAGCTGATTATTGTCATCAACCAGACCCAACGCGCCCTAATAACTGATATATGGGGCGGCTATCACGTAGAGTACTATCCTGAAGATTACTACCTCTCGTTCGATAACCCTTATTTCGCCGGCGAGATCGAGGTCAGTGTGATGGCAGCGGAAAACGCCGACTTTTCGCAGTTCAGGAACGTAACCTATACATTCACCGCGCTCTTATCGCCGGAAGAAGACTGAGAAGATGATAACCCTTTCGATAACGAACTGGAACATAACACCAAAGGGAAATGTGAAGGAGATGACAACCATGAAAAAAGCCAGCGGCGGAATGTCAAAAATTCTCTTGCTCGCTCTGGTCATTGCGACAATCGCAATACCGATAATGAGCTCGGCCCAGGCAACCTGGAAAAAGTTCAGATATGATGAAGCTCAATCAGGAAGAACGTCAGAAATCGGCTGCAGAACCGCTGACCTCTACTGGAGATTCAGCACGGGGAACTTCAACTTCTGTTCACCTGCGATTACCGCCAGCCAGGAGATCATATTCGGCTCAAGAAATGGCCTCTTCTTCGCTCTCTCTCCCGATGGAGATGTCACGTGGCAATACAATGCCGTCTCCAGGGTGGATTCATCCCCAGCAATTGACAGCTACGGCAACATATACTTCGGAACCGGCAGTGGCCTGCTACACTGCATTGCGGAGCCAACGGGCATCGCTACTGAGGCGACCTTTGTCTGGAACTATGATGCCCAAGATACGATCTACTCCTCGCCAACTCTCGATCAAAGCGAAGACTCTGTCTTTTTCGGGACCGCCGATGGAAGACTAGTATCAATCTTCTCCGAAAACTACTTTGCTACCCAGGGGTCGCTGCAATGGAGCGAACAACTTGGCGACAGGATATTCGCCTCGCCTGCCTATCGCTACTACGTCTTGCCTCCGACCGCATCGACCCTCACAGACAAGGCGAAAATCTACATCGGCGCGGAGCTCGGTCTTTATGATGGCCTCATGTACGCTGTCGAAGTACCGATTGACCCTTCTGCCGGAACTCTCGCCACAATCGCGTGGGTCTATCCCGATGTGGGCGATGAGCCAATCGGACCGGTGGACAGCTCCGTCGCAGTCTCGGATGACGGCAACTTCATCTACTTCGGTAGTAAGGATGGCAATCTATACTGCCTCAACTCGTCCGGATACCTCCACTGGTCATACGAAACCAGTGGAATGATCGACGCCTCACCGGCAATATCATCAACCGGAGATATCATTGTCGGCAGCAGGGACGGCGCAGTGTACTCCATCGGTGTTGACGGACTCCTGAATTGGTCGTTTGAAACGAACGGCCCAATAGAATCATCTGCTGCAATTGACGTCTATGACAATGTCTTCGTGGGTTCAAGAGACCACTTCCTATACTCCATCTCATCCATCGGAGCACAGAACTGGCGATATGAAGCCGACTACCATATATGGTCGTCACCTGTCATAGGCAAGACACCATCCAGTGGCATGCCTTCCCCGGTCGTTACCAGCGCAACAATCTATTTCACGTGCGCCGACCACAGAATATATGCGCTCAGAGAAGACAGGTCTGCCCCATATTTCCTCAGTCGCGAACCGGATGATGGCGAAACAGATGTGGATAGAACTATCGCCAACATCACATTCGAACTGGTCGATGCCCAATCCGACGTTGATAGGGAATCGATTGTCGTCCTATTCCGAGGGTTCATAGTTCACCCGACGTTTGAGAAAATCGACGAAAATGACTACAAGGGATGGCGATGTAACTACTACTGTGGCGACGAAACATTCGAAAATGATGAGGTTGTGGAGGTTAATGTCCTGGCCACAGATACCGCGTGGGTCCCCAACGAACTCGACGAGACCTATTCCTTCACGATTGAATCATCGTCGAGACGCCTGCCGTCCTCGAAAAAACCGAATACGACCAAGAGCCTATCGTCAACCACCTTGCCTGAGACTAGATAAGAGAAGTCCTTCTTTCCTTAACTTGCTGATTTGGCCGCCGAGACTAACTCGGCGGCCACAATTAGTTTTACCCCTACCTCTCTTCGCCCTCTCACAAGGCTATCTGCGCACCTAATCGTGCTCGGAGAGCTCCTTCCTACAAATCACCGTATTTTAGAGGCTGTCTAATAAGGCCTGATGAATATCGAGGTATTGG
>JAGHCW010000209.1 GCA_021160245.1 bacterium | reverse complement strand
GCTTGTCTGGGACGATAAAATCGATCTTTGCCCAGATTCGCTCTATCTCAAGGCAACAAGCAAAAAGCCGGAAGATGTCTTCCCAGCACTAAGCCGCGATCTCGCGCATGCCTGAGATCAGCCGTTTCTTTGCAATCGTCATCAAGATGTTTTCTGACGATCATAATCTGCCTGGAGGAAATTTGTATCGAATGCAGCCCAATGTGCTGTTAAACCAACTAACTGGAGCCATTTGCTATGCCAATTATGCTGAACACGATCCTCCTTGGAGCCGGCCTTCCGCTGAAGGATGTTCGCCTTCTTAGACACCAGGATAGGCGGGCAAAGCGGGGACGGACGCCTTACGAACTGTGGCTCTATGACCGGCCGAAGTTTGAGTTATACCAATCCATACAAAAAATCCCGAGACGACGCTCACTCAACACATCCTATTGGGCTGTATTCGTCGTCAATCTGAAAGCGGAGACCATGTTCGCCGGACTTTACTACGCGAAGTACCGCGAACTGCTGAAACGAGATACACCCTCGCCCTGCATCGACGATGTTGATAAGGCGGGAGACCGCGATGTCTTTGAGCTCACCTTGCAAGATACACTGAGCGACCTCATCGGCAATCTGATTATCGATTGGGGGCCGGGAAAGCGTGCGTGGGTGCAATATCCTGACCGACAGAACAAGTCCATAATTGAGTTACGGAGGGACGTTTAGGATCCGAGCTTCCCCGGGTTTTTGAATTTCATCCAGCCATTGTCGCAGTTCGACAATCTGCAAGATCTAGCCAAAATCGCCCGCTCATTTAGGGACTGCAACGACCAACCCGAGCGTTGAGTTGAGAGTTTTATGCGGAGACGATGATTATGATGCGGCGTAAGAAAACTAAGTATATCCATGAGGGCCACTACGTGGCCGAAGTTGAGGTGGAACTCATAGAAGACGAAGGCGGGTGGTCCCCGTATCTAAGCCTCGATGAGGCCCTGAGATTGGATAGTCTGCGGAATGCCCTCCGACAGGGCAATTTGACCTCGGCGGCGCGATATGGTCGCATCTACGAGCTTCGCCCCGTCCCACACCAATAGTTTGCATAATCACGGCTCAATCGCGACTGGCAATCGATTGGCTTGGGAAATGACAATTCAGAGGGAGGAAGTTCGTGAAGGATAAGGAGTTTGATGCGGTCCAGATGATGCGTAGAATCCGCCACGACTTGAGCCAAAGATACCTCGAGAATCTCGAGGCCAAAGAGACCGATCTCCATCAAATCAGAGAGCAATACGGCATCGCGCCTCCGCCCGCGAGGACAACCGGTCAGCAGTAGTATTCCGTTTCAGGGAGACAGGTTTTTCGCCTATTGCTGCGACTTCAGCCCAAGATCGCTCAGATTGATACGCAACTCCTCGCGGGCCACGCCGGGCAGCTTCTCCCATTCTTCATCCGGGTCGTCAAGAAACGCATTGTGATATTTGGCAAGCCACCTGTATTTGGCTAGGATTCTCTCGTCTGTATGCTTCTTGAGATTCGCGACTATCATCTTCCTATGCGAGTCCAATGCGGGTGGATATGAATCGATCAGTCTTTTCTGGTCGTAATACCAGCGAGAAACATGGAGATAATCTATGTAAGTCCGGTCATTTCGATCATTCAGGAACCCATTAACTGTATCTTGTTCAGACAGGTCCTTCTTGAATTGGGGAATGACAGCGGGCTCCAAGATTATGCGGGGAAGAACAGCCTTGTGATGCTCAAGTTCATAAGCCTCGACCAATGCGGGTCCAAAGACTCGCGTTTCTGATGTTGTTATCGGTGAATCTTCGACTTTGTCCTTCTTCGCGTCGATTCTGATATCCCCCTCAGTCATTCCCCCCCTGATGAAGATTCCCTTCCCGGAGAGTACAAATTGCATCAGAGCGATACTGAGGATTTCGGCAGCGCGAAGACCTGGCCATTCATGATCATCTACGGCATTGGTCACTCTTGCGCATCTGACCAGGCAATCCGAAAATCGCATGATGGAAAGCTCCACTCGCTCCGAACCGAGTTTGATAAACCCATCATATCCCGTTATGTTTTGGAATTCATCCAGAATTCTCTCTATCTCATCCGGCGAATGAACATAGCTGCCGTCTGCGTTGAGCTCTGCAAGAAGTTTTTTGAAGCCCAGAATATCGATGAACGTTACGATGGATTTGACGTATTCAGTCATTCAGATTCCCTCCATTTGGCTTATTCGACCATGTTTTTACAGCTAGTAAGTGCCATCGTGACACTCCGGCTGTTTTCACGTGAGTCGACATAGCTAAATGCTCCCGGATCCCGCAAATGCCTCCTCAGGGCGGGATCTACTCACTCGGTTCTTTTTCTTCATTCGATCTCTTCCCCAAGATCGCCATGAGAATGAGAGTGCCAATCAACAACGGATCCAACAACAGAAGGAGGCTGAAGTGGGTCATCATCTCAGGTATATTATCGCTCTTCGCGATCTCACCAGCGCCGATGCCGGCGACAAGAAAAGTCACAGCCCAGGGCACGGCGACCCAGCCTTTCCAGCCTCGACAGACGACAATGATCGTCAGAGCGATCTCTAGCACAATGAATGCTTTGCTTGTGCATACATTTTTTGTAATAGCTTCAAGGAATTGCTTTCCGGGCGGATCCGGTTGAGGCTTAGACTGGAGATTGCGCAAATGGGACTGCCGCCTCTCGCGTTCGCGAGATTCATACTCGGCACGACGCACTTCCTTCTGTCTCTCCGGGTCATTCCACCACTTCCGCCGCTGCGCTTCGTCCTCGGGACTAAGAGTCTCACCCCGGCGGATCTTGCTAAACCAAGGCTCCATCGGGTCTTCTTCTGCCTGCTGCGGAACTTCCGATTGCGAAGGCTGGTCTGCAATACGGCTCCAAATAACTACTGCGGAGCATATAACTAAAATGGCAATCGCAATGATGCATACATACTCTCTAGCTTGCATTCTCCACCCTCTCTGCTTCGAGGCCGATGATCACGATGAGGTTTGTCAAGTGCTTCACCTGTGCCCTTTGCTTGGTCATTGTGTGCGCCTCCCGTCGATGGCCATGATCGGCAGAACCAATATCGTCAGCACATTCGAAAAGCCGAGTTCGCCGCCCGCAAGGATACCGCGTTTGCAGAACGGGAGTCAAGGGCCGATTGATCCATACGGATCGATCCTCAGCACTGACGATTCAAGAGGCGTCCTCATTCACGATCGATCTGCTCGCTCCGCGGACTACGGATCCGTGGGTTGCCACCCACGGCTACTGTTGTGCGCCCCTTTCGGGGACGATCCATCATAGGCCCACTATCAAAGGGCTACTCGGACTTACTGACTCCCGCCTCCTGCTTCTTGACCCAATCCTCATAGATCTTCTTGCCGGCTTGCATGTCGGGGATGATCTCGGGGAGGTCGAGCTGTTTGGCCTTTTCGGGCGTGATGAAGCCGTCCTCGTCCCAGCCGTGGAGTTTGTAGTATTCTTTTTGTGCCCACGCCCATTCTTTGCGGTCGAGTTTGAGACCCTTGTGGGGGCCATCAACGACGGGCTCGTCGAAGTAGCGGTCGATGTGGGTGTCGTCCTGCTTGGCGCTGCCGTCGCGGAGCCAATGCGCCCGCTCGGCCGCGATGATGCGCTCGGCCGCGAGGAATATCTCCTCGTCCGGGAAGTCGAGGCCAGTTGCGAGCCGCAATAGAGGCGCGTATGCCTCCTGCCAGTTGCCCGCCCCGCCCCATGAGCCGATTGCCTGGCAGCAGCAGCCGACGGCGTCCGCCACGCACTTGTTCCGCTCCGACCAGGTGCAGAGCATCGGCTTGGTGTCGATCTTGGTCATCTCGGACGGAAAATCCTCCCAGAACTTTTTGGCGAGTTTCTCGTCGAATATCTCCTCGATCTGGTATGCGCGGCTCTTGGCGCAGCCCGGGAACTCGAGGCAGGAGTAGTTCTTGAGGTGGTCTGAGCCTCGCGTGGACATGGCGTAGCCCAGGCTGAACCCGAGCGCGATGCGGGGATCTACGCTAATGTGCTCCAGACCTCGGCAATGAGGCACGATGTCCATGCCGACGCCGAGCTTCTCGGCCACGCGGACGTTGCCTTCGGCCAAAAGGTCGCCGAAGCCCTTCCTCTCCGCAATCATATTGAGCACCTTCATCGATGTCTCCATGTCGGCCCACTCGAGTTTGATGCCGCCGGTGTCCTTCTCGGTAATGTAACCCTTGTCAAACGCCTCCATTGTCCACGACAGCGCCGCGCCGGCCGAGATGCTGTCCATGCCCAGCTCGTTCGCCATGCCGCACATCACGTTGACGGCAGGAACGTCGGTCGAGTCGATCCTCGGACCGAAGGCGCATACGCTCTCCATCTCTGGCCCGCCAACCTCAAAGCCGGCGTATTTGCCCTCCTTGACGTACGTGTATCTGCCGCAGCTGACGGGGCAGGACCAGCAGCCCTTCCTTCTGAAGAGGAACTGGTTGGCCCACTGGACGCCGCCATAAATCGTCTCGATGTCCTTCATGTAGCCCGTGGAGCAATTTTTATGTGCGTTGATGCCGATAGCGTTACCCACGTCGAAGAGGTCCATCGAGCCTTCCGCCCGCCGCCGAATTGCGGAGGCCGAGACGTGTATCTTGTCGCGGAGCTCCCATGCCGCCTTGATGAACCCCTCGGGGTCGGCAATGGTGACGGGTTTCTTACCCCTGACGGCGATTGCCTTTAGGTTTTTGGACCCCATCACGGCGCCCATGCCCGTCCGGCCACCTGAGGCGCTGAATGAGCTCATTATGCAGGCGAATCGGACGAGTTTCTCGCCGGCGGGGCCGATGAGAGCGACGTTGATGTCGGGGTCGCCGAGCTCTTCGAGTATCGCAAGCGTGGCCTTCTTGGTGCCGATACCCCAGAGTCGCCTGGCGTCGCGGAACTCGATTGTGTCCCCGTCGATGAAGACCCACACGGGGTTTTTGGCCTTGCCCTTCACGATGATCTGGTCATAGCCGGCGTACTTCATCTTTGGCCCAAACGACCCACCCATGTTGGTATCGCCGTGGCCATGATGGCTCGTGCCGATATTGGAGCAGGTCATCGGCGAGCGTGCGCTCATCGTCGTCCTACCCGATAGAGGCGCAAAGCTCCCGACTAGGGGGCCAGCCCCGAAGCAGAGGGGATTCGCGGGGTCGAACGGGTCCATGCCCTGATGCGTCTCGTGATAGACAACGTCGGAGTTCATGCCTCGTCCGCCTATCCATTTCTGGCAGTATTCCGGCGTCAGTTCCTCTATCTCATAAGTCTGATTCGTCATATCGAGCCTCAATCTCTGGCCCATGTATCCGTGCATTCTATCTCTCCTTATTTTGAATTGGCGGGTTATTCAACGTCGAAGCTGAAGCCAAACTCTTCTTCCTCGACGGTTGGGACCTCATAGTCTTTCTTGAGGCTCTTGGCCCAATCTCTACCCCTTGCCTTTGCGGCGTCGCTGGCCTCAATAAACGTCAGCGCTTGCTGCATCGTGCAGGCCTTCACGCACCAGGGGCCGAGCTCGTCGTCATCGCAAAGGTCGCAGCTCATCGTCTTGCCCGTGTCGGGGTTCACAACGGCCGCGCCGAATGGGCACGCGTGGATGCAAGCCTTGCAGCCGATGCACTTCTCCTCATCGGTAACAACTGAGCCATTTGCCTGCCTGATGCGGGCGTTCATCGGGCAGACCTTGATGCAGATCGCATCCTCGCACGCCTGGCACATTACAGGAATGAACGTGTTGACCTCCCTGAACTCTTGAACCCTGACACGTGAATAGCCCGAGCCGCATACCCCGAAATGCTTAATCGAGCAAGCCATCTCGCAGCTGTGGCAGCCCGTGCACTTGTCAGGATCAACGACAATGATCTTCGCTTCCATCGTTTGTGGCATCGCATCGCTCCTTA
Source organism: bacterium (assembly GCA_021160245.1). GTDB lineage: Bacteria > B130-G9 > B130-G9 > B130-G9 > B130-G9 > JAGHCW01. The sequence continues at coordinate 197 of JAGHCW010000209.1, read as the reverse complement.
TTTATTTTAGCTTATTTTACCACAGAGACATAGAGAGCACAGAGAAAGCTAGGTAGCACCTTTTTCCTCTTCTCTGTGGAACTCTGTGTCTTGTATGTTCCCAGTCATGAGTTTATACAATTACTCTAGTTACCGTGTTGAGCCTCTTGGTGGGGGGCATGCCCCCCACCAAGAGCAGGTTCCGGCAAGCCCGATCG
>JAGHCW010000229.1 GCA_021160245.1 bacterium | reverse complement strand
CCCCCTAAGCAGTTGCCGCCAAAAACCCAAGAGGCCACGCGGGTGGCCCGCCCGAAGCCGGCAGAGCCCCCGTCCGGCACCGTTAATGAAACCATGCCGACCCGGCAGACCCCGAGCGGGGTGGATGCAGCACAACAAAGCAAGCCCAATGACGTTAGGACGCGCGGCGGCGGAAGCCCCACTGGGGGAACCGAGCCGGCGAATCGCCCCGATACCGAAGAGGCGGCCTCACGCGAGCCCATCAGGAAGCCGGAGAACGAGGCGCTCTTTAACGCCCAGAAGATACCGCTTGTGGAGAAGACGCTCAGGAAGTTCAATGGCGTCGTCGGGGACGTCACCACCCGCAAGGTGTAGGACGGGCTTTCTAGCCTGTCATTCTTCTATACAACCTCAATCCCCTTAGCCTTGACCTCTTGCCCGATGAACGTCCCGGGACCCATCGCCTCGTACTCGGCAACGGTGTATCCCATCGCCTCGATCGGCTCGTATATTCCCGAGGTTGCGTCACCAAGAATGCACTGCCTCTCCCAAATGTCGAGATCCGCAAGACTATCGGAGACAACAATGAGGTCGATGTCGCTGTATTCTCTGGCCGTCGCATTGTTGTATGACCCATACAGGATTATCTTACTATTCCGCACGCCTACCTTATCAAGGCCATCCCTATATCTGAGTATTACTGAATGGACTCTTTTATCCATCGGATCACCTCCTCAAAAGTTGCAGAGGGGGTGTGGGGGGAGATGCAACGGCATCCCCCCACCTAATTAATCTTCTTTCTTCCAGCGGAGCACCGGCTTGCGGGCGGCTTGCACTTCATCGAGGCGCGAGAGTTTGGTTTTGTGAGGCGCGGATTTGACGAGATCGGGGTCGGCCTGCGCCTCGTTCGCTATTGCTATCATCGCGTCGATGTAGTTGTCGATTGAGGCCTTATCCTCCGATTCCGTTGGCTCGATCATGATGGCATCCTTGACTATCAGCGGGAAGTAGTTAGTTGGGGGGTGCATCCCGTAGTCCATAAGTCGCTTGGCTATATCCATAGTCGTGACGCCGTGTTTGAGCTGATAGGCGTCGGAGAATACGCACTCGTGCTTGCATACGCGGTCGAATGGGAGGTGGTAATGGCCCTTGAGGCGAGCTAGTATATAGTTCGCGTTCAGGACCGCATTCTTCGTGGCCGCCGCGATTCCGTCCGGCCCGAGCGAGCGAATCCAGCAATAGGCCTTTATCATCACGCCGAAGTTTCCCGCAAAGCCGATTATCTGCCCAATAGAGAGGGGCCGATCGTAGTTGAGATAATAGCCGTTGTCGTTCTTTTCAACTGTCGGAATAGGCAAAAATGGGGCCAGCTTCTCCACAACCCCCACGGGTCCTGCTCCGGGTCCACCACCCCCGTGTGGGGTCGCGAAGGTCTTGTGCAGGTTGAAATGCATGACGTCAACACCCAGGTCGCCGAAGCGCGCGACGCCCATGACAGCATTCAGATTGGCGCCGTCGCAATAGACGAGGCCGCCCTTTGAGTGGACTATCCTAGCTATCTCGACAATGTTCTCCTCAAAGAGTCCGAGCGTGTTGGGGTTCGTTAGCATTATCCCCGCAACTTGCTCATCCATGAGCGCCTCGACCGCGCGGGGGTCGGTGCAGCCGCGCTCATTCGATTTGATCTCTATCGGGGCATACCCGGCCGTTGCGGTCGTTGCTGGATTCGTCCCGTGTGCGGAGTCGGGAACGATAACCTTCGAGCGGGGATTGCCAGCCCTCTCGTGGTGTGCCCTGATAATCGACATCCCGGTCAGTTCCCCGTGCGCCCCGGCGGCTGGAGCCAACGTCACAGAGTGCATGCCGCCGATTTCCCCGAGATACTCAGAGAGCTCGAACATCAACCGCAAAACGCCCTGTGAGAGATCGTCCCCTTGGTAGGGGTGCGTCTGGGCAAATCCGGGAAGACGCGACATGTTCTCGTTCACCTTGGGGTTATACTTCATCGTGCATGACCCGAGTGGGTAAAAGCCCGAGTCCACGCCGTAATTCCACGTGGAAAGCCTAGTGAAGTGGCGCACTGCGTCAACTTCTGAGACCTCGGGGAAATCCTGAATCGTGTCGCGAAGAAGGCCTTCTGGCAACATCTCATTCAGAGGCGTCTCCGGTACATCAGACTTGGGCAGCGAGTAGGCCTTCTTTCCGGGCCGACTGCGGTCGAATATGAGTTTCTCCTCAAGGACGAGCCCTTCCATCTCTTTCCTGATATTCGCCATTATCGGGTCACCTCCTCGCAGAATGTGTCAATTGCCTCGGCTGATGAGAATTCCGTGAAGCACACGAGCATCGCCTTCTCGTCGAACTCGGGGTAGAAGCGGTTCAGAGGCAGGCCTCCCACGATCTTCTTTTCAAGAAGCGCCTCGTTCACCGAGGCAGCCGGCCTCGGTAGTCCCACGGGGAATTCATTGAACGTCGGGCCAGTAAAGAGCGGCTGCATTCCCCTCTGGGCGAGCTGCTTTTTGGCATAGTCGGCCTTGAGAAGATTGAGGCTGGCAAGCTCTCGCATCCCTTCCTTGCCCATCAATGTCATATAAACAGCTGCCGCGAGGGCACAGAGCTGGTGATTCGTGCATATATTCGACGTTGCACGAGCCCGGCGTATGTGCTGCTCTCGAGTAGCAAGGGTCATGACGAAGCCCGGGCGGCCGTCGTGGTCAACTGTCCTCCCGGATAGACGACCCGGCATCTGCCTCATGAATTTCTGGCGACACGCAAAGAATCCCAGGTGGGGTCCGCCGAATGACATCGGGATACCGAGGCTCTGTGCCTGCCCGACCACAATGTCTGCGCCCTGCTCGCCGGGCGGTTTGAGTATTCCTAAAGATAGCGGCTCAGAGATAGCATCTATAAGCAGCGCCCCGGCTTCGTGCGCCGCATCCGCCACAATCGCTATTTCCTCAATAACGCCGAAGAAGTTGGGTGATTGCACGATTACTCCCGCGACAGAATCGTCGAGCTTGCCGGCCAGCTCTGCCCGATCTATGCGGCCATCAGTGTCAAAACCGACCTCCTCATAGTCCATCCCAATGCGGGCAAGATAGCCTTTAGTAACCGCCCGATATTCTGGATGCGCCGTCCGGCAGATGAGGATCTTGCTGCGCTTTCGCAGGATTCTACCCGCCATCATCGCTGCCTCGGCCACGGCTGTTGAGCAGTCGTACATCGAGGCGTTGGTGACATCCATGCCGGTGAGCTGACAGATCATCGTTTGGAATTCAAACATCACCTGGAGCGTGCCCTGGCTCAACTCCGGCTGGTAGGGCGTGTAGGCAGTGTAAAACTCCGACCGCGTCAGAACGTGGTCAATTACGCTCGGGATGTAGTGGCTATAGCAGCCGGCGCCAAGCAGGTAAGTTAGGTCGTCCGCGCTGGCATTCTGCGCCGCCAGCTGCTTCATCAATGCGACTAGATCCGGCTCGGACAACGAAGCCGGCAGACCGAGCGGCCGGCCCAATAACTCGTCACTTGGGATATCTGCAAAAAGCGCCTCGACGGATGAGGCGCCGATCTCCTTGAGCATCGCCTCCCGGTCGGCATCAGTATTAGGGATATATCGCCTCAATGCTTGGCCGCCTCCTCCGCAACGAACTTCTCGTATGCAGCGGCATCCATGAGGCCATCCAGCTCGGCGGGGTCCTTGATGTCAATCTGCACAAGCCAGCCATTCTCAAACGGCTCGTGGTTGATTATCTCGGGCGCGGCCAATAGGTCATCGTTGATCATCTTGATCTTGCCGGAGACTGGTAGATAGCAGTCGCTAACGGCCTTGACCGACTCGACAGAGCCGAACCTATCGCCCTTGCTGAACTCCTCGCCTACTTCCGGGAACTCAACAAAGACCATGTCGCCAAGTTGGTCTTGCGCGGTGTCGGAGATGCCGATCTTGCCGGTTGCCGGGTCTATCCATTCATGTGATTTTGCGTACTTGAAACTCTCGGGGACCATTTTGATATTCTCCTTAAAATCATCTTGTTCATCGAACAGAACCTACGTCAGATCTTTTTCTTCTTCTTCAATCTCGGTCGCCTGTAGAAAGGCGTGGGTATGACCTTTGCTTCAACAGCTCTTCCTCTTATGTCGATATGTATCTGAGCTCCAAACTCGGTCATGTCAATGGGCACATAACCGAGTCCGATGGCTTTCGCCAGGAAAGGCGCCTTCGTGCCACTCGTTACGTAACCGATCTTCTTATCGCCTGCGACGATATTGTAGCCATGCCGCGGAATGCCAGCGCCTACCATCTCGAAACCGACGAGGCGCCGCTTCAGACCCTCGTTCATTTGCTGCTGCAGCGCGTCGCGCCCGATAAAATCGCCCGCGTTCATCTTCACGATCCAGTTAAGGTTCGCCTCGAGCGGCGTAGTCGTGTCGTCAATGTCATTGCCATAAAGCATCATGCCCGCCTCAAACCGAAGGGTGTCTCTTGCGCCCAGCCCGATGGGTTTGATGCCAAACTCCTCGCCGGCCTTCATTATCTCTCGGAAAAGTCGCTCAGCGTGCTCATTTGGCACATAGACCTCAAAGCCTCGCTCGCCGGTGTAGCCTGTTGCTGCGATTAGTAGATTCTCCACGCCCGCTACTTCACCAAACGCAAACCAGTAGTATTTGATCGTGCTGAGGTCAATCGGCGTCAGCTTCTGCAAAATTGTCTTCGCTTTCTTGCCTTGAAGCGCGAGCTGCGATGTCTCGAGGCTTGTGTTCACGACTTCAACGTCGCCCGAGGTGTTATCCTTCATCCAAGCAAAGTCCTTGTCGCAATTGCCCGCGTTAACGCAGAGCATGAAGTGCTCGTCGGATATCTTGTGAACGAGCAGGTCATCGACGAACGTGCCGTTTGGATACAAAAGGCCGGAATACATCGCCTGCCCAATAGACATCCCAGCAACATCGTTGCAAACGAGTCTCTGGACTGCTGTGAACGCATCCTTGCCCTTGAACTCAATCTCGCCCATGTGGCTGACATCGAACAGGCCAGCGGCCGTACGGACGGTGTTGTGCTCGTCCACAATGCCCGAAAACTGGATCGGCATCTCCCAGCCGGCAAACTCCACCATTTTTCCGCCCAGCTCCTTAGCGATACGGTTCAGAGCGGTCTTCTTTGATACTGTCATTTGTGACTCCTAATCTTATGTATAAAGAGGGGAAACAGCCTGACATAAGAGGTTTGAACTGTCAACTGAGGGAACTCCTACTTGAGTTCTAACTTGACCACTCCGATGAGACGACTATTATCAAATTACTAAGGGACAATTATCACATTATTTAGGACTTGAGGCGTTACATGCAGATCGATACTCAGTCACTACGCAGAAAGCTCATAGGCGTTGGAGTCCTGGGCATAGGTCTGTGTTTGCTCTGGGTCACTGGCATATTCGCGGGCCTCGGTCGGCTGAAAGCAACTGTGGATTTCACCCCCCTTCTATTTAGCGTGGTTGGGGGCCTGGGTCTCTTCATTTTCGGCGTTCAGATCATGTCCGATTCCCTTCAAAAGGTGGCTGGGCAGCGGCTTCGTCGGATACTTGAGTTTCTGACGAGTAGTTCGATCAGGGGGGTGATGGTCGGCGCGGCCTTGACTGCAATTATCCAAAGCAGCAGCGCGACGACGGTCATGATTGTCGGTTTTGTGAATGCGGGGCTTATGTCGCTTGTGCAGGGGATGGGGGTCATATACGGGGCGCACATTGGAACGACGATAACCGCTCAGTTGATAGCGTTCAAGATAACGAAGTATGCTCTGCCGATTCTTGCCATTGGCATGGCGGTCAGCATGAGCTCGAAGCGTGAGCATGTGAAGCTTTGGGGCCGGTCGGTTCTTGGTTTTGGCGTTCTGTTCTATGGATTAACGACCATGGTTCGTGGCCTTGAGCCGCTTCGCGAGAGTCCAGAGTTCCCCAATTTCTTTGTGCAATTTGGCAAAGAACCTCTATTGGGGATACTCGCCGGGATAATCCTCACCGTCGTAGTCCAGTCCAGTAGCGCAACAGTCGGGCTGGTTATCGCCCTTGGCACGAGCGGCCTTATTGATTTCAAAACCGCAGTGCCGCTGATGCTAGGGGACAATATCGGCACAACGGTCACGGCTCTCTTGTCGTCCATTGGCACAAGCTGCGACGCGAAGAGGGCGGCAGTAGCCCACCTTGTCTCCAACGTTCTTGGCGTCGTGTGGGTAGTTGCAGTACTCTCCTATTTCGAGCGATTCGTCGATTTTGTTACGCCTGGGGAAGCAAACTCTCAAGCAGCAATTGCCCGGCATATCGCCAACGCCCACACCATGTTTAACGTCGCGAACACGGCGATACAGCTGCCATTCATTCGTCTGATGGCGCGCCTCGTTACTTGGCTTCTACCGGACAAGAAGGTGGTTGAGGAGAGATCATTGAGAGGTCGTTTTCTTCAGGAGCAGTTCCTTAATCTCCCGCCGGTGGCTATCGGCCAGATAAAGAAGGCGATATTGCACATGTTTGAGCGTGCCCATGAGATGCTGTCCATTTCGCGCGGGATGATATCGACGGAGGACCTATCTCCCAAGGCGGAGATCATGCGATTGGAGGACGAGCTTGACCGTCATCAGGCAGAGATCACAGAGTATATCAGCATGGTGATCAACGAGGGTGTCTCTGTGGCAGACAGCGAGGCGCTGACGCGCCTGTTGCATGCTGTCAACGACGTTGAGAACATGGGAGATGCGATGGAGAGCACCTCGAAGTTACTTGAGCGGCTTAAGAAGCTCGGTCAGTGTCTCTCTGCGCCGGCGAAGGCAGACATCGTTGCGATGTCGGACCTAGTTCTGAGTATGACGGGTGAATCACTGCTCGCACTGAGAGAGGGTAGTAGGCCTCATGCAAATGCCGCGCTTAAGAAAGAGGAGAAAATCGACGAGATGAAACACTCATTTCGCAAGCGCAACAGAGACAGATACGTTGCGTTCAGAAGAGGTGAGTCCAAGATCGAGGAGAAGCTCTGGGGACAGGTCATATCAAATGATATAGTGTCCAATATGGAGAAGACAGCTGATAACATTGTGAATGTGCTGGAGGCGTTCGAGCTCACAGATGAGTACACTGCGTCGGACATAGAGGAGTTCTCGTGAGATCAACCGCTTGTGCAGTTTTCATTCTAGTCCTTGGTTCGTCCGTCCTACAAGGCTGCGGGAAAGAGCACGGGATGTATGAAGGCTCACAGATAAGCGCCATCATCGCCCTCACTTTGTTCTATGGATTCTCATTCGTGTGTCTGTTGGGATCGCTCTTAAGGGGATGGGGCTACGCATTTGTCTTGGCCGGTGTTTTTGCGCTTATCTGTTGCTGCATCATGCTGGCTATGACACCCTATTTCTGGCTTGGTATCGTTTTTCTTGTTTTGGGTGGTCTATTGGCCTATATGTGCTTGAAGAAACTACGTCGGGCAGGTTCACCCTCGAACTGAATGCGACGTGGTCCGAGCGACCCGGTTATTGATGACTTCAGTATCTTAATGGAACGAAGAAAATGGTGATATGGTCTTACGTCTAGTGGATTCGGGGCTATGCTCTGGCGCCTTCAATATGGCGATGGACGAATCGCTCCATTTTAGTTTTGAGCCCGGTCGCGATGATGTAACTGTGCGGCTCTACAGTTGGGAGAGACCGTGCATATCGCTTGGCTATTTTCAGAGGACAAGCGACGCGATAAGGCTTTCAACTTGTCAAGAACGAGGCGTTGAAGTGGTTCGCCGGCCAACCGGTGGACGCGCCGTATTGCATCACAACGAACTTACGTATTCGGTGATTTCGGGCGTTGGGACAGGCCCATTCTCAGGCTCGTTGCTTGAGTGTTACAGAGCGATTTCTGCCTGCTTGATCGCCGGATGTGAGCGTCTAGGTATTCCTGCAGACAAGATCGAGATGGCTGCCGGCCGCGACACGCGAGGCGCAAGTAATTCGCCCGCTTGTTTTATGATTAGCTCGGCCTACGAGATAATGGTCGATGGCCGTAAGCTGATCGGCAGCGCTCAGAAGCGAGGTCAAAGCGTATTTATGCAGCATGGATCGATTCCACTTCGGCTTGACCTTCAGCTGATGCTAGATACTATTGCCGGGCATGATGGTCTTGAAGAGGAGCGTGTGCTGGACGGTTTTGGTCCGACCTCGTTGAATGAGGTGCTTGGCCGCGCCGTCTGTTACGATGAGGCGGCAAGCGCTATTGCCGAGGGCTTTGTTTCCCAGCTCGGGCTTGATGCGGAGCGAGGCGAGCCAGATTGTACGGAGAAGGAGCTTGCCGAGGATTTGATGCGGAAGAAGTACTCGAGCGATTCTTGGAACTTTCGGAGATAGTATCAGGCTATTCTGAGAGCACATTGAGCGAATAATTTGGAGGAATAGACGAGTTGAGGGCCGATGGAAGAGCAGCTGACGAATTACGGCCGGTTAAGATAGAGCGCGGATTTGCGAAGTATGCTGAGGGCTCGGCTCTGATAACGCAGGGCAACACGAAGGTGCTATGCACGGCGACCGTCAAAGACGAGGTCCCCATTTTCCTGCGGGGCAAGAGTCAGGGCTGGATAACAGGCGAGTATGGTATGCTGCCTCGTTCATCCGCGACTAGGATTCCGAGGGAGTCATTGAAGGGCCGCGTCTCGGGGCGCACCCATGAGATACAGCGCATAATCGGTCGCTCTTTGCGGGCGGCTGTTGACCTTTCGATGATTCCTGACAGAACAATCTGGATAGATTGCGACGTACTTCAGGCGGACGGCGGCACAAGGACGGCCTCCATAACGGGGTCGTTTATCGCGCTCTGCGATGCGCTCACATGGATAATCGGCACGAAGCAAAGCCTGCCATGTTTAAGGAGCTTTGTTGCGGCGACCAGCGTTGGTATAGTGAGAGGTGATCTTCTGCTGGACCTTGATTATTCTGAGGATTCTACGGCAGCGGTCGATATGAATGTTGTAATGATGGATAGCTCCGAGATCGTGGAGATTCAAGGGACGGCTGAGCGCGAGCCGTTCGACAGAAGGACCCTAAATGGGTTGCTCGATCTCGCGGAGCAGGGGATAGCTCATCTGGTGAAGATGCAGCGGGAAGTGCTTGGAGATATAAACCACATCTTGGTGGTCGGAAAGGAGATTTAATATGGCAAGAGTATGCGAGGTCTGCGGCAAGAAACCGATGTTTGGTCACAACATCAGCCATGCGCACAATGTTACAAATCGCAGGTGGCAGCCGAACCTCCAGACAGTTCGGGCGATCGTTGAGGGCAAGCAGAAGCGCATCAAGGTTTGTACAAGCTGCCTCAAGGCTGGCAAAGTGGAGAAGTATCACAAAGGGAATTTCAAGATCGAGTCAAGTTCCCCGACCGAAGAGACGAAGAGCTAGAGCCTAGCGGCGCCGGTACTTCCGGCAGCTAATGCTCGGCAAGGAGTGTTATATGGAAGCGAAATCTTCGATTCTTGTTGTTGAGGATTCTGCAAGCCTTAGAGACAACCTTGTCCAGGCTCTTACCATGGGTGGCTACCACGTTGAGGCAGCGGACAACGGGCTTTCCGCGCTCCAATTGTTTGGAGATTCCTCATTCGACGCGATAGTTACGGATATCAGGATGCCCGGAATGGACGGCTTGACCCTCTTAGACCACGTGTTGCGGATGAGGCGGGAGCCTGAGACAGCGGTTATTCTGATGACGGCTTACATGACGGTCGAATCAGCGGTCTCATCGCTCAAGAAGGGCGCATACGACTACATTACCAAGCCCTTCAAGGTCGAACAGCTGCTGCATACCGTGCAGACCGTAATCGACAAGCGGCGATTGAAGCTCGAGAATATCCGCCTGACCAAGGAGCTCAAAGAGCTCAACCTTGAGCTTGAGAAGAAGGTGCGACTTAGAACCACTGAGCTTCAGGACTCTCGTGATGAACTTCGGAGGAGCTATCTGGAGATCATCAAATCCTTTGCCGTCGTTTTAGAGGAAAGAGATGCTTACACTCAAGGTCATTCCTCGCGAGTAACCGAATACTCTGTCCGGATCGCGAGCGAGATGAGCCTTGATGACGGACAAATAGTTGCTCTCCAGATAGGCGGCAGCCTTCACGACATAGGCAAGATAGGCGTCCCGGAAGAAGTGTTGTGCAAAACAACAAAACTCACCGACGACGAGTGGCGCATAATGCGCGAGCACCCGGACAAAGGGGCGCGGATGATCGAGCCGCTGAGTTTTCTGTCCACAGAGAAGGTGCTCATTAGGCACCATCACGAGCGTTGGGATGGGAAGGGCTATCCTGACGGACTCGCAGGTCAGGATATACCGCTTCTCTCGCGGATATTATGTGTGGCGGACGCTTTTGACGCGATGACTTCTACGAGGAGCTACAGACGGCGGATGACGCTTGATGTGGCCGTCAAGCGGCTCACAGAGAATAAAGGAACCCAGTTCGATCCGGACGTCGTTGACGCTTTTGTTAAATGCCTAGGCAAGTGCGGTATTGTAACGAACATGGATTGCATAATCTTGGCGGCCGGCAAGGGCAAGAGGATGAACAATGCGAACGTGCCCAAGGTCTTGACAGAACTGAACGGGAAGCCGCTTCTGGGTTATGTTCTGGACCTCGTCGGCAAGTTCGGCATGAGGGATATCTATGTCGTGGTGGGGCACGGAGCCCAGGGCGTCATGGATTATGTCAAGAGCAACTACACTCAGATCACCGATGATTTGGGCCGCATCGTCTTCGTTCATCAGGAGGAGCAGCTTGGAACAGCTCATGCCGTTATGCAGGTCATTCCCCACATCCGCCCATCAAAGAATAGCATGATCATCCTGAATGGTGACACGCCGCTTTTGACCTTTGACATCATAAACCGCCTAATGGAGCGACTCACCGGAGAGGATGCCCAATTGGCGCTCACAACTGCTGTGCTAGACGAGCCGGGTTCCCTCGGCCGCATCAAGAGAAATGATGATGGGAATCTCGAGGCAATCATAGAGGCGGCAGATGCCACTGACGCCGAGAAGGAGATCAAAGAAATCAACGTGGGAGTCTATTGCCTCGGCTCCGACCACTCATTCCTAGACCTTGTGGGCCAGGTTGGCGATGAAAACGCCCAGGGGGAGTATTATCTTACTGACGCCGTCAAACTCCTCTTAGAGAAGGGCGGCAAGGCGGCGATCTGCCAAGTGAAGGACAGCCGAGAAGCGCTAGGCATAAACACCGAAGATGATCTTAAGTTGGCGGAGCAATATCTAAGCGAGATTGGCAGCTCGATCTCAACAGCTTGGCAAGCCGAAAATTGATTCGCTGACGTTCTGACATTACTTCAGCTCTCAAACGATCCAACCAGCGAAGCAGGAGCAAAAACATGCGGATTCAGGGCACGGATGGCATTCGCCGCCCGACAGCGCTTGATGATAGCGCCCGGGCTCGCGGATTCGACCCACTGAAGGCCTTCCAAGAGGCCGGAGTCATAACACCGGGCTTCATGGAGCTTTACGCCTTCTGCTTCATAACGGACCTCGAAAGACTTGGCCGATTCAAACGAGACAACCCAATCGTGATTGGCTGGGACCCGAGAGACCCGAAAGGTCATTTCATAAATGCATTCATTCGAGGCGCGCGCAAGGCTGGCGCCTCCGTCCTTTCGGTCGGGATATTGCCGACGCCGGCCATTCCGCTTTACATGCTTGTTCGCGGGGCAACAGGCGCTGCAATGATCACCGCTTCGCACAATCTGAAGGATCAAAAT
>JAGHCW010000185.1 GCA_021160245.1 bacterium | reverse complement strand
TTATAGTTACGGCCGCCGTTCACCAGGGCTTCAGTTCAAAGCTTCAGACTTAAAAAGTCTTAACCTCTCCTCGTAACCTTCCAGCACCGGGCAGGCGTCAGCCCCTATACATCGTCTTTCGACTTAGCAGAGACCTGTGTTTTTAGTAAACAGTCGCTTGGGCCATTTCACTGCGGCCACCCTTGGCTCCTCAAGCTAGTTGATTCACCAAAAGAGGCGTTCCTTCTCCCGAAGTTACGGAACAATTTTGCCGAGTTCCTTAACGAGGGTTCTCTCAAGCGCCTTGGGATTCTCTCCCTGACTACCTGTGGCGGTTTGCGGTACGGTCATATGCAAGACTTACTTAGAGGTTTTTCTTGTCAGTGCGGAATTTGCCACTTATGCCCTTACGGGACCGCATTCACGTCTCAGCGTTAATAACAGCGCGGATTTTCCTACGCCGTCCGCCTACTCGTTTAGACCTGCTATTCCATCAGCAGGATGGCATATCCCTCTGCGTCACCCCATCGTTCGGACGCCATAACATATGGTACAGGAATATTGACCTGTTTTCCATCGCCTACGCCTTTCGGCCTCGGCTTAGGTGCCGACTAACCCTGGGAGGATTAACCTTCCCCAGGAAACCTTAGTCTTACGGCGAATGGGTTTCTCACCCATTTTATCGTTACTCATGCCGGCATTCTCACTACCCTATCGTCCAATAGGCCTCACAGCCTACCTTCACCCAATAAGGAACGCTCCCCTACCCACTCAGTACGGTCCGAAGACCGCCTGCTGTGCCGCAGCTTCGGTTGTATGCTTAAGCCCCGTTACATTATCGGCGCGACATCACTCGACCAGTGAGCTTTTACGCTTTCTTTCAAGGATGGCTGCTTCTAAGCCAACCTCCTGGCTGTCTGAGCAGTGTCACCTCCTTTCCCACTTAGCATACTATTAGAGACCTTAGCTAGCGATCTGGGCTGTTTCCCTTTCGATTACGAAGCTTATCCCCCGCAGTCTGACTCCCACGCATTGAGTTACGGCATTTGTGGTTTATTTGGGGTTGGTAAGTCTCACGACCCCCTTACCCAACCAGTGCCCTACCTCCGCAACTGTCCACGCAAGGCTAGCCCTAAAGCTATTTCGGGGAGAACCAGCTATTGCCGAGTTTGATTGGCCTTTCACCCCTACCCTCAGTTCATCCCCTAACCTTTCATCGTTAGTGGGTTCGGCCCTCCAGAGGTTGTTAAACCTACTTCAGCCTGACCAAGGGTAGATCACTCGGCTTCGGGTCTACTGAATGCAACTGGACGCCCTATTCAGACTCGCTTTCGCTACGGCTACACCTTAACGGCTTAACCTTGCTACACCCAGTAACTCGCCGGCTCATTATACAAAAGGCACGCGGTCATCCGCCTAGATAAATCTCTGCGGACTCCCACAGCTTGTAAGCACAGGGTTTCAGGTTCTTTTAACTCCCCTAACAGGGGTCCTTTTCACCTTTCCCTCACGGTACTGCTACGCTATCGGTCGTCAGGTAGTATTTAGCCTTAGGAGATGGTCCTCCCAAATTCCCACAAGGTTTCACGTGTCCCGTGGTACTCGGGTACCCAAATGAGGAGCTCAAAGCCTTTAGCATACGGGACTGTCGCCCTCTATGGTCGATCTTTCCATATCGTTCAGCTAGACTTTGTGTTTGTAACTCCTCCGGCAGTCCAGAACCCACCGACATTAGGCCCCACGACCCCTCATGCGCAACGCTCCTGGGCTATCACACGCATGAGGTTTAGGCTATTCCCGTTTCGCTCGCCACTACTCAGGGAATCGCATTTGCTTTCTCTTCCTCGGGGTACTAAGATGGTTCAATTCCCCCGGTTTGCCTCTCCCGTGCTATATATTCACACGGGGATGTCCCGACTTACGCCGAGACGGGTTGCCCCATTCGGAAATCTCCGGATCTACGCTTGTTTGCAGCTCCCCGAAGCTTATCGCAGCTTACTACGTCCTTCATCGCCTCCTGACGCCAAGGCATCCACCCTGCGCTCTTAGTAACTTGACCGCAACGCGCAGATTATTCTGCAATGTTTGCAATGTGCCTTGTAAACCTTCTCTAAAAAGCAATGTCAAAGATCAAGTCCGTGGACAATTCACCCACGGAACCAAACAGCACAAAGACAATAGTGCCGAGCCTACGTAATGTCAACAACCTTTTTGACAAAATGGCACAAACTTCTTCGCCGTCCTCTTCATATTTGACATTGGCTAGCCGAACTATCCCTTTACAGGCCTAATAAGCCCCTGATCAATGATATTCAGATTGCTGCAGATAAGCATACTCATGGATAGAAAAATAGGGGCCGGCGAGTATTAGATCTGACCCGAGGCGGGCCGTCACCTTAACGGCCGTCATAGCGGGAAATCTACCTTATCAAACGAGCCGATTGGCGGGTCCTTGCCCACCAGAGAACACATAGTATGAGCAAAAACAGGTATTCAGCAAATGAATCGGTTAGAAATATCCACAGACTGGCTGCAAAGTGAACCATAGTGTAGGATACAAGGGCCGCGATCGTCTGCCAGAGCAAGAAGTATCTAACGGCTGCTTGTCTCCTGCGGTTACAGCCTCACAATCCAGCCCTATCAGCCGATCTCAAGATTCATCGGGCCGCCGCCAAGAACGTGGAAGTGGATGTGCTCGACGACTTGGCCAGCATCCGGACCCGTGTTGACGGCAATCCTGTAGCCGCTTTCAAAGACGCCCTCTTTCTTGGCAACCTCCCTGCAGACTTGCAGGAGCTTCCCAAGCAGCGGCATCTCCTCGGCAGTCAGGTCATTTAGGCTACTGATGTGTCTTCGGGGGACCACGAGAACGTGTGTAGGCGCTTGGGGAGTGGTGTCGCGGAATGCGACTATTTCATCATCGCAATAGACAAGACTAGTGGGTATTTCACCTCGAACTATCTTACAGAAGATGCAATCTTGCATGTCACCTCCCTATATAAATCTACTGTGGATTATTATCTGATTATTTGGCATCTTTGCAGAACATCGAGCTAGGATCAAGGTATGAGCTCAGTTCTTGTCATGCCTCGCATTCGGGAATGGGCAGGTACAATTGGCCTGGGATTCACTCAATTAAAGTTGCATCCACGGGAGAATGGAGAACAGGGTATTGGGGAAGCTAGACGCCTTCCGGCCGATATTACCCAGCATCAGCGTGCTCGTGGTTGATGATCAAGATTACATCGTCGATCTGCTTGCGGACATTGTGGAATCGCTCGGATTCAAGACTTCGAAGGCCCACGACGGGGTCGAGGCGCTTGATATTTTTGACGCGGGCGATTTCAAATTGGTCATTACGGACATCAAGATGCCGAGGATGGACGGCATTGAACTAATGAGTCGCATTAGGGACCGGCGATCGGATGTCGGTGTGATCGCAATCACGGGATATGGTGAGCTAGAGACAGAGGAATTGCTTCTCAATGAGGGCATGGACAGCTACCTCACAAAGCCGTTTCATGTCGAGAGCATAGAGGATGCAATATGCCGTGTTTTGAAGAAGTATAACCAGCTTCATCCTTGAGCACATCTGGGGGCGCATGAAGGACGGGAAGAGCACAAGCGCGGGCTGGTTGAAGCTGTTCTCTGGAGATCGTATTCTGCCATTTGTCGCCCTCTCAGTATTGGCTCATGTCCTGATTGCCGCCCTGCTGTTTTCGAGCACTCTGCATGAACCCGATCTTAAACCACAAGAAACAAGGATGAAGGTGCATTTGGCGCCAATTGCGACTCCAAAAGCCATGGAACATCCGACTGTAGGAGAAAGGCGCGAGAGCGAAGTTGAGTCGCCGCCCGAAAGCGCATCTAATAAGAAATTGCCGAAGGCCTCAAAAGAGCAGCTAAAACCGCTTAACGTCAAAAAGAGCGCAGCGTCAAAGAAGCAGTACAAAAGAAAGTCCGAGGCGGCCAAACCCGGGAAGAAGTTCCCCAAAGTGTCGACTCCCGTGCTCTCAGGCGTCTCCAGCTTTGGCTATCCGTACTATTTCAATATGCTCAAAAGTGGGCTTTTTGAGGCATGGCTTTATCCCTCCGAGGCGGCTTCTGACGGCAAATTGCTCAGAGCAATGGTCGCCCTAGTGATAAACCGGGACGGCAGCATAAACAGCGTGCGGCTGGAGAAGGCCTCGTCCAATGAAGTATTTGATCGGTCCATTATCCGAGCGGTCGAGGTGGCAGCTCCGTTCCCCCCACTTCCCGACGGCTACAAGGGCAAGACTCTTGGCACGATTTTCGTAACTTTTGAATCACATGAATAGGTATAGACAGGCTTTCTAGCCTGTCCATTGATGTTAGCAAATAAACGGGTGAAGTGGCAGGCCAGAAAGCCCGCCCCACAAAGATCATTCAGGTGGCTTTTGAAACGTAAAGTTTTGCTGAGGCGCTTTCGGGATGTTATGCACGGCTATCTGCGCCTCGCTGAGCCCATTCTTCTGATGCTTGCCATTCAGGTTATGCTTGCGCACGGCGCGCAGGCCAGGGATGATCCTATATACCTGACAATCAAGGCGAGCGGGCCTCGGCTGGTGAAGGTCAATCTTACCGAGCCGTTAGGTAAGACCGGCACATCCGTACGGGCCGAGACAAAGAGCATACTGGAGTTTGACTTGGCTCACTCCAACCGGTTTGAACTAGTTCACGCGCCTGCAGGGCCGGTTACTAAGATCAGACCAGGCGCCGGTGGGAGATTGGTAACCGAGAAGATTCGTCCCGACGCGGATGTATTCATCGAGTGGGACGCAGAGCTCTTGGGTAATGTGTTCTCATTTAAGGCTCAGGTTAAGGATAGCAAGACGAGCAAGGTGATCTTCTCTCGGCGCGACGAGGTCCCGATGGAGAATCATCGGGCGGTCGTTCACCAGTTCGTCGATGAGATGGCGCTCATGCTCTCCGGAAAAAGCGGCATAGCCCACTGCAAAATCGCCTTTATCTCGGACAAGACTGGTGGCAAGGAGTTATATACGGCTGATTATGACGGTCATAACATCAAACAACTGACGCATCTGGGCCAAATTGTGCTCTCGCCGGCATTCTCGCCAAGAGGCGACAAGATAGCTTTCATCAACTTCGAGATGAAGAGGCCAATCCTCTCCGTGCTGGACGTGGTGACAGGCCAAATTGAGGACCTAGTCCGCTCAGATGGGATTGTCGCCTCGCCCGTGTGGTCGCCTGACGGCAAGACGATCGCTCTCTCGATTAGTAAGCTCGGCAACTGCGACATCTACCTCTTCGACCTTGAAACCGAACGCCTCACGAGGCTGACGTTCCAAAAATCAATCGAGACATCACCAACTTTCGCGCCAAACGGCGCATCAATCGCATTCTCCTCCGACAGGACGGGCCGACCGCAGATTTACGTCATGAATGTTGACGGATCAGGCCTTCGCCGGATAACTTTCATAGGACGGCACAACGAATCGCCATCTTGGTCGAATGACGGCAGCCTAATTGCATACGCAACGCTCTATGAGACGAGCTTTCAGCTGAGACTTATTGGGCCGGACGGTGAGTGGCCGCGTAATCTCGTTGTAGGGCTCGCGGATGGCGAGTCGCCTTCTTGGTCACCCGATGGTCGAAAGCTGGTCTTCAGCGCCAAGAATGATGAAGCAAGCAGCAACCTCTATCTAGTTAACCGTGATGGCTCTATGTTGACCAGGATAATTGAGCGATTTGGGAACTGCTCGGAGCCTTGTTGGTCGCCTTAGTGAGGGACGTGCAATATGAAGAAACTGAAGATAGCAATAGACGGACCATGCGCCAGCGGCAAGAGCACAATAGCGAGGATGCTGGCTGCGCGACTTGGCTATACCTATATAAATACCGGGGCAATGTATCGAGCCGTCGGGCTCTTCATTATCAGAAAGGACATCGATCCATTCGATGAGAACAGCGTGAAGTCACAGCTTGCGGGCATCGAAATAGACCTTATAGGGCCTGCCTCGAACCAGCGAGTTGTCCTAAACGGCGAGGACATTACGAGCGAAATCGCAAAACCGAATGTCGCATCGGCCGCATCGAGCGCCTCGACCCTTCTCTCGGTTAGAAAAGACCTGGTAGCCCGGCAGCAGCGAATGGCCAGAGAAGGCGGCGTGGTCTTGGAGGGACGTGATATAGGGACGGTTGTCCTGAAGGACGCCGAGTGCAAGTTCTTTCTGACAGCGTCGATCTCGGAAAGAGCCGCCCGGCGGTTGAAGGATTATGAGGCGATGGGAATCAAGATGAGTCTGGCTGAGACGGAGCAAGAGCTTAAGCTCCGAGACGAACGGGACATGAATAGGAAGCACTCGCCGCTTAAGAGGGCGGAGGACGCGATTGATATTGATACGACTGACTTGTCAATCGAGCAGGTCATAGACCGCCTCATGGACCTTATCTCGGCAAAACAAGAGGCTAACAGAGGTTAGACCGAGAGCTAGCAGAGGAATTCGATATGGTAGATGACAAGTCTGGCGAAGCAGAGGTACCGCGCTCAGATTTCAGTCCGAGCCCAAAGGAAAGAAGCGAAGTCCAGGAGAGTCTCTTCGGGCGAGCCTTATATGCGCTGTTTCGAGTCATTGGACTGGTCATCAGTCTAGTGCTTTGCCGGGCCAAGGTCCTTGGGCTGGAGAACATTCCAACAGAGGGAGGCGTGCTGATCGCCAGCAACCACAGAAGCCACGCAGACCCCGTGATACTGGGCGTTATGGCGAGGCGCCCGCTTCACTTCATTGCAAAGCAAGAGCTTTTCAAGCATTTCCTATTCGGCTGGCTTATCCGGACTGTACACGCGTTTCCCGTCAGGCGTTCCGGCGTGGACAGGGAGGCTTTGGGCCATTCGATGCAGCTCTTAAAGTCGGGAAGGGCCCTTCTCGTGTTTCCAGAAGGCCGGCGAAACGACAGCGACACATTTCTGCCAGAGAAGCCGGGTATTGGGCTTCTGGCAGTCAAGGCGGGCGTACCGATCATCCCTGCTTATATTCACGATAGCGCAAAGGTCTTGCCTCCGGGCTCTCCTATCTTAAGACCTCACAAGTTCTACGTCTGTTTTGGCAAGCCAATCCACTGCCCGAAAATAGAGCATGAGGCGGCCTCATCTGAGCTATACTCGAAGCTTTCGAGGCAGGTTATGGAGAGCATCAGCCGTCTTAGGGACAATCTGCTCGATACGATTGACGCCCGCAAGGGGCCGCATGGCGGAGCTGTTTCCTCATGACGGGCGAGTATGGAGGCATTCAGAAGGTCCAAATCAAGGACGGCCGGTTCAACGTGTGGTGCGTCAAGGATGCGGGTTTCTGCTTCGGTGTTGAGCGAGCGGTCAAAATGGCGAAGGACGCCGCTGCGCGGTTTGGCCGGGTCTATTCCCTTGGCCCTCTTATCCATAACAAGGATGTCGTCGAATCGCTGGAGCGAGAGGGAATCTGCGTCGCGGAGTCGCTCGAGCAGGTTGGACAGAATGCGGTCATCGCTCGGTCGCATGGCCTGCCGCCTGAAATCGCCCAAGCCGCTCATAAGAGGCGGATTGAAATAATTGATGGCACCTGCCCCTTTGTGAAGAAAGCCCAAGATTACGCCAAGCTACTGAGAAATGAAGGCTACCACATTGTCATCGTAGGAAACGCCAGCCATCCAGAGGTTAAGGGCCTTCTTGGGTTCTCCGGGCGCGATGCCCAGGTTGTGAATGCCGACACAGAACTCGAACTTACTGGGAATCCGGCCCGCGTGGGCATCATCGCCCAGACAACGGAACGAATTGAGGTCTTTGCCCGCATTGTCTCGAACGTCGTCTCCCAAGCAAAGGAGGTCCGGGTTTTCAACACCGTATGCGACTCGGCCATTTCCCGAAGGGAGAACACCCGCCGGCTGGCCAACTTCTGCGATGTCGTCATCGTCATCGGGGGCAAACACAGCGCAAACACCAACCAGCTGACCGCCGTGTCCCGCCAGTGTGGTACCCAAACATATCACATCGAGAGACCGGAGCAGCTGATGCCCGAGTGGTTTAAGGGCAAGCACTCCGTCGGCGTCACCGTCGGCGCCTCAACCCCGGAGTGGATTACATCCGCCGTAATCGACCGACTGCGCGAGTCGTCACAATCGCCCGTCTCCGAATGAAGCGGGTGTAGGACGGGCTTTCCAACTCCTGCCTAATCTATAAGACTATTCACCACAGAGACACAGAGAAGAGGGGGAGTATTGAAAGGAATGGCCAGTAGTTGAATGGATCCGGTTTGCCGAATCACATCATCTCTGTGGAACTCTGTGTCTTGTATGTTCCCAGTCATGAGTTTATACAATTACTCTAGTTACCGTGTTGAGCCTCTTGGTGGGGGGCATGCCCCCCACCAAGAGCAGGTTCCGGCAAGCCCGATCG
>JAGHCW010000017.1 GCA_021160245.1 bacterium | reverse complement strand
CCAGGCCGTCGATTTCCTTCAGGGCCGACAGCGATTTGGGTCGCCTCGTCGCCATTGCCGCCAGCTGCTCGTTCGTGCATACGGCATACACCGGGACGGCCTCCGCCTCCCCCAGCGCCTTGCGCGCGTCGCGGAGGCGCGCAAACACCGCGAAGTCCTTCTCCGAAAGGACTTCCTTGTAGTCAATCCGCTTTGATCGCCCAGAGGATCGAACGCCCTCAAGATATTCCACGCAGAAACACCAGCGCGGCGCACGGTCCACCAATTCAACCGTCTTTTGCACCGAGACGATCTTATGCGACCGCAAGAACCGGTTTAACTCTTCTTCGAGGTCCTCCGAACCCGTCGCTGGGATGGCGAATACACGATATTGCATTTTTTGATTTTTGGGGCGATCAAGGGGATAAATCCCCTTGAAACCCCTAGTTCCTCCTGCACACTCGCTCCGGCGCGGAGGATGAGCGGCCTCTCGCTCCGCTCGGGTTCTCTCCGCTCACCACGTCGCGCCCAACCTCCGACCTCCGCTCAATCATCCAACCGCCGAACTGCGACAACACGAAAGCCGAGGTCGTAGTTCCGGCTCGTCGGGGCAAACCTGTAGCGATAAGCCGACCGGCAGAACCCCGGGTTGCCGCCCCAGCTGCCGCCACGCCCCACGCGCCCCGAGCCACTACCAGGCCCCGTAGGATCAACACCTGGACTGCTACCATAATAACCCTTGCCATACCAATCTGAACACCACTCCCATACATTACCACGCATATCATACAGGCCCCAACCATTCGCCGCCTTCTGACCTACTGCATGAGTCTTGCCGCCCGAATTACTTCCATACCATCCTGCCCGTCCCAGGTCCGAGTCAGCATCGCCAGTATAAAACCGCGTCGGCGTCCCAACTCGACAAGCATACTCCCACTCAGCCTCCGTAGGCAAACGATACTTCCCACCACTTCGCCGAGAAAGCCACTCCGTATAACCCTTCGCGTCATCCCAACTAACATTCACCACCGGCTGATTACCGCCATTCAGACCATGACCCTTGTAATCCCCGCTATCGTGACCTGACTTGAACCGCCGATATTGCGCGTTAGTTATCTCATACTTCCCCAGCCAAAAACCCTTGCTGATCCGAACCCGGTGAACCGGCCCCTCGTCATCGTCACGATTCTTCTCCGATGACGGCGAGCCCATCATGAAATCACCCGCCGGAATCCAAACGAACGCGATGCCGTCAAACGTCCGCTCATCCCCAGGCGAGGGCTCAGTCGCATACTCATAAACAACATCGAGCTCCTCCCAATCCGATAAGGCCCCCTCGTCGTCCTCAGCCTGAGCAAAAAGCCTCTGATTTCCATCAGCCGACTGGAACTCAAACTCGCCGCTATTCGAGGCCTTCGCGTTCCTGGCGTTGCCTAAGGCACACCGGTATTTCGCAATCTTGCCATCCGTGTCCTTCCCGGTGAGCTTCACCTTCAGCGACTTCGCCCTGACCTTTGAGCCGCTCGTCGCCGGCGTAACGAAGCGAACGGTTGGCCGCTCGTTGCCCCGAATCGTGAACTGGTGTATGGCGGGCTTCGACTTGGAGCCATTGATGTCCACAGCCTGAACCTGAAGCTTGTGCGTACCAGATGAGAGACCGTTGAGCCTCAAATTGATCCGCTGCGTGCTCTTGATGCCCTCATTGTCCAGCCGATAATCGTATCGGGCGATGCCCGCTTGCGTTTCGGACTTGAACCGAAACTCAAGGCCCCGCTTCGCCTCGAGCCGACTCACGCTGGAGGGCGGTTTCTTCATGAAGTCGATCTTCGGCGGGTTGCTGCCAACGGAGGGCATCTGTGGGACATAGACGTCTTGCTGAGTCGCGGCGGGCTCGTAGGGTTTGAGGATGGGTTGATTATTGCCGCCAACAGACACGGGGACAGGCCCAGGGACAGCCTGGAAAGGCCGTCCTATACCCGCCCGTCCCGGCTTGAAGTGGGCGAGGCGCCAGGTGCTGAAGCCGGAGCCTTTGCGGTCAATCCAGGGTCTCTGTTCAGCCTCTCCTCTAAACTCTCTCTTGACCGCCGCGTTAACGCTTGTTTCAAGATAAGCGTCAATACTCCCTAGTGTCAGGTCCCCGTTCTTATTGAGCGCCTCGGCGGCGCCTTGAAGCGCTTGGGTCAGAAAGAACGAGAAAAAGCCCCGCTTCTTACCGGGGTACTCGTAGGCGACGTGATTGGGTTTACATGCGTAAAGGACGGCCGAGAAACTGATGTCACCGCCGCCGGACTTGGGTCTCATTGTCAAGCCTTTGCTAAATTCCGCGGAGAGCTTCGTTCCCTCTTTGTCGCCCTTTGCCGCAAGCACCGATTGGTTACGGCAGGCGTCAACGATTATGACCTTTTTCGAGGCGCGGATGCGGTCGAGCATCGAGTGGAGATCGCCGAGCGCGAGGCAGCTCATCTTGACGCAGCTTTCGGAGCTAATGTCGGCATTCTGCGTTAGAAGGAATTGCCCGTTATTCTGTGTGACGCCGTGGCCTGAGAAGTAGAAGATGAACGCGTCCTCCGGCTTGATGATGTCGGCGAGGTAATCGAGTATTGAGACGATCTTCGTCTTGTAGGGCTGATGGTCTGGGTCTCGGTCGCTCGTTAGATAATAGACATTGTCTTTATCAAAGTCACAGTATTGGGTCAGGGCCACGCCTACGCTTACCACATCATCGACGGCCCCTTTGAGCTCGCTTATGCGGCTGGAGTTGTACTTGTTAATGCCAACGAGCAGTGCGTAGCGCTCCTCGGCCTGGACGCTTGCTGCGCTGATAAACAGGGCAAATGCGATTGATAGGATTATCGTGCCTTTCGTCAACATGACATTCTCCGTTAATAATAATTAAGACCTCTTTGGTCTTGGAGAATTGTATCCAAACTGAAACCGGTTTTCAATGCTGGTCGTGAGGCGAAAAATCGGATCAATGAGAGCGAGAATCACGGTCAAGTCTCGGCTTCAGTTTAAGCTAATCCCCGCCCAATTCGATACAACGGAGAGAGGGATTGTGGTTCCCATGAATGCGGAGCCATCCATCAAACGTTCAGCCGAGGGAGGTTATTCGTGCCCGACGAAGGAAGAGTGCTCGTCGTTGACGACGATGCGGACATTCGCTCCGTTCTTGAGGAAGTGCTCTCTGACGGGGGCTTCAACGTCGATGTCGCAGTCAGCGGCGAGGAGGCGCTGGTTAGTTTGTCGTCAACGGAATATGACCTCGTCATAACTGACGTGCGGATGGCTGGGATGGACGGTCTGGAGCTCCAGCGCCGGGCGACCGCTCTTAGTGAGCATACACAAATCATAGTGATCTCCGCCTTCGCAGATATCCCGATGAGCGTTCTGGCGATGAGGCAGGGCGCATACGATTTTCTAACGAAGCCTTTTGCGTCGATAGACCGCGTCGTGATGGTTGCCAGGCGAGCCGTTGAGAAGGCGAGGATGGCGGCCAAGATCGAGCAGCTCGCGGCCTCGGTGAGCAAGAAAGACCAATTTGAACAGCTGATTGGGGCGAGTTCCGAGATGCAAATGGTCTATCAGCGGATTCGGCATCTTGCGAAGACCGATTCGACCGTGCTGTTGCTCGGAGAGACCGGAACTGGCAAGGAGCTGACTGCAAAGGCTATCCATAACACCGGCAAGCGAAAGGATGCGCCGTTCATTGCGGTCAATTTCGGGAGTCTCCCCGAATCGCTCTTAGAAAGCGAGCTCTTCGGACACACAAAGGGCTCATTTACGGGCGCGTCTTCAAGCAAAATGGGTCTGTTTGCCGCTGCCTCGGGCGGCTCTATTCTCCTGGATGAGATCGAGGCGGCGCACGAGAGCACTCAGATCGCGCTATTGCGGGTCCTAGATAGCAAGGAAGTCCGTCCGATCGGGAGCTCCACACCTCAGAAGGTTGACGTCAGGGTCTTCGCGGCAAGCAACGAAGACCTCGAGAGTAGAGTAGAATCGGGGACCTTCAGAAAGGACCTCTATTACAGACTCATCTCAGCGATCATCACTTTGCCGCCGCTTAGGAAACGTCGCGCCGATCTACCTCTCTTGGCCGAGTACTTTCTCATTCAACACTGCAAAACGCACGGCTCAGCTCAAAAGCAGCTCTCGCCACGGGCGCACGAGTTGATGATGAGCTACGAGTGGCCCGGCAACGTTCGCGAGCTGAAGCACGCCATTGAGCACGGCATCATCTTCTCCAATGGCCCCGCTGTCCTGCCCAAGGACCTGCCCAAAGCAATGAGAGACAAGACATTGGCAGCATCCAAGAGGTTTCTAAAACTGGCCGATATTGAGCGCGAGCATGTGGAGCGAGCGCTTCAACTCTCTGCATTCAACATAGCAAAGGCGGCAAAGCTTTTAGGCCTCACGCGGCAAGCGTTATATCGGAAGATCGAGCGACACGGCATCGGGCCGGATACCCAGAATGACCGGTGACGGACACATTCAGCGACGGGAGCTAGTCTGCGATTCCCGCCAACCGCGCCTCATAAACTCTCCCGGCGCCTCGTCCGGTGCAGCCAGCGAGCGTTAGATCGACCATTGGCTCTGAATTGCGCAAGAAAACGCAGGAGTTACAGGAGCCTTCGAGCGATGCGATTAATCATTTTCGAATCAGCCCAATAGAAGACCGTTCCTTACATCTGCCGTAAAGTTCTCCGACGCGAGGCACGATACCTGCTTTATATGGATATTATGACTGAGCATCAAAGAAACCAGCAGACCCAGTGCCGATCCACTCATACGGCGCCTGAGCATAAGGACCTGATCGTTCTAGTCGCGTCCCTTAATGAGGAGCACTGCCGCGAGATAAGGGGAGTTTTGGAGGCGCATAGGTTCTCAGTCGTCGATGAGTTCCCCTCACTCCCACCCTGCCTTGATAGCGCAGATAGCGAACGACTTGCCCAGGTAGTGCAGGTGCAACCGAACCCTTCCGCGGCGTCAGAGCAGATAGCTCAATTGAAGCAGCAAGCCCCCGACGTGCCAATACTCTTTGCGGTAGATGACAATACAGCGAGCCTTGAGATCAACGTGCGCAGCGTGGGGGTCCAATACTACATGTTGCTGCCGGCCGAGGCGGATGAATTGATCGTCGTCGTGAATTCATTGGCGCGAGCATAGGAAAGGGAGTCCGGATATGGACACAATGAGAATACTGGAGATTCAAGGTTTTCAAGGGGTGATCTGCTCGTGGGACGCGGCAACCCGTTGTGATGCGTCCGTTATCGGTCAGTTTTGGTTTGATCCAGTCAATAGCCCTTCTAGCCACCGGAATTGCCCTGCTATGGGTTCAAGGCGTTCAGTGGGCAATTGGGAGGGAAAGGGAGCAGAAATAGCTAAACTGGCACGAACTATGCTCCGATAAGCTGTGCGATGAGAGCGGAGTTAGTGAGAACAAGATGAGTAGTTGAATGGATCGCAGATTTTGCGAGGAACCAGACTGGAGGTGATTAAAGAGGCGTAGCTAATTCAATAAAAACACCTGACGTTATGTCCGACTTTTAGGATGCATTAATCAGTCGCCTGCGGTGCGGGCGAGTCAAATTTCATGGAGGAAAGACAGTGGGACAGCAGCAACTTCTTCTGATCGTCCTGAGTGTGATCATTGTTGGTATAGCGGTAGTAATCGGACTTGGCCTCTTCAGTGAGGGAGCGGACCAGGCAAACATCGACCAGGTGGTCCAGGACGTTCTCAACATGGGCGCAAGAGCTCAGCAGTATTACATGAAGCCTACAGCTCTTGGTGGCGGCGGTCGCAGCTTCACCGGCATCACAGTTGAGGACATTGGTGCTGGAGAGAACCGCAACGGTGATACGTATGTAGTGAGTGACGCGGACGACGATGGCGTGACGATAACCGGTACTTGCTCCACGGCTTTGCAGGATGACGACGAGACGCCGGTCAATGTGGTTGCCGACGTAACGCCAGTTGACGTCACGACGACGATCAACAAAGGCGGAGAGGAAGAGTAGGAGTGATTTATCATGCAGTCGGGACGCGGAAATGTGGCAGCTCGGTTCAATCCGATCTGATGAGCAATCCACCGGCGCGGCGACGGCATGATGTTGAAAGAGAAGCGAACAGCACCTCTTTGATGATTTTGGGCAGGCCCTCCGGGGCCTGCCTTTTCTATCTATGCAAGGGGTAGGGACAAGAAAATGGCAGAATACAGATATCATGGAATGAACTCAGCGGGTCGCCCGATTCAGGGGCTATTGACGGCCAAGAACAAGAAGTCGGCGATGCTGAAGCTCACGGAGCTGATGCGTGTCAGACGGTTCAACCTCAACTCCCTTGAGAAAAAGCGAACGTACGTTTACAAGGTGAGTAAGGGCAATGAGCGGGCCGTTCGCGGGGAGCGGAAGGCCTACTCGCAGGAGGAACTAAGCCGGGCATTGCGGGCCATCGGGTACAAGGTCCTCTCCGTCCGTCGCAAGCCACTGGACTTTCGCATGAGTCCGCCTTCCAGCGACGTCGTCATGTTCATCAGGCTCGGCGCCGATCTTCTTCGCGAGAAGCTGCCGTATGACGAGGTGCTGGAGCTCTTAGGAAATGACATTCAAAACAGAACGCTACGAGAGGCGATTAAGGAGATAAGTAGCGACCTGAAAGAGGGGAGAGAGGGTAAGGAGGTCTTCGGGAAGCAGGAAGATGCCCTGGGCCGGTTCCCAGCGCACATGCTGGGTGTGGCAGCCCAGAGCGGTAACATGGTTGAAATCTATGAGAGCACGGCCAAATTCCTCGAGCGGAATCAGGCCTTCAAGAAGAGTTTGAGAAGCGCCCTCATCATGCCCTGCGTTACCGTGTTTTTGCTTCTTTGTGCAGTACTATTTTACGTCGGTTATATATTTCCTGAGACGGCGGAGATGTTCCTTAAGTTTGACATGAAGTTACCACCGATGACTAGGTTTACACTTGATGTAAGCTACTTCCTTAGGGACAATATAATTCTTCTTCTTATCGGCACGTTCGTGCCAATAGCGGTCGCATTGAAGTTAGCATTCACGAACAAAGGCCGCTTCCTAATAGACAAGTACATCATAAGGCTGCCGATCATCGGCTCGCTTTTGCATAAGACGAGCATCGAGATTTTCTGTCGGGTATTCACAGCGCTTTACTCTGGCTCGGGCGAGAACATCGAGGTGATACGGACCTCGGCGGAGGCATGTCGAAACCGCTACATGGAGCGTCAGATCAAGGAGATAGCAATCCCGATGATGATCAAAGAGGGCAAGGGCCTCGTGGAGTCATTGGAGAGAACCGGCGTCTTCACAGAGAACGCTCTGAATAGGCTTCGCGGTGGGGCGGAGACGGGAACACTGAGAAAGACGGCTCTGCAAGTTGCGAACTACTATGAGAAGGAGACGACCTACAAGATGAAAGCGATCATCGATTGGGTCCAGGTCTTCATAGCATTTTTCGTGCTCATCGTGATGACGGGCATAACGGTGGTTTCATCCGAGACAGCAATAATGAAGCCAACGATGCCGGGCGTTACAGTCAAATAGAGAGGCAAAGGAACAGGATTATGAACGCGCCACCTCCACAGACCAGGTTCGGCGCCCTGCTGGTCCAGCGGGGCGTGATCGATGAGGAGACCTTTGAGAGGGCTCTACAGGTCCAGGCCTCTGAGGTTGATGCGAATCGCCGCAAGATAGGTGAGATACTCGTCGAAGATTTCAAGATTGATCGGCATAGTATCTATAAGGAAGTGGCGAATATCTACGCTTTCAGGACACTGGAGCTCTCTGAGGAGGACCTCTGTGAGGACAACCTCAGGTTCATAAGCGACCAGATGGAGAGCATCAGCTCCGAGATGCGGAGCTACCTTTTGAACAAGCGAGTGATTCCACTGAGGCTTCACCGTGAGAAGCATGGAGTCTTGGTGGTTGTATGCCCCGATCCGACCAATCGTGAGGTGCAGAGCCTCGTCACTGAATTCAATTTCAAGCGTTATGAGATAGCTTATATGCGGCTCGAGGATATTGAGCAGCTCGTTGAGAAGATCAGTCCTCATGAGGACGAGTTCCTGAAGATCGTGGAACAGGCGAGTGAGGCTGTCGAGACGGTCGAGGAAGGCGATGCTGAGCTTGACGAGGAGGCGCTTGAGGCAGAAATCAACCAAAGTCTGCTAACAAACCTCGTGGAGGGAAGTCTCGTTGAGGCGGTTCGCAAAGGGGCAAGTGATATTCACGTTATCCCGAAGGCGGGGAATACGACGGAGTTCTACTTTCGAATCGATGGCAAGCTCCAGTTGTGGTATCGCCACGAGGGGACGAAACCGGAGGCCATATCGGCAGTCATCAAGGACAGGTCCAAAAACATCGACCGCTTTGAATGGGATTCTGCTCAGGACGGTTTCATTCAGCGCAATATTGACAATTACTTGATCAGGTTTCGTGTTTCCATCCTCCCAATTGTCGGCGAGGAGATACGGCGGAAGCTCGAGAGTATCGTGATCAGGGTGATTGACGATCGGAAGCTAGTTACCGATTTCGAGAAGCTCGGTTTCCAGAAGAAGGCAAAAGATGACTTCTTGCGGGCGATTGGCAAGCCTCAAGGGATCGTGATTTTAACTGGCCCGACAGGTAGTGGTAAGAGCACAACTCTCGTTGCGGCGCTGAGCCATGTGCTCAACCCGAGCGTGAACGTTCTGACGGTTGAGGACCCGGTCGAGTATTACATACGAGGCGCAAGGCAGATAAAGCTTGGCGCACGTCTTGATTTCGATCAGGCGATACGTTCGATATTGCGTCATGACCCGGACATCGTGATGGTCGGTGAGATGCGAGATAAGATAACAGCTGAGATAGCGATCAAGCTTGCGAACACGGGGCATTTGACGTTTTCCACGCTTCATACGAACGATGCCGTGAGTGTTGTTGCGAGGCTTTACAAGATGGGAATTGAGCCGTTTCTGCTTGCCTATTCGATCAGCATCGTTGTGGCTCAGAGGCTTGTTCGGACGCTTTGCTCTGAATGTAAACGAGAGATAACGGATATGGATCCGAGTATTCCTCTTGAACTTGGATTTACGGAAGATGAGGTTCGTGACATAACGTTTTATGAGCCGGTGGGCTGCAAAAAATGTCGATTGGGTTATAGAGGTCGGACGGCAATCCACGAGGCGCTCTATTTCAGCAAGGAGATACGGCAGATGATCTACAAGGCCTCGCAGGATATTGACGAGGACGCGCTGCGTCAGCAGGCAACTTCAGATGGGATGCTGTCCCTTCGGGCGTCTGGTCGGGAGAGAATCAAGGAGGGCGTGACGACGCTTGAGGAAATAGCGTTCGCTACGGCAGGGGACTAGAGAAGGGAGGTAAGAGATGAGTTCAGGACAGATGATCATGGCTTTGGGGGCATTGATGCTGCTTTCAATGCTCGCGCTTTCACTCAACTCAATAATGTTGGACGGCAATAGGACGATGATGGAGAGCGAGCTCTATATCGGCGCCACTTCTGTCGCGCAATCGTTCATCGAGCATGCGGCAGTGCTGAGATTCGATGAGGAGGAGGGAGGGCACGACCCGTCAACGTTTCCCGGGACATTCACGTATTCGGGAAGTCTTGGCCCGGACGGCGAGATTTACCCGAACTTCGATGATGTGGACGATTTTAACGATTATGCGGCATCCGTCGCGACAAACCGGGTAACCTATGATGTAGAGATAACAGTTGTGTACTGCAACTCAAGCGGCACGGAAACCGCTAACAGGACGTATTTCAAGAAGATGGAGATAACGGCCGGTTGCCCGTTCATTCCGACCGATGTGGTGGTTACGCGAATTTTCGCATACACCATTTAGGCATCAGTAGGAGGTAAGAGAACATGGCTTTAGCAGATATCATAGGCGCGTCATTGATAGCCGGAATGCTGATTTTGATGATGATTGGGCTGACATCAAGTGTAACCGAGACCTCGACTCAGCAGACACTTGATGTCGTAGCCCAGGAATCGATGACAACTATTATCAGGATGATCGAGTATGACTTTCACAAAATGGGTTATCAATCGATTGCAGGCTCGGCAATTGTCAACATGAGCTCAGACAGCATAACGTTCTGGTCTGGCATAGACACCGATGGCGACGGCATTTCGGACGGTCTAAACACGATAACATATCAGTTGAGCGACACCTCAACGGCTTCGTCCACTCCGAATCCCAATGACAAATTTCTTTACAGAACTGTCGGCGCCGCGACTCCAGTGGCGGTCGGGCTTGGCGTGACGGATTTCGGCCTTGAGTACTTCGACGAGGCAGGAAATGTCACCGCGAACACAGCAGACGTCAAGGCTATTGGCGTGAGCTTAGACGTTCAGAGCACGGTCGATTATGACGGCGAGTATTCCTCGGCTGGGTGGGAGACGATGATTAGCCCGAGGAATCTCTAGACAATATCCGATAAGTAAGAAGTACGAGCGATTGGAATAGACGGTCCTGGCAAAGAAAGGGAGGACAAGAAGATGGGAAAAGCATCAATAATTTTGGTTCTCGGTATTGCGATAACCATGTCGTTTCTGACGATGGGAGCGCAGGAGAAGAGGAACGAGGCGGTGGCTAACGCCTGTTTTTCATTCAACACCGCCAGCGCGGGGAATCTTGCGCACTCTGCTGCGAATGTCTGTCTATCGAACATCACGCTTGACCCTACTTGGACCGGGTCAGCTTCAGCCACAATGGCGGACGGGACCTATTCTGCGACCTGTGTAAGGGTTCCGGCTTCAGCCAACTCGGAGATAACAGCAAGCGGGACGTGTAATGAGACATTACACAATGTGCGTGTCATTGTGCAGACTCGCTCTCCTCATCTCAGGTCAGCAATTACCGCCAAGCCGTGGGTCAGGACTCTCGGCAATCTCAAAGTGGACGGGAGAGACTACGATGAGAATGAGAACATTGTGCCGAATCAGGGCGGGCTCGCCATTGTCAGTGGAGAGACCATCACGAGGGGAGGCAGCTCAAAGTACGGGGGCACAAATGAATTGGGTGTCGATCTTCCTCCGGTCACGGGTTTCGATCCCAGCATCATTGAGGAGAACTACGAATTTGATGGGGGCTTCCCAGCAACGCCGGACGCTCTGTTGGGGCTTCCGGAGGGGACACTCAAGGCCATGGCCCAAAGCGGCGCCGGTGGCAGTCAATATGCGACTAGCGGCGGCAGTATTTCAATGCCGCTCAAAGGCGTAACATACGTAGAACTTCCCAACAATGGTGTCTGGAATGCGCCCAACTTCACGTATTGCCATTGCGGCTTTGACTACAATAGCTTCGGCATTCTTGTCGTTCACAACTCGCAGAAGAACGCCCTGATCAAGAACCTGAGGGGTAATTTCTACGGATTGATCATTGCCGATGACCTTGAGCATATTCATGGTCGGGTGACGGGCAATGTAACCGTTATAGGGAGCAGCCCAAGAGGAAACTGCGTCGGCAACGGTAGGGGCGAGGCACGTTACAGCACCCATTATATACATAGGGCGCTAAGTGGTTTAGACAGCGACGATCTGAAAATCCTTTCGTGGTGGGAATAGGACTTGGAAGCAGTCTGCGAGAGCGTTGACATTTTCGCACGGGCACGGGCGATAGTTGGGAGGCTCATCTCCCATGTGCGCGCGTCCCAGGTGGGTTTTGAGAGGCAGATGGCCATCGGTCAGCTTATCTCGGAGCTCTCTGACCAGGAAAGAGACGCGTTGAGGCTTGTCGTAGATCACTGGCTGGAGAAGATGGTCGATCTTGAGGCGTCAGATATCGACGTTGGGAGCAATGGGTGCGGTGAGCGTGTTTGGTATCGAGTCTTCGGGTTCAAGCGGCCGTGCGATGAGATGGGCGAATACACGCTCGCGGAATCCGATGTTCTTCTTCTGAACATACTCATGGAGCGGCAGAAAGAGTATTTGATTGAGTGGCGTAACCTCGACTTCTCATATATGATTGATTACGAGGGTACTCAAGTCAGGTTCAGAGGGGATATGTACTTCGATCTCGACCACCTGGCCCTGAATATGCGAATGATCTCTAACAAGATATATCCCTTCAAGGACTTGGGGTTTCATCCGAACATCGCGCGCTCACTGTCTCTGACGCATGTGAAACAGGGCTTGATTCTCCTGACAGGGATAACTGGCTCAGGCAAGAGCACGACGATGGACAGCATCATAGATGCGAATAACCAAACCGTTGACGCTCACATAGTGATAATCGGCAGCCCGATTGAGAACATCCATAAGCCCCATAGGTGCATCGTTCGGCACCGCGAGGTGGGACGCGATGTGATGTCTTTTAAGGAGGGCGCCGTTCAATCATTGCGTCAGGACCCGGACATTATAGTCATCGGCGAGATGCGCGACCCTGACACGATTCTGACCGCGCTTGAGATAACAGATAGTGGTCACAAAGTCTTCTCAACGCTACATACCGCCTCAGCTGTTGAGAGCATCGACAGAATAATTGCCGAGTGTCCGGTCGCCATGCAGGAGAGGGTTCGGATGCGACTTGCGGACGTTTTGACGGCGATAGTATCTCAGAAGTTGGTTGCCGGGCTTGATGGTCGGTTGATTTTGGCCAAGGAGGTTTTGCTCGTGAACTCGTCAGTCAGAGCGGCGATTAAAAACAACAACACAGGCGAGATATATCAGATGATCTTTGAATCCCAAGAGCAGGGAATGACAACCATAGAGCAGGACCTTTTTAGGCTTTATCGACTTAAGAGGATATCAAAGGATAATGCGATGAACTTCGCCAATAACAAGAAACGGCTGACAGATCTTCTTCGGAGGACAATATGAAAAGGGAAGCAATAGGACTATCAATAGAGGGGACGGACGTAAAGGTTGCTCACATAGCCCAGACCCGCCAAGGTGTAGTTCTGAAGAGGCTTGAGATAGCAAAACTGCCGGAACCACTTGGCGTTGAGGAGGAGCGCATCCTTCCCGAGGGGGAACTCGAGGCGTTTGAGGAGGTTTTTGGCGAGCTCGATATGTCCGAGGAGGCGCAGCCGAGCTCAAGAGAGAAAGACTCGGGCGACGACGGGGAGGAGCAGGACGCGACCTCCGTGCTGCTGGATATACTCTCCGGATACAATCTTAGAGGCGCGAAGCTCGCTGTGAATGTGCCTGATGACGCCGTTCACTTCTATTCATTCGATGACAATTTCGCGGTCGAAGGCCGGAAGTTGAAGAAGGCTCTGGTTGATTTGGTTGCGCCGAAGCACGACGGTGTTGTGACTGGGGAGATGGTGGACTTCATTCATGCCGCAGACAAGAAGCTTGCATGCTTGGTTTGTGGCGCGGAACCTCCATTTCTGCTTGCGCTCAAGGATTTGAAGCCGTTCTTGGGCAGCAACAAGCCCTATATCGGCCTGGTAGATGTTGCTGATATATCTCTGATGAGCGAGGTTAGAGCGAATCACGATGTCGCGGGAACAGAAATCACTGCAATCATTTATGTTAATCCGGATGTGACGCGCATCATCGTCATGAAGGGACGGGATTATCTCAGGCAATTGCCTGTGATCCAGGAGGGAGCGAATTCACCAAATGTGCTGCCCACAATATTCAGCAAGATACTCTTTGAGCAGGACGAGGGCGAACTCCCGGATATCAACCGCATAATTCTAGCTGGTGATATTGGCGCCATCGGGGCGAGGGACTTTTTCTCAGAGAAGATGCCCGGTGTTAAGATCGAGAATATCAAGCATGGTAAGTTCGCCGGAAGCGAGATGGACCCCACAAAATTCCCCGCGCCTCTCGCGAGTTTTGCTCTCTCAATATCGCTTGCGAAAAAGGCACTTGAGCCATCGAATCCCGATTATTACCAAACGGATTTCACGCCGGACTACATGCTTGAGGCGCAGAAGCCTTTCAAGATTGCTTGGCACGGTCTATCAGCTCTATTGGTCATTTTTGGGCTATCCCTCCTTCTGGTTTTGAAGGCAAACGAGAATTGGAGCGAGTTGAAGAGTTCAGCCGAGATGACGAAGTGGTATCTTGACATGACCAAGCCCGGTCGGACGCTTATGGCAGAGGCAACCACAATCGCGGAGCAGGTGGCGCTCTATGAGGGCGAAATGTCCAGGCTAGCTGGGTTGATCGGCCAACCGAACAAGTGGAGCAATTCCCTGCAGAAGCTCGCCGATCTATCTGAGCGCAATGCAGCCTTTTGGGTGACGCGACTTGAGACCTCAACCACCAATGACTACGTTCTGGAGGGGAGCTCGCGTGACAGAGGGAAAGTTGCAGTCCTTGCCGCCGCCTATAGCCAGTCATATCTGGACGTTGTTGACCGAGGCATGATCCGTGGCTACAGGCTTTGGGACTTCAAGTTGAAGGTGAAATTCCCCGATATTGTCGAGCCGCCGATATATCTGGCGAAGATCAAGGCGGAAAATCAGACGGAGTTTGGTGAGTATGGCAGAATGGGGATTCCCGGAAGATTTGCGGACGGCATGCAGAATCTCGCGATGTCACCGGCGTCTGGGATGCTGGGGAGCACGATGCCCAATTCAGGCGTTCCGGCTCTCGGAATGGGCGGCGATAATTTCCTCCAACAGACGCTGAAAATGGGCTTCAACGCCTATTACGAGAGCGCCGAAAAGGTAGCGCAAAGCGACGACTGGAAGAAGCAGATCGTAACGCAGGAGATGGCCTCAAGTGAGAGGTCAATTGAGGAGAAGTACCTAGGGCCAAAGGCGAAGCAAGAGGAAGCGCCTCGACTCGTCCCGAGTCCCCCGAAGGTAAAAAGTCCGCCTGCCGCCATGGACAAGGGCGATCATAGGTCAGTGCCGAAGCAGGGCTCAGAGGCCCCGTCCATAAAGAGACAGCCAGAGATCAAGGAAGCGCCAAAAGGGCAGAGCGAATCGCGGACAAATGAGGCCAGTTCCTCGTCCAAGAAAGCTGTCAAAGAAGACCGGACCATCAAAGTCGAGCGTCCAAATCCAACTCCGAAGGTGGAGAAGCCCACGGTCAAGACCAGCGAGCCAAGTGCCAAGACAGACGGCAGATCATCCAATGTCGCGGTGCCTCCGCCGGCCTCGACCTCGGCTGGCAAGTCGCAGAGCAAAGCGTTGAGTGAAGTGTCGGGCGAGGCGCCTTCTAAGATGAGCGAGGAGAGTGCCCCCGCGCATAAGAGCAGTGCACCGTCCTCCGAAGAGCCCAAAGTCGCATTGGTCTTGGCAAAGACGGAGCCAAAAGCAAAACCAAAGACAGAGCCGAAGACAAAGGCCGCTCTCAATGAGGCTGCTGACACAAACGATTATGACAGCGCCATTGCATACTTCAAGCATGGAGACTATGAGCAAGCCGCGGAGATGTTTAGGCGAATTGCGGCACAGGTCTCAGATTCGCAAGTTGCGTGCGAGTCTCATCATTGGCTAGGGCATTGCCTCTTTGGAATGCACAAGCACGAGGAAGCGATTGCCGAATTTGAGGAGGCGCTGAATTGCACGGGCTCCGGCCTGAGGGATGCCTCACTGTTTATGATTGGTAACTGCTACTTGAAGCTTAAGGATAATCAGAAAGCGAACGCCTCGTATGCAAGACTTCTGTCGGACTATCCGGGCAGTCGTTTTGGGCCGATGGCTTCAGCCAGGACGAGATCGCTGACGCCAGCCGTAGCAACTGAGGCTGAATAGGAGGAATGATGTGTCCAACGCACTAAGAAGTACAATAGTCATCACAGTTATTTGGCTGATCCTATTCACGGTCGGAGGCTGGTATGTGTATTACAAACAGGTCGAAGATCTTGAGCAGGTCAAAGAGAAAGAGAGCGAGGCGCTTGCGGAGTTCCAGGAGATGCAGGTCTTGGTTGACAGTTTGCCGGAACTCAAGACTAAACTAGCAAAAGTGAAGGAGGAGTGGCACCAGCGTAAGAAGGTGCTGCCGGCGCATGAGGACTCGAAAATATCCTACAATTACTTCAATTGGTTGGGCGCTCAAACGGGCTCTCCATTGATGTATGACTTTCAGATTCTGGCCGAGGATCCTGATGCGGAAATCCCAAACAGGACTTACAAACTGACAGGCGACGACAGCTTCGCCAATCTTTTCAGCTTCATTTACTTCCTTGAGCACTATTCATTGCTGTATGAGATCGAGTCCATCACGATAGCAAATGCAAAATCGATGGACCATCTGCCGGAGGACATGAGAAGAGCGCTGGAGTTGAATGGCGTCGGCTCCTTCATAAACTCCACGCGGGTTATTTCTGACCCTGTGAGTGAGAAGAAGTTTGTCGTCAGACCGGGATATGTCCCTGGCTTTATGACGGTCAGCGATATTGACACTAAGATGTCCTTCAATATCTGGCCTCGCAATTCTGAAGAAGTTTCGTTCAGTATGCTCGTTAAGGCCTACTACGGCGCTTCATCTTCATTGAGCATGGACCAGGCTCCTCTTGTTGTGCCTCCTCCTCCGGAGCTTATAAATCCGTTCTATCCACTGCTGCTTGAGGACCTTCCGAAGAATACACATGGCCTCCTGGAAGTCGACTCCGCCAAGCTGCAGGCCGTAACTTATGACACTGCTTTCATAACCGATCAGACAGGCAATCTGATCGCGCTCCAAGTAGGTGATGAAGTCTATTTGGGATACTTGGTCAGCATAGACCCGAAAAAGAGTGAGTGCGTATTCGCCCTCGATTTGGGCGGCATAAAAACAGACTTCACTTTGGGGATTAACTTCGACGAGAACAGGAGTGGGAAGAAATGAAAAGGGCCATATCGATTCTGACGTTTATTATTTTACTGTCTGCGGTCTGGTGCGCGGCCGAAGTGGATGTTGGTAAGCAGGGCAATAAGCACCTATTTGTCCCAAACAAATACCCGATCGAGCACACGTCGAGTGACGAGCTTGTGTCGCTTTCGGCCGACACCTCGTTCAGTCAGGCGATGTTTATCTTGTCCAAGTTCAGTAATAAGTTCGAGAAGAAGGTCATTATCGACCCTGAGAAGCACAAAGGTACCGTCGGTGTGGACATCGAGAACATGCACTGGAAGAAGGCGTTCGAGATGGTCCTCAGAGCAAATGGTCTGTGGTATGCATCGTTCGACACATACTACGAGATCGCTGAGCCCGTCGCGCAAGAGGTTTCCACCAGCAAGACGCCCAAGAGGTCCAAGACGCCGGTCGGGAAGAAGGTCTCGCTAACTGAAAACACCCGTGAGGTCAGAATCAAGGCGACTTTCTTTGAGGCGGACAGGCGTCTGTTACGCGAGATCGGAATCGACTGGACAACCCTCAGAAACGGCAGCCTTCTCCTGGGAGGCTCAAATATTGGCGCCTCAAAGGTCGGAGAGGAGATGCTTTCCGTGCTTTTGAGCAAGACCTTCCACGACGGCCGCGCTCAGGTTGATGTCCTTCTCAGGACAATAGAGAACGCAGAGAAGGGCAGAATTATCTCCTCGCCACAGATTGTGGCAATGGTTGGGAAACCGGCCAAGATACTCGTCGGTCAGGAGTTCGCGGTGAATACAAGGGATTTTGCCGGCAACGTAGTCACCGACTTCTATGAGACGGGCACGATAATGCAAGTGACCCCGACGGTATTCAAGGGCCGGGATGATGAGGAATACATTCATCTTGGCATCTCGGTGGAGCGCTCGAGCCTCGTCGATCCGGTCAACATAACAATCAACAAGACGCAGGCCAGGTCCTCGGTTCTCCTTTATGATGGCGAGGACACGGCGATAGCCGGACTCTATTCCACTGACCGAAATACCCAGCGCAAGGGCGTTCCGTTTCTCAAGGACCTACCCTGGTGGGTGTTGGGACTGCGATATGTCTTCGGATTCGACCGAGTTGAAAAGAAGGACAAAGAGCTAATCATTCTGCTTAAGGCAGAGCTCCTTGACAAGCTCCCTGCCCGTCTAGCCGCACGCGGGACGCAGCCGTCAGTATTTGATGCAACGGAAAAGGAGCTGCAAACCACGGTCAAGAAGCATTGGGATGGCCCGGGCGAGGCAGACGAGGATTAACATTGGGGGAAACTTGAAAATTATGTGCCGGCGCTGACTAAGTTGCCAGCGCTGCTGGCAATATCAGCTAAGGATAACTCGAATATCATACGATGAGTGGTACTGTAAGGTGTTAGGCCTTACATCGAGACCAACGCTAGATACATACCGCCTTTGCGCTGATGCCCCAAGCCCGGCGCCTGGGCGGTTTTGTTTTGATGCCGGCTCGGGGTCCCAACCGGGCTTGCCGGACCATCCGTCTTATCGCCTCAACACGATCCGCCAGGGATGAATCTCCGCGGTATATACTCCGCTGGAGACGGCCGGGTCTTGCTCGATCATTATCTCTGCCTCCTCAATCGAGTGGACCTCGAAAATCGCCATCCCTACCGCCTCGTCAAGGAACGGCCCGCCCATTATTAGCTTGCCCCTCTCGTAATTCTCCAGCTGGTATGCCTTGTGTGCGGATATCTCGTCTTCGATTAGGGCGCCATCGCGCCACTTTGGCCCTTTGGCGTAAATTGCGGCAACGTGCATGTTTCATCTCCCCATCCATTCTGATTCAGATTAGGCGCGAATTGCGCCTTATGGGCTGAGTCTGTGCCAGTTTGCGGTTGATTTCAAATATAGTCTATTATTTCCGCGAGTGCATTATCGCCGGCGTCATGTATAATGAGCAAAATTAGCCTGTGCGGCATACGAAGTGTGATGTCAACGACGGGAGGCGAGGATGGAGACGTTAGATTGCATCAAAGGGCGACGAAGCATTCGAAGATTCGCACATCAAGATGTGTTGCAGGAGGAAATTCGCGAGATACTTGAGGCAGCGAGGTGGGCTCCTTCAGGCGGCAATAGGCAACCGTGGCGGTTTGTCGTGACCTTTGACAGGGACAAGATTAAGACCTTTGATCCCTATTTCCACCAACCGTGGGTCGAACAGGCCCCATGCGTCATCGTCGCTTGCGCGAATCCGCACGACACATGGGCGAGATATGACGAGCGCGACGATTGCTTTGTAATGGATATATCGGCTGCGGTGCAGAACATTCTGCTGGCAGCTCATGCTATGGGTTTGGGGACCGTTTGGGTATTATCTTTCAGCCCTCGAGTCGTCCGCAAGGCGCTGGGCATACCGCCTCATATCAGAATCCTCTCCATCATACCGATTGGGCACTACAAGAGAGATGCGGAGGTGGAGTATGGGGGCATGACCGCTCGCAATGACGCAAAGCGCATGAGAAGACCGTCCGAGGAGATATTCTTCTTCGAGGAATACGGCTCACCTCTATGAGTGGATGCCTCCAGGGCCTTCTGAGATGGATTGTGACGTGTCCGACGGGCATTCCTGTCTGTCCATTGGTATAGATGAACGCCAATTGTGAGACAGCTTCAGAAAGTCCGTCGGACATAATCAGTTTTGTGCTAATGTTATTGGGTTGGTTTTGTGTGCAAATGGATAAGTAGTAAGGAATGGTGATGCAGCGGAAGAAAACAGCGGTATTGGTGATAATGGACGGTTGGGGTCTGAGCGATGAGACAAAGCACAACGCGGTCTATCTCGCCAAGACCCCGAATGTGGACAAGCTGAGTCAGACGTTTCCATACACCAGGCTTACGGCGTCCGGGGAACGGGTTGGGTTGCCGGACGGCCAGATGGGCAACTCCGAGGTGGGCCATCTGAATCTTGGCGCGGGGCGGATCGTCTATCAGGAGCTTGTACGGATTAGTAGGGCAATTAGGGACGAGTCGTTCTATGAGAATAAGTCACTCATATCTTCCGCTGAACGGGCAGTTGAGCTGGGGTCTGCTGTTCACGTTCTAGGCCTTCTGTCGGATGGTGGCGTGCACAGCCACATTTCGCACATCCACGCGCTTGTGAGACTCTATAAGTCGTGTGGCGTCAAGAATATCTTCCTTCACTGCTTCCTGGACGGTCGGGACACTCCGCCTCAGAGCGCTCTTGGCTATATCAAGCAGACGGAGGAGTTTCTTGCGGACTTTGAAGGCGCGGGGATAGCGTCGGTTGGAGGTCGCTATTACGGGATGGATCGGGACAACCGATGGCCTCGTGTTCGGGCTGCTTACCAGTCGATAGTCCTGGGTGAGGGGCTCATCGCGAGAAGCGCCCAGGAGGCCGTAGAGATGGGCTATGCTCGGGGCGAGATGGACGAGCTGATGCTTCCGACCGTCATAGTTGACGAGGCGGGTGAGCCGTTGGGGCGGATGCGAGACGACGACGTTGTGTCATTTGCCAATTTCAGGGCGGACCGAGCGAGAGAGTTGACCTCAACGCTTATCGATCCGGCGTTCAGCAGCTTTGAGCGGACGTTTTTTCCGCGACTCTCTATGTTCGTTTGCATGACGGAGTACAAAGCCGATTTCGGGGAATTCGAGATCGTTCGGGTAGCGTATCAGGCGCAGAAGCTCGAGCGAATACTCGGGGAAGCGATAGAGTCTTCGGGCAAGTCGCAGTATCACATATCGGAGACGGAGAAGTACGCTCACGTAACGTTCTTCTTCAACGGAGGGGTGGAGGAGCCGTTTGAGCACGAGGACAGGGGATTGATCCCCTCTCCGCCAGTTGCGACTTATGACCTGAAGCCGGAGATGAGCGCCTATGAGGTGAAGGATGCGGTTGTTAGCGGCATACTCTCACGTCAGTACAGCTTTGTGGTGGTCAATTTTGCGAACGCAGACATGGTTGGTCATACCGGCTATCTTGACGCAGCGATTAAGGCGGTGGAGGTAGTTGATG
>JAGHCW010000004.1 GCA_021160245.1 bacterium | reverse complement strand
GCTCCCGAATTTCAGAGCTATCGTTGGCGGTTGATTGCAGCAGGCTGTCGATATAAGGTCTGCTTTGTTTGTAGGAGTGAACGCTTCTTAACTCTCGCGACTTGAGATTTGACGGATAGGAGAGAGATTCGTGAGGATGAATTGGAATTCTGCAGCATAGAACGTGTCTTGGGGCATTCTGGAGCGTTGCGCGTGAACTTCTCTGACGGAACTGTCGAGAATGTGGTCACTCTAGATGTTCGATTATTCTCTTCGCGCCATCTATGTCAAGATTGCTGTCTGCAAAAACCTCAGCCAACAGAGCATCAGAAAGATAGTGCTCAAACTTCTCCTGCTGAAGACAGGGAAAGCTTGCAGCCAACTCAACAGCCGTGGGACAGCTTTCAAGAAATCCTCTATAGGCTTCACATATCCTCTCTGCTGAGGTCCTCTCGAAGTTCAGGGCTATCCCTTCGTCCGAAATGTGCATATCGCCATAGAAATGCCCAAGAGCCATCAGGGTCCTGTTTATGCGTGAACCCGTCCACGTGAACCACGTAATCGTGGACTCATCTTTGCTGAAGCAGGCCTCGCTCAACTTAGAATCGTCGGCCACGGCACGAGCGTATTCCAGAAGTTCGCTGGCCTTGGGGTCAAGATAAGGAATGCTCTTATCCGAGAATAGAACCTCCCGCATCTTCTGTCTTACGGCGGGATGAACATCAGGTCCGTGGCTGCCAGAGAAGAAGGGTAGCCGGCCGCCCTTTGATGGGGTCACTAGGATCTCCCTTCGCTTTCTGTCAACCTCCAGTATCTTCCACCGACGCCCGGCCAGAATAATGAAACCATCCGCTGCTAGGCTGGGATAAAGGAGCACGCTTCCAATGCATTTGCTCTTGTGCATGACGCGAACCTCGTCGTCAACACGAAAGGCGGCGTAGAAATCGAACCTCCTGACTACTCGTTCCCCCTCAATGCCGAGGATTAGATCGCCCTCAGACATCTGCTCGATCACGTCCTTGTCTCCGAGGCAACGCAAGACCCGGATAAACATATCTTTGCTCACGTTCTTGAATACCCCGTTCTTAATTAGCTTCTGATGGAGTCGGTCCGTCTTCACTCCTCCGGTCTCAGCGATTACGCTCATTATTTGGTGTATCAGAGTCGAGGCGTGTATTCTGTCCAGATCAGGGGGCTCACACCATTTCTGGAGCATCAATTCCGACATCGCAATGGCCTGAAGAAGGCTGGGGTAGAGGCGCCTGATTATTGGGGTGCTATTTCCGGATTCATATTCATCGATGAACACTCTCATTATGGAGGGCTGCTCAGGGCCGCGCCCGCTTCTCCCCAAACGCTGGATCAGTGAACTCACTGACCAGGGAGGACCGATCTGGCCAATAATGGACACGTTCCCCACATCTATACCCATCTCAAGGGTGCTTGAGCAGAAGACCGAAGTGGGGCGATTTGATCGCAGGTCATCCTCGGCATCCTCGCGCACGCCCTTTCCAAGTGAACCGTGATGAACCCGGAAAGGACTAAGTAGCCCTTTGCGTTGTGATATTCGTCTGACTCGGTCCGCAAAGAATTCCAGCTTGCTCTTGCTGTTTGCGAAGATCAGCGCCGTCTTGTTCTTAAAGGCTTCGTAGATGTCAGATGCCATCGCCTCGTCGGCAGCTGTCGCCTCTGGGCCGCAACCCTCGCAATTCTCCTCGTCAGAAGCCTCTTTACCTCTTGATGGCTCTCTAAGGTACCCATGGACCATGTAGCGGATCGTCTTCTCCTCAGTCTCATCCTCAATCAAGAAAGCCCCCTCGGTCTGATTGAGTCGCACCCAATCGCACGCGTGCTTCATATCGCCGAGTGTGGCGGAAAGGCCAATGACGCTGAGCTTCTCCTTCGATCTGGGCGCCAGTCGGTGAATAAGGCTTTTCAGGTGCGCTCCCCTTTCAGTGCCCATGAAAGAATGCATCTCGTCGATAACGACGAAAGAAAGCCTACGGAACAACTTGTCGATATGTTGCGGCCGATTGATGAACAAGGACTCCAGTGATTCGGGGGTGATGAGCAGTACGCCCGATGGGGTCTTGATCAAGGCTCTCTTGGACGACTGCCCCACATCTCCATGCCATCTCCAAACGGGGATAGAGGCGCGCTGACACAAGTCCTCCAGCCTGCGAAACTGGTCGTTAATGAGGGCCTTTAAGGGGCCAATATAGAGCGCCCTGACGCCCCCGGAGCATTCGTTAGCGATCTCTGACAGTATCGGCAGAAAAGCCGCCTCGGTCTTCCCGCTCGCTGTCTGGGCTGATATGACGATTCGGCTACTCTTTGCCAGGATTATCTCTCGAATGGTATCGACCTGAATTGGCCGAAGCTCGGTCCACTTCATGTCATACAACTTGCGCTGGATGGAGGGATGGAGAAGGCCAAACGCTTTCTGATTGCCCTCAGGCATTTCTGACCTCTCTAATTAGGTTATAGCTTGAATGCCTTGAGATCATCGTTGCGAGCGCCATCATGAGCCGGTGAGGGGCCTTTCTGGTCAGGATTTGGCTCAGCCTTGGTTCCGGATAGCACGGTCTCCCAAGCCATTTCTGGGTTCTGCTCGAGAATCGACAGAAAGCCCACAAACTCCTTTGCCGTCTCGCGCGGCGTCAAGTAGTAGTCGGAGCCCAGCTTCTTCGAGCAATGAACCATGAACTCTTTCAGAGCCTTATCCGGCACAAGAAGCGTGCTCGGATCGCCGCTGGCAAACACATTTCGGATGTTGTGCAGCAGGACGTAGAGGTGTTCTGGAGACAGGTTATCCAAGCGTATGACCGGCCCCGAGAAATCCCTGCGACCATTAACAGCAAAAGTATTCTCCGCAAGCCTCGTGGCGAGCGCCTCGTAGCTATGAAGCCCCCTTCGGCGGTCCTCAAGGAATGAGTCAGTCCC
The DNA here is from genome assembly GCA_021160245.1 of bacterium. Lineage (GTDB taxonomy): Bacteria > B130-G9 > B130-G9 > B130-G9 > B130-G9 > JAGHCW01. Next base: position 2,131 of record JAGHCW010000004.1, on the reverse strand, counting down.
GGCAAACAGAAATCCGATGCCGCTGACATTGCCCTGGTTGCAGTCGTTGAGCACTCTCAGAAGCACCTCGTAGTTCCCGTTTCTCGATTGGGCATTGTTCAACCTGTGAGAGAGAACCCCCATTTCATCCACGCATACTAAAAGGCCAGCGAACCCGGCCATTCGCACGAATGCCGCCAGGAGTTTCAAATAGTCATAGATGCTGCAATCGTCGATGATCGACCTGACGCCTAGATCTTGCCTTGCCTCAGTCTTGGTAGTGTATTGAGCGCGCAGCCAGCGAAGCGCGTGCGCCATCAGCAAATCGTCCTGACTGTGAAAGCTCTGAAGGTACCTGATAATGACGTTGGCGAAATCGTAGCCGCTCACCTGGTCCTGTAAGGGCCTCAGTTGCTTATATATCTCCCTGGCTACATCTTCCTCGGTCCCGCCGGCTTCCTTGACCTGAAAATCGACATCGGAGACCCATCTCTCCACAACACTTGCTATCGCACCACCCATCGGTCTCGATAGGACAGCCATGTTCTGCATTAATTCCGCATATAGAGCTCGGGCCTGCCCTTGCCTGGAGTATAGCCTGCGGTCTGTCGTGATATCCGCCTGAACAACGACGAACTTCTTATGCAAGGCAAGTATCCTTGTGAGGCTGAGCAGAAAACTTTTCCCAGAGCCATAACGGCCTATGACGAGGCGCACCGTAGAGCCGCCATCGGCAATGAGCTCCAAGTCTCGAATGATCGCCTCGACCTCGTCCTTTCTCCCCACTTGAATATGCTGAAGGCCTATCTTGGGCACCACACCTGCCCGAAGCGACTGCAATATGGCGCTTCGCTCCCTCTGTTTAATGGGTTTGCTCATCGAGCGCTCTCCTCAACAGTGAAAGATTCAATACCACCGGATCGCTGTCCTCTATCAGAAAATCCCCAAGAACCTCGTCGGCCCATCCGTTTATCATACCGATTGCATTTGATACCATTAGACTGTGTTGGCGCACAAGGTTTTCAAAGCTCTTCCTATCCCATGATTGACGTTGCGACAACGGCTCCAGTAGCGCTCGGAACCGCGGATCTAGGTCCGTGAGACTTTTTGGCGTGTCCTTGGGGACCTTCGCGGGCGATGCGTCTGCCTGAGTGATATTGCCATCCTCAGCCTGATCCAGGATGTTCGCAAGTCTGCGACCGACATCCGATGACTCTGCCTTTAGCCTTGAGATGACCTCGCCGCTCATTTTGCGGACCTCATCTCCCGGCGCCGGTGGGGCCGGTATCTTCTCGCCTTGACGTCCGGATGCCCTCCCGGTCTTGATCTTCACCGGATGAGGTAGATCAGCCGCGTCTATTTGCTCTCCAACTGGCCTTTCGAAGGAAATGGGTTCCTGACTGATATATTCGATCCTGAGTATCTCCTCAACGGACGTCGCCAGTATCTCTGCGAGCCCTTCCGGCGTGGGCTCACGGCCATATTGCTGAACGAAGCTTCTGGACGCGCAAGCAATGCGTCTAGAGGTCCAGACTACCCAGGTTGGCCATCTGATCCTCCGTGGCTGATCTTCGATTGCCCTTTCCATTGCTAGCGCTATCCAGTCTGAGGCGTTTATGCCTCGAATCCTGAGCCTGTAATCAAACAACTTATCTACGGCATGTATGAGGCCTATGTTCCCTTCCTGGATGAGGTCGGAAATGGTTCTCTCTATTTGTGGCAGTTTGGTTATGTCCCGATAATACTGGTGCAAGAACTCGCTCGTCTCGTCAAGGGCATGGTCCTCATCTTCATCAAACGTGTAATCCTCAGGACTGAGGTACGCTTTCTCTCCGTCAGGCTCGTCATTTTGGTCTCCGTTCAAAGCTTCAAAGAGCGGATCAATGCACTCAGACGAGCCACCCTCCAAGACCACGATTCCGTTGTCGCCCAATGCCAAGAGCAACTCGTTAAGCTGTTTGTCTGATAGCGCGGTGTCATCGGCCAACTCGGATGTTATCCACTGATAGCCTAGGAATTTGTGTCCCCTCGCTTTCCTCAGCAAGCTGTCTTTCATACGGGCAACGTTAGGTTCTGATGCCACGAAGCGCGATCTCCATTTCGTTCTCTCCGCCGTCCATTGATCCTGCGTTAGTGGAACACAGATTTGGTG
>JAGHCW010000181.1 GCA_021160245.1 bacterium | reverse complement strand
TCGCCGCTATCTCTCTCATTGTCAGGTCCTCGTTGTAGTAAAGCGCCAAAACGTGCCTCTCCTTTCTTGAGAGCCTGTCTATCTCCTTGGCCAGAAAGTCCTTCCGCTCCAACGCTGTATATTGCTTCTCGGGAGTGGAGATGCTCGAAGACGCCTCGAGGAGAAGCTTATCGTGTGTCCACCTGTCATCATCGCTCAATAAGACGGAATCGAGACTCAGCAAAGTTACACCAGCTACCTTGCTCAGCAAATTCTCAAACTCTTCCAGAGTCAGGCTCAGCTCCTCGGCAACCTCTTCGTTTGAGGCAGTGCGATTCTTCTCTTGAGAGACCTTGTCAAAGGCCCGCTCGATCTGACGCGCCTCGCGTCTAATGGAGATCGGTATCCAATCCTGAGAGCGGAGTTCGTCCAGTATCGCGCCTCGCACACGGCTTTCCGCATAGGTCTTGAAGCGGACTTCTCGATCGGGATTGAACTTGTTCATAGCATCTATCAGGCCAAGAACGCCGGCGTTGACCAGGTCCTCGGTCTCAATGTGAGGAGGCAACCTGAATGCTATCCGCTGAACAATGTACTTCACGTATGGTATGAGCTCAAGTATCTGTTGTTCCCGAATCTCGGGATCGGAATAATCTAGCCGCTCAACCACGTTCTGCTGACCTATCCCCAAAATGCACCTGCAATCCCAATCCTGCTACCAACGAATTCCTAAGCCACAATCTACAGAGTGTGGGGAAGGAATGCAACATAGGGAACTTGGACCCACAACCTTGATACAGCAGACAACCGCACAAATATGGCGGCCCCTAGGGGAATCGAACCCCTGTTTGATGGCTGAGAACCACCCGTCCTCACCACTAGACGAAGGGGCCCCGACAAAGAAAATGGTTGGGAAGCAGGGATTCGAACCCCGGTTCCGTGATCCAGAGTCACGTGTCCTACCCCTGGACGACTTCCCAACACAAGATTAAACATACTTCTCTCAGACAACCTCCAACAGGTCTGAACGTAACAATAGTATCAGCTGTGCTGCAGTGTCAAGTTCTAGATCAAGAGGAGTTTTCGTATTCATCTCGTGGAGTTGCTGAAGGGCTTGGATTGTTGCGTTGAATGTCGATGGACATCCTCGCCCTGAAGGGGCGAAACAACAGTAGCCGTAGGCGGAAGAGGCTGTCCAATAAGTCGAATCTGGGGTTTTGTTGGGCGGAGCTTGTTTTCGCCCATCTACATATCTGGGCGACACATAGTATGTCCCGTTGCACAATCGAATGCCATCCTCGCCGAAACCTGACTTATTGGACAACCTCCTCAGTCCGCTGCCTCGGGTGTGATAGCTCTTGTTATAGACGGCCTCGCCATTTGACGCGGTGTGTTATGATTTTATTTTTTGTGGCGGTCGTATCGAATTATCTCAATCGCGGGAGCATTCTATGCAATGGAGACGGCGGCGGCTATTCTCGCCGGGGCAGCTTCTTCGGCAGGCCGGGTCGGTCGTTCTATATGGTCTTCTGACGCGGTGGCGGTATATGCCTCAATGGCTCATTTCCGCAAGAAGCCTCCTCGGGCTAGTCGCCGGGTCAGAGGGAATGGGCTGCATCGGCTTCCCCAAGCATCCCGTCATTGAGATCACATCTCGCTGCAACTTAAACTGCATTCATTGCCACGCTGCTTCAAGTGAGGGATCGCCGGATGAGATGTCATTCGACGAGATGAGGCGCGTTTTGCGCGAGCTTGCGGCACAGGATGAGTTCAAGATGATAGTCTTTTCCGGCGGCGAGCCACTTGTCCGTGATGACCTTGTGGAGCTCTGCGATTACGCCCGTCGTCTCGGCTTTTGGGTCGTTATCGCCTCAAATGGGACATTGCTCACAGCTGACCTTGCGAGGCGCTTGCGGCGCGCGGGTGTTTGCGGAATTGCAATAGGGCTTGATGGTGATTGTCCGGAGATTCACGATAGTATCCGAGGTGTTGAGGGGGCGTTTGAGAGAGCAATTCAGGGTTGCGTCGTGGCGAGGCAGGCTGGGCTTGTACTTCAGATTAATACAACACTAATGCAGCAGAATGTGGCCCGATTGCCGCAGATAATGCGCCTCGGCGAACATCTTGGCGCCAAGGTGGCGCTCTGCTATTTCGCTGCGGCATGTGGTAGAGGAGCTGAGAATCAGGGCATATTGCTCACGCCCGAGCAGTATGAGGCCGCGCTTCGTCAGATTGCCGACATTCAATCCGGCTGCAGGCTGATCATAGAACCGACCTGCGCGCCGACTTACTGGGCGATGCTTGGAGCCAGCAATTGGCTCTCATCGCTTCTCGTGAGGCTAGTTGGGCCGGCGGTATTCCACGGATGCGTCGCCGGAACCGGGCTATTTTATGTCAGAGCGGACGGCGAGGCGCTGGCTTGTCCATTTCTGCCGTTATCGGCGGGCTCCGTTCTCACTCACGGCGTTTCGAGGATTTGGCAAGAGGGCGGTTTGTTTGAGCAGCTTCGTAGTTTCAAGACGCGACCGGAATCGCCCAATTGCTCCGCTTGCCATTTTTTTCGGGTTTGTGGTGGCTGCCGGGCTCGGGCGTTTTTGAGCAGCGACGATGCGTTCGGGGACGATCCGTTCTGCTTCCTATCACCCTGAAGAAGGCACATTTCTTAGGCCCAGACTCAAGTCCCTCAATAAATCAACGATAAAGTTCAAGGGCATTGAGCCACAGATTGCATCATATTCACTCAATGAGCATCAACAGGCGCTCAGACCAAGGAGGCGACAGGACATGATGAGAACGGACTATCTCCTCGTAATTGCGATTGCACTTACAATCGGGCTGGCTGGAGTATGTCAGGCTGATGATCTTGACTGGACAACTTATACATCCGCAGACAGTGGTCTTGAGGATGACGCGGTTCAATGCGTGTGCGGTGATGCCACCGGTCGAGTATGGATCGGACTGACATCCGATGGCGTCAACGTCTTCGACGGCTCGAGCTGGCTGCTCTATAATACTGCCAATAGCGGGCTTAAGAGCAATAGCATCCGGATGATCGCGATAGATGACAACGACGTCAAATGGATAGCAACATTGAAGGGCTTGACCAGATTCGATGAGGAAGGTTGGGTATGGACGACCTATCAAACCGCGGATTCTAATATACCGAGTAACGACGTTAAGGACGCAGCCCTTGACCGGTTTGGTAACGTATGGCTCGCCACGGCGGGAGGAGTATCCAAGTTTGATGGCTATGATTTTACGAACTACACAAAGAGCAACTCCGACCTGCCGACGAGTTCCATTCGGTCAATCGCGACCGCCAGAAACGGAGACGTTTGGGTCGGGATGTTCGACGAGGGCGCAGCTGTTCTACGTGAGGGTGTCTGGACCACTTTCAGCCCGGTGAACTCCAGAATCGCCGGACATGACATCTATGACATTATGATAGACCGCGCCTCAGACGCCTGGTTCGCCTGCAATGATGGAAGCGCGATCTCTGTTTTCAACGGAGTGGATTGGACAACCCACGACGCCGGAAGCAGCTCGTTCACCGGCGACGAGCCGGTCAGCATCTCCCAGCACTCGGATGGCAGCATCTGGTTTGGAACTGATGGCGACGGCGTCTTCATGCTATATAATTCAATATGGACCCAGTGGAATGAGCCGATTACGCCCGGCCTCGGCAGCTCGGATATCCGTCACATTGGATTTCAATCTGACGGGACTGTCTGGGCGGCGACGTCAGCGGGACTCTCTTACTTGCCCTGGGACATGCCGAATTATGTCGAGGCGTCAGTCTATACTGACAAAGATGGCTATTTCTCAGGCGAGACACTGAGGAGCTTTGTGAACGTTTACAACCACACCGACACGGATATCTTCGGGTCTTTCTTTATCAGTATGGAATGGCCAAACGGCAAGACGCTTTCCTGGTGGAGTGGCACACCCGATGTCTTCCCGATTCCGCTCACGCTTGGCGCCGGAATGGTGCTTGAGGGCTATCCACTATATGAGACTCAGCTGAGCACAATGATGATGCTCAAAGGCACATACAAGTGGGAATTGGCATTTATCTTGGACGGCGCAAGCAACGTTCTTGCGACGGACACCTGCACCTTCACTCTCCAATAGCGAGAGCGTCATGCGCGGGGAGACTTGAGAGGTCTCACAAGGTCGGAATCTGAGCGCAGGACAAGTTCTCCAGCCTGTTCACAGAGCATGGGAGCGGCGGCTCGGTTTCAGAGCTAGCGTGTTAACGTTATTGTCCTCCCCCCCCCACCAACCTCCCGTTGCGTTTCATCAAGGCTTCCGACTGTGTGCCCTGACGGGGGGCAAGCGGGAGTTTTCGCAATGCCGAGGCTCAGATCGGTGAAGCACGGGCTGGATAGCCTTGTTCTAAGCCAACCTGGAAGTGTTATACGGATTCGATCTCAGCGACAATCGTGTAGGGTTCATTGGGAACGGGCCCATGCTCCTGCAGCGGGCATTCCGTGTTCCTTTTCTGCCTCTGTCCATTTCCCCCCTTTTCCCGTTTCCATCTTGCGGAAACTCCTCTGGTAAGCATTTGACAGGCAATCCCAATGGGCTTACAGTTAGAATGTAGGGAAATCCTCTGTATGAAGCTAGAGTCCGATGAACGGTCTTATGTGGGAGCCTCCTGTGGAACCAAGAAAGATGACTGCAATAGTAGCCTTGCGTCAGGACCAAAAACAACCCCTGCTCTGGTTACAGCTTTTGATCATCGTCCTAACGATTGCAGCAGTCGCAGTAACGCTGCTTCTTGGCCGGCGGACCCAGCTCGAGACAAATAAGCTAGCTACCGAGCAGTTCAACCAGCAGCAGCTGATACTCGCGCGTTCGGCGGCTACTTCGATAGAGGCCTACTTCAAGGCGCTCACGGGTCAGCTGACATCGCTGTCTGTATTGCCAAAGGTGCAGCAGATGGCTCCTGAATGCCTCAAGTACATGCAGCAGGCCTGCACGGGTTTTCCACCAAGAACATCGATACGACGGTTGGACAAGCACGGCATCCTCCGGTTCATCTACCCGTTTGATGGCTGGCGAGGGGAGCTAATTGGTCGGGATTACAGCTCCGAGGATTATTTCCGAAAGGTGAAGACCACCGGGCGCCCTTGCGCCTCAGGAATGATCATCAACGAGCTTGGCGAGCATCGAACGAGGGCCGCGGTTCCGGTTTACGCTGGGTCCAAGACCGAAACGGTCAAAGTAGGAGATAGGACCGGCATTATCCTTACAGGTATGGATGGGAGTGATGGGGAGCGCGGGAGTTTTGAGGGCGTTCTTGTGGGGTCATTCGACTTCGGCACAATTCAAAGCGTCATTTCCCCAATCCTTTCTGGTAAGACGGGCTACGCCTGGCTCTTGAACCACGAAGGTATCTTCCTGGGTCACCAAGAGAAGGACTTCATCGGCAAAAGCGCCTTCGAGGTGCGCGGTCATAAGAACCCGGAGATTCGCCTCGAGAGCATTGAGCATATCCAGCGGCGGATGTTGGCCGGCGAGGAAGGAACCGGCTGTTATATCTCCGGTTGGCATCGGGGCGCAAAAAGAGAGCTCGAGAAGCTTGTAGCCTTCACCCCCGTCCGCGTCAACGGGGAAACCTGGTCTGTTGCCGTGTGTGCCCCGGTCGAAGAGGTGGAGCAGATCATGCACAAAGTTCGACGGTCGGAGATGTTCACATTGGGCTTTGTAGTAATTGCGCTCCTGGTAGGCGGCCTCTTGCTTTTTATGATGTTCCATCGATGGTCGCGTCATCTGGAGCGAGAAGTGGCGAGGCGCACCAGGGAACTTAAAGAGACGACTGAATATCTGAGCAATCTAATCAGATACGCCAACGCGCCGATCGTCGTCTGCGACCCCAATAGGCGAGTAACTATCTTCAACGAGGCCTTTGAGAGGATGAGCGGCCGAACCGAGGCGGAGATGATGGGACAGTCTCTGGACATCTTGTTCCCGGACCAGAGTCGCTCCGCGTGTCTTGAGAGAATCGGGGCCGCCAGCGCGGGCGAGTTCTTGCAGAGCGTGGAAATCCCCATCCTTCGGAAGGATGGTGAGGTAAGAGTGGGATTGTGGAATTCGGCTAATATCTATGGCGAGGACGGGGAAAAGCTCATAGCCACTATCGCTCAGGGACATGACATTACGGAGCGGAAATGGGCGCTGGAGAAGATTGAGCACCTCAACCTCGTGCTGCGGGCAATCCGCAACGTCAACCAGCTCATCACTCAGGAGAAGGACCGCGACAGGTTGATCAGAGTCGCTTGCGAGAACCTCACTGCGAATCGGGGCTATCGTCACGCCTGGATCGCTCTCTTGGATGAGTCAGGTGCGCTCTTGAGCGCGGCTGAGTCCGGTCTGGACGAGAGCTTTCAAGCCATGCTCGACCTACTAAAGAGCGGCGACTTGCCCCACTGTGGCCGAAGTGCGCTAGAACAGACCAGCGTTGTAGTTGTCGAAGACGTGCCCAGCAAGTGCAAAGGCTGCCCTCTCTCAGCTCGGGACGCCAATGGAGGCGTGTTTGTGGTCCGGCTGGGATACCGCGGAAAGGTGTATGGCCTGTTGGACGTTTCCATCCCCACACATCTGGTGTCGGACGAAGAGGAGCGCTCGTTGTTTATCGAGGTTGCAAACGACATCGGTTTCGCGCTTCACGACATGGAACTGGATGAACAGCGCAAGCGGGCGGAGGAGGCGCTACAGGCAAGCGAGGAGCGCCTTCAGCTCGCCCTGAGCGCGGCCGACCTCAACACGTGGGAGTGGAACGTCCGGACCGGCGAGCTGGCTCCCGGGAGGAGATGGCCCAGCAGCCTCGGATACTCCCAGGACGAGATCGAGCGGATTGCTCAATCCTGGGAGAAATTGATCCATCCGGATGATCTGACCGGCCGAGCTGAGAGACTGCGCGCTCACCTTGATGGCGAGACTGCACTCTACGAGGCGGAATACCGGGTCTTGGCCAAGTCGGGTGAATACAAGTGGATTGCATCCCGTGGCAAAGTAGTGTCTTGGGCCGAGAATGGCGAGCCTATCCAGATGGCCGGAACCAACCTGGACATCACGGGGCGGAAGCGGGCGGAGGAGTCGCTGCGGGAGAGCGAGGAACGGTTCCGCAACCTAATGGAACATGTTCCACAGGTCTCTATCCAGGGGTATCGGCCAGACGGTACCGTTGTCTATTGGAACAAGGCAAGCGAGGAGATCTATGGTTACACTGCCGAAGAGGCGGTGGGGAAGAACCTTGGAGACCTGATTATCCCCCAAGACTTGAAGCCGCTCTTCGAGCAATCTCTTGAGCTTGGGAAACAGATTGAGAGCTCTGGGCAATTCATGCCAGCTGGTGAACTAATGCTACTGCATAAGAAGGGCCATCTGGTGTCTGTTTACTCGATACATACGGCAGTCTGTATTGAAGGGTCAGAACCTCTCTTGTTTTGCATTGATGTTGACTTATCGGAGCGAAGAGCCGCAGAGGAACTGCTGCGAAAGGAACGTGACTTTGCCCAAGCTCTGGTCAATACGGCGCAGGCAGTTGTCCTGACACTTGATCGCGAGGGTCGGATACTCAGTTTCAATCCTTACTTAGAAGAGCTCTCGGGCTACTGCCTGGAGGAAATGAGAGGCCAGGATTGGTTTTCAATGTTCCTGCCTGAACGGGACCAATCAAGGACACGCGAGTTTTTCCTCGAGGCTTTAAGCGCTGACAAAACCAGCAGTGGTGTCAACCCGATTGTCATCAAGGACGGCCACGAGCGCCTGATAGAGTGGCACAACAGCACTCTGAAGAATGCGCAGGGTGAAGTGACGGGGCTGCTTGCCATCGGACTGGACATCACGGAGCGCAAGAGTCTAGAGGAGCGGCTTCTTCAGGCGGAAAAGATGGAGGCGATTGGGCGCCTGGCGGGCGGCATAGCGCACGACTTCAACAACATCCTGACTGCGATCATTGGCAACCTGGACCTAATTAAGATGGATGTTCCCGAGGGCGAGTCCGTCCCAGACGAGTTGGAGGAGATTCACAAGGCCGCGAACAAAGCAGCCGATCTGACCGGGCAGCTGCTCGCGTTCAGCCGTAAACAGATCATTTCGCCAAAGATAATCAATCTCAACGACATCATCAAGGATATAAAGGCGATGCTTCGGCGCTTAATACGTGCGGACGTTAAGATAGAGACACTTCTTTCGCCCGATCTTCCCTCGATTAAGGTGGACGCCTCACAGCTTCAGCAGCTTATCTTGAACCTAACGCTTAACGCCAGAGACGCAATGCCTCATGGCGGAAAGCTGACGATAGAGACGAGTTGTGTGATGCTGGATGAGGAATACCGGAAGACGCACGTATATGTGGGACCCGGGCCACACGTCCTGCTGACAGTAACCGACACCGGTAAGGGCATGAATGAAGAGACTCGCTCGCGCGTTTTTGAGCCGTTCTACACGACGAAGGAGATGGGCCGAGGCACGGGGCTGGGGCTATCAACGGTCTTTGGTATTGTCAAACAGTCTGGCGGGCATATCACTGTGTATAGTGAGGAGGGGAGGGGCAGCTGCTTCAAGGTGTATTTGCCGGCTATTGAGGAAACGGCTATCCGAACAAGGAAAGCGGAGCCTGCATCGCTTGCTGCTCGTGGAGAGACGATACTCGTTGTCGAGGACGATGTGGCCGTGAAGGGGGTGGTCGAGCGTTTTCTTACTAGGGCGGGCTACCACATCGAGTCCGTGTCCTGTTCTAGCGAGGCGATAGTTGTCTGTGATGAGCGGGGCGAGAGCATAGACCTCCTGTTGACGGATGTTGTCATGCCGGACATGGGGGGCCGGGACCTTGCGGAGATACTGAGCGCGAGGCGCCCGAATCTGCGGGCGCTGTTCATGTCCGGCTACAGCGAGAACGCGATAGCACACATGGGGATTCTGGACGAGGGGCTCGAGTTCATCAGCAAGCCGTTCAGCTCGGATGAGCTGCTGAGAAAGATCAGAGGCATTCTGGATAGCTGACGTCTATCCACTCTGGCGAGAAGTTCTCATCTATTCCTGAAACCGAGCCGGCGCCTCGTATTCGATTTCATTTCCAGAGGTAATGCCATTGACAGATCGGCCCAGAAATGTAATATTACTACGGTTCAGAAGAATCAGAATCACACAAACCAACGCATGGAGGGAGAGCGGATGGTGAGGGACAGAAGACTGGGCGGAATCGTTTTTGTTTTTGCAATTTTCATGATGGGCCTGGGCATCTTGGCAAGCGCCGGCGAGCCACCGGTAGTAACAGCATGTGGCGCGGACCCGTTTCTTGTTACTTACGGCGACACAGTTACGTTCTGGGCGGAAGTTGCAGATGCCGACGAGGACGTCGCCTCGGTCTGGATAATGTATGAGATGCTGCCGATCATGCCGCTTGCGGAGACGGATACGCCGGGCCTGTGGATGGGGGAGTGGAGTGTTCCCGATCTGCCGGGCGTGCTGCATCCGGGAGATTATCTGCTCATGGTTGTTGCGGTGGATGAGGAGGCCAACGCGAGCCGCTTTGAGCCCTTTATTCTCTCGATTACTGAGCATGATCCAAGCGTGCCGTTGCTCTTCAGCCCGCCCGATGATGCTTTTATCTATCGGGGCACGGCCATCCCGTTCCATTGGAGCACTGTTCCTGAGGCAACGGGCTATAATTTCCAGATAATGTTCCCGGCTGGGGAAACTGTAGCAGTGGAATTGCCGTTCTTCATCACATTTCTGATGATCGAGCCGAATATCGCGAACGGTCTTCCTGACGGAGCTTACTACTGGCAAGTTCAGGCGCTGTTCTCGGACGGCCCGGGAGCGTGGTCTGCGCCCTCGATGTTCGAGAAGAACAGCCAGCACGGTCCCCCGGTCGAGGTTGAGGGTTTCGTGAGCTTCGTTGATACCGATAGAGGGACACTGCAGATCGAGACTGCCATCTGGGACGGACATCCGGGGGGAGATAGGCCCGAATTTGACCCCGGTATGTGGTGGTGTTACACGGTTCAAGTTACGCCTGATACGCTGATCACGAAGGATGAATTGGAGATAGGGCTTTCGGATATTGCTATGGGCGACCATGTCCTTGTGCAGGGCTGGTTGGACGAAGAGGCTTGGGGGCCTGGGGGGCCTGGGGAGCCTGGCGGACCTGGTGAGATGCGTTGTCCCCTCGTTACCGCCGAGCGGATCGAGGTGACCGAGTTCACTCAGCCTGAATACATTACCGGCATTGTCGATGCGCTTATGCCCGATGAGCGGGCACTCGGGATTGACGAGGTTTTTCTTGATGGTAACGGACCTCCCGGACACACGCTTGTGCGCCTGACGGAGAACGCCACCATTACTAGAATGGGCATGCCTATGGAGTTTGATGAGATACGAATCGGAGACCACATCGATGCTTATGGAGTTCGGCACGGTTCTGAAGATGGTGAGTATTTTCTGGCCGAGTGGATTGATGTCCGCCCCGACGACCAGCAGTCGGTGAACGTCGAGGGCACAATAGAGAGAATGGATTACGATCACAGTACGTTCTTCATATCCAGCAAAGCCCCCTTAGAGCCTTCTTTGCCCGCTGATGTGGCGGCAACTGTTCAGGTCTCCCGGAGCACAGAGATACTTCACGACGATCAACCGGCGCGCTTTGAAGACCTTCAGGTTGGAGATTATGCCTATGTAGAGGGTGAGATGCTCATGACCGGTGATGGGCTGGGCGGTGTGATCGAGGCGATCACGGTCTCTGCTTACTCGAGTTATCTTGAGTGATGGTTAGAAGCCCTCTCGGCCTATAGCTTCAGCAAGCCATTTGCATACCTTTGGTTCAAAAGGGATGGGTCCAACAGCCCACCCCTTTTCCTTTTTCGCCCTGCGTCTGCCGATCGATTGGGGAGCAGATCACTTGCACTTGCGTTCTTGAGCGGGTCTCTGCAATAATCAATTGGAATGAAGCGCTGGTTATAGATTCTCATCTGGCATCGCGCACGTCATGCGAAGTTTGATTGCAATCCTTAGGGTAACGTCGTGAAGATAGGTTATTTTCAGTTCTCGCCCGAGCGTGGTGAATTGTCGCGCAACATCAAGACGGTACGGAGAAGGCTCGCCGGGACGTCATGCGACATCATCGTGCTGCCAGAGCTCTTTAACACGGGCTATCTCTTCTCATCAATTGATGAGGCGGCCGCGCTCTCGGAGGAAATTCCGAAAGGCGCGACGACTCAGGCTCTGTCTGAGATGGCAGCTTCGAGTGACGTGGCCATTGTGGGTGGCATAGCTGAGCGCGATGGGGATCATCTCTACAATTCATCGGTGCTCGTTCGCTCCGACGGCGAGATATTCATCTATCGCAAGCTGCATCTATTTGGCTTTGAGAAAGATGTCTTCTCCCCGGGGAATCGCGAACCTGAAGTCTTCGATGTATGCGGCGTTAAGATCGGAATGATGATCTGTTTTGACTGGTATTTCCCGGAGACCGCGCGGATACTGATGTTGAAAGGGGCTCAGATTCTCTGTCATCCGGCGAATCTGGTTCTCCCTTACTGCCAGGTCGCGATGCCAACGAGGTGCTTGGAGAATCGGGTATTCGCAATCACGGCTAACCGCATCGGCTCCGAGAGTGTTGGGGATCGGGAGTTGACGTTTACCGGCAGGAGTATGATCATCGACCCATTGGGGAGGGTGTTAGCGGAGGCTCCCGTTGGCGAGAGTTGCTTTGAGTGTGTGGACATTGACCCCCAAGTCGCGTGTGACAAGCGGCTTACGAGCAGGAACAACCTCCTTTCAGATAGACGGGCCGAGCTCTATGGCGAATTGACAGTCGGTTAGTAGGGGCAAGAGAACTGGATATGGCGAGGCGCAAAGTAACAAGCAGGACGCGAAATCTGCCTAAGGGGACATCTAGAGCGTCGGTAAGGGCTCAAAGAGACAAGACGAGGTTGACCCTGGGCCAGCTTTTCAGGGAACGCGCATTCAAGGAGGCGCTCTCGGTCTTGATGCTTGCGGTGGCTATCGTCTCGTTCGTTAGTCTTTATGGCGGAGATTCCGACGCGAATCCCGTTGGTATCGCCGGGCGCTGGATTGCCATTGTTTTGATTCTCGCGTTTGGCGCCGTTCCTTCATATCCCCTCCTTGTTGTTCTCTTCATTTTCGCTTTTTGCACGCTTATCCGCAGAAAGGTCCACCTGCTGATACTCAAGATCCTCGCCTCGTTCGCCTCAGCCATTCTGTTAGGCACGATGTTCGTCCTAATAAGGGGTCAGGCTTGGATGGGGAGTGATTATTTCTTCGCGCGGCGCCTCGCAGATTGGCTCATAGAGTACTTCGGCGCATTTTCGGTTCTTGTGGCCGGTGCGCTTCTTATGGCTTCAGGGATTCTCGTTGCTGGCGTCGGCATTGGCCAGGCATTGGGATTTTTATTGAGAGTTTTCGGCAAAATGAGAGTACAGGAGTCGTTTGAGTCGGCCTCCACTCCTTTCGAGGCAGTGGCGAAAAGCAGTCGGGCGCGTGAGCGGGTTACGAAGCCCAAGAGGTCTTCCGCAAAGCGCTCAAAGCCTAAGGCGGATTACGGCAGTGACTACAATGCGGATGACTATCAGCCGCCTTCGCAGGACTTACTAGACGAACCAGAGCCAATGCGCAAGCCCGAGGAACGAGGCCAACTTATGAAGGCCGCCGAGTTCATAGTCCAGAAGCTGGGTGATCATAATATCGAAGGAAAAGTGGTTAGCATTCTCCCCGGGCCAATCATAACCAGACACGAGTTTCAGCCTGCAAGAGGCGTGAAGATCAGCAAGATAATCTCTCTCTCCGACGATCTTGCCCTGGCGATGAGGGCGAAGTTCATACCGCGCATAGCACCGATAGCCGGCAAGGCGGTCGTCGGGATAGAGGTCGCAAATCAGAGCCGCAAGCTCATAGGATTCAAAGAGGTTCTGTCCTCAAAAGCATTCGCCGAGAACCCAAGCAAGCTGAAAATAGCGCTTGGCACTAACATTGCCGGCGAGCCATATATTATCTCGCTCAATGAGATAACACACCTTCTGATTGCGGGGGCGACGGGTTCGGGCAAGTCGGTCTGCATTAACTGCATTCTGGCTAGTCTGCTTTATTCAACAACGCCCGATGAGCTGGAGCTTATTCTCATCGATCCAAAGGTTTTAGAGCTGTCGCCATATAACGGAGTACCACACCTCAAAGAGCCGGTTATCAGCGACGTGACAAACGCTGAGCTAGCCTTCAAGTGGGCGGTCTCGGAGATGAACAATCGCTATCAGCTGCTGGCGGAGCGGGGAGTACGGCACGTTGACGAATATAACCAGCGGGTCTTTGCTGAACGAGCCAAATCTGGCAAGCGATATTCGGACGCGGATATGCCGCCCGAGCTGAAGACGATCCCCTATCTTGTGATAATCGTGGACGAGCTCGCGGACTTGATGCTCACAGCGAGGCAGGCCATTGAGGTCCCGATAATCAAGCTGGCCGCGAAGGCGCGCGCAGCGGGTATTCACCTTGTGCTTGCCACGCAGCGTCCGTCTGTGGATGTTGTTACAGGTCTTATCAAGACGAACTTTCCATCTCGGCTGGCTTTCAGAGTGGCTCAGAAGGTAGATTCTCGCACGATACTCGATCAGAATGGGGCCGAGAAACTACTTGGCGCGGGGGACATGCTCTTTTTAACGCCCGGGGCAGCTGGGCTTGTAAGATTGCATGGGGCCTTCATCTCCGAGCGTGAGGTTGAGAGGGTCGTGGGTCATCTCAAGAAGCAGCCCGGCCCAGTTCGGGAGAGTTCTATATTCGACGAGGTGAAGAGTGAGGAGACTGTTGATATAGATGGCGCGGACGATCCGGTCTATAAGAACGCGGTGGAGATAGTCGTGCGATCCAAATACGCCTCGATTTCTTTGCTCCAGCGAAAGCTCCAGATCGGCCACAGCCGCGCAGCGCGTTACATCGATATGATGGAGCAGCAGGGGTATGTCGGACCGTTTAAGGGGAGCAAGCCCCGCGAGGTTCTTAGGGACGATGTCGATATCTGATTCTCGCTAGCGATTTGCGAGGCGGGGCTATTTCGACGAATCCAGTCATTATTTGACAACCCCCAAATGACTGTGAGCTCGATTAGACGAATTGTTTGCAGCAATGAGCAATATGGATTAACTTTGTGTGCTGTATAAGTAATCGATGCGTGGCATCCCTATTTTAGAGTTGATGGAGGTTTCAAGGAGCGAAGATGTCTGAACGCCCCTACATGCTTGAGAAGTTGATGCAGCTGGCTCAGATCAGCAAGCACATAAATATGACGATGGACCAGGACGAGATTGTTCAATATGCGATTGCCCAATTGCCGGATATCATGGGTCTTTCAATAATGTCGATATTCCTCCTCGACAAGAGGCGGAAGTCCCTCTTCATGGTCGCCTCAACCGACAAGACGATTGATAGCGAACGGATGTCACGAATCAAGTTCGGTTTGGGGGAGGGCCTAATCGGCAAAGTGGGCCGAACGCTTGAGCCCATTGTCATTGAGGATGTTGAGAAGAGCGATGAACTAGCGGACAAGAACGATCCCAAATATGGGGACAAATCTTGCAGGATAATTCCAATGGTCTCGGGCGGGGCGCTGGTGGGCGTGATCACGATGACCTCAAAGCTCAACAGTCAAGAAGATGCCTATCACGATCAAGTGCTTCTGTCGCTTTTTGCAGACCACATTGCGATTGGAATAAAGAACGCCCAGCTTCTTGCCTCTGCTAGAGAGAAGGCGAATCGCGACGGTCTCACAAAACTATATACGCATCGCTATTTCCACTCGCATCTGGATAGAGAGATCTTCCGAGCAAGGCGATATCATTTGAGGCTTTCCCTGTTGATGCTGGACGTAGATAATTTCAAGCAGTTCAACGATAAGCATGGGCACCTTGTGGGAGACGAGGTATTGGTTGGGGTTGCGGCCATTATGCTTGCCAACATGAGAGTTGGAGTTGACATCCCTTGCCGATACGGTGGCGACGAGTTCGCGGCAATTCTACCCGAAACAGGCCTGCAAGCCGCTTTCGACGCGGCGGAACGCATTCGCCAAATGGTTGACCTTTTGCAGTTTAGCGCGAAGGGCGAGAAGTTGAACGTTGGGCTGAGCATCGGCGTTTGCGAGTACACTGGGAGTATGTCTAAGACCCAATTCATTGAACGGACAGACGATGCGATGTACCAGAGCAAGAAGGACGGTCGTAAACGCACAACAAAGGCGCCAACCCCAGATGACTCGGCTGACTAAGATGATTCGCCTCATCAGATGCCATTTATTGTTAGCACTAATACCTCCCCGCAATATCCAAGCCCTGGCGGTGTTATGGATCAGCTGATGCCGAAAGCGGAGAAGACGATTTGCCAGAATCGCAAGGCGAGGCATGATTATGTTTTGGGGGAGCGATTCGAGGCCGGGCTTGTCCTCCTAGGAAGTGAGGTCAAATCCCTCAGGGCGGGGAAGGCAAACCTTGTTGACGCCTATGCGAGAATCAAGAACAACGAGGCGTTTCTATATAGCTGCCACATCTCGGAATATGAACAGGCCGGCATCTTCAATCACGAGCCGAGGCGCACGAGAAAACTCCTTCTGAACAAGCGCGAAATCAAGCGGATGCGGGCAAAAACGGTTGAGACTGGCCGGACATTGATTCCGATAAGGCTCTATTTCTCTGGGGGCCGAGCGAAGGTTGAGATCGCCCTCGCAACGGGGAAGCGCAAATACGAGAAGCGCGCCTCAGAGAGAGAGAAGGAGGTTAAGCGGGAAGTTCGCGACCGCTATGGGTTTTAGCGGCTCTTCTGGCCGGAGAATTACGGTCAGAAGTTCTGAGAGCAGATTCATTTAGTATCTTAACATAACATTTTTCTGAGGCTGCTTAGAAAGGGGAAGTCCTAGTATGTTCAAGATAGTTACGCTCGTTCTCTATGTGGGGGTGATCCTCTTCATTGGCTACAGGTCTATGAAGAAGACGAAGACTTTTGGGGAGTTTTTTCTGGCCAACCGTTCGGTTGGCCCCTGGCTGACGGCCTTCACGTATGGCACCGCCTACTTCAGCGCCGTGCTTATTATTGGCTTTGCGGGCAAGATAGGCTGGGGATTTGGGCTCTCCTCAATGTGGGTGGCCCTCGGGAACACTGTCATAGGCACCTTTCTCGTCTGGAAGCTACTCGGCGTCAGGATCATGCGAGCATCGCAGAAACTGGGCGTCCAGACTATGCCAGAGTTTCTCGAGGCGCGATATGACTCCCGTTTCCTAAAGGCGTATTCGGCAGTCTGCATATTCGTTTTCCTGATCCCATATTCCGCCTCGGTCTATATGGGCCTGAGTTATCTTTTTCAGATAAATTTCAATGTCCCTTACGAGTACGTTCTATTCGGCATGGCACTATTGACGGCTCTGTATCTGACGATGGGCGGTTACAAGGCCGTTACGATAGTCGATATATTCCAGGGCATGATCATGATTGCTGGCATAATAGTCATGGTCCTTATGTTCACAGACAATGCCGGTGGCTTCGCCAAGATACTCACCACATTGGATTCCATCGATCCCAAACTGACATCTCTCTGGGGCCCACCCGGATGGCTGTCCATCATGGCGCTCGTCTTCCTTACCTCGGTCGCTCCATTCGCTATGCCGCAGCTCATCCAGAAGTTCTACGGCATCAAGGACGAGAAATCCGTAAAGATTGGAACGATTGTGGCGACGGCTTTTGCCCTCATCATAACTTTCGGCGCGTATTACTCGGGCGCTTTGACGAGGGTATTCATCTCGGCTGACAAATACTCCGGGCTCTTTGAGGGGGGCAAACCGGCCGTGGACAAGTTCATGCCCGTCATGATCAGGGATTTCGTGCCCGAGCTGCTGGGCGTCATTATTCTGCTTCTGGTCTTCGCAGCGTCAATGTCCACACTCGCCGCGCTCGTCCTTGTCTCGAGCTCATCGATCGTCAAGGACCTCTACCAGGGCTTCATCAATAGAGATGCCGGCGAGAGAAAGCTCCTGCTGCCGATGCGAATCGCCTGCATCGTAGCCATCATCCTCTCCGTAATCCTCGCTCTGAAGAGGCCTGTCATTATCGTCACGATGCTATCCATATCATGGGGCGCAGTCGCCTCGGTCTTTCTCGCGCCATTTGTCTATGGTCTTCTCTGGAAGAGAGCAACGAAGCTGAGCGCAATCATCAGCTCATTCGCTGGCCTCGGGACGACGTTGATTTGGTACGCGCTTAGTGAATCCACAAAGCTCGTGCCCCTGATTGCCTCGGCCGGCATGATTGTCTCGCTAGTCATTCTACCGGTTGTCGTGCTAATACAGACGGGTCTCAATAGCAAGACGTCGAACGCTTAAGCGCATTCTCGTGGTTGAAGAGATGCGAGCGTACTATGTTGGTGTTGACGCCGGCTCGATCACTGTAAAGGTCGCAGTGATCGGAGAGGACGGCACTTTGGTCGCATCCTCTTATCTGCGGAGCTTGAGTGATCCAATAGGAGCTATACATGCTGCGCTGAAGGAGGTCGAAGCTTGCCTTGCGCCTGGTTTTGAGGTGTTGGGCGCCGGCGCAACGGGAAGCGCGAGAGGATTGGTCGCCGGCCTTGTAGGGACGGATGTCGTAAAAAACGAGATAACATGTCATGCGGTCGCAACGCTTTCTGTTTTGCCCGAAGCTCAGACCATCATCGAAATTGGGGGCCAGGACTCCAAGCTGATCATCGTTCAAAATGGCGTCATGTCTGATTTTGCGCTAAACAACATCTGCGCAGCCGGCACCGGCTCATTTCTGGACCACCAGGCCGCAAGGATGGGCATTACCACAGAGGAAATGGGTAACTTGGCCGCATCGTCGAAGCCCGGGCTGCGAATCTCAGGCCGCTGCACAGTCCTTGCCGAGACGGACGTAATCCAAAAGCAGCAGATGGGATATGCGAAAGGTGAGATATGCGTCGGCCTATGCGATGCTCTGGTTGACGGATATTTGAGCAATGTCGCAAGGGGCAAGCTGCTTCGACAGCCCATCGTCTTTCAAGGCGGTGTCGCGGCCAACATCGGAATGCGACTCGCCTTCTCCCGACGACTTGGGTGTCAGGTCGTTGTTCCGGACAATTTCGCGATACAAGGTGCGATAGGCGTCGCAATGCTGGCCAAAAGGCTAAGCAAGCAGAAGACATCTCGATTTAAGGGATTCGTTGTGCCCAAATCCCTGACCCGAGGTCGCTCATTCGTCTGCGAGGGCTGCGAGAACCGTTGCGAGATAGTTGAGCTTCAATCCAATGGCAAGCTAGCCGCTTATCTGGGCAGCCGCTGTGGAAAATGGGCGATTAGCTCAGTTTGATTCTGGTTCTGTCGTCTCATTCTGCCACGGACGCGAGGCGAGAAAGAGCGCTATAATCAAGAACAGGCCAATCGAGCCGAGCCCAATTATGAGAAGCGAGCTGGCCGAATAGCCTCCGTAGCCCTCGGTGAAGATGTTGACGAGGCCGATGATCGTAAGCGCAAGCAGAATTGCCGGAATCACAAACCTCACGCTCCAGCTCCAGAACCAAGCCAAACCGCTGCCCATGGGTTTATCGGCGGCAGACTCTATGTGCATGACCAAAAGGTCTGCTCCTTTAGCGCGTCGCCCCTTCACAGCTCCCTTGATGAGCCAGCCGAAGATGAGGCACTCGGCTATCGCAAGAGGCATCGCCCCGTAGTTCATGACGAAGTTGTCCACGATGTCCAGCCAAAAGAGCCCGGCGCCCGTGCAATAAATCAGGCCGCCCAGGAAACCTATGACGCAGAGAATCGTGATTGTCTTGCCTCTTGAGAAGCCGAACTTGTCCATCACGCCTGCGCCAAAACCCTCTACGATAGAGATGGACGAGGAGAGCCCGGCGACCAGCAGGGACAAGAAGAATAGCAAGGCAAAGAGACTAGCCGCCGGCATCAGACTGATTGCCTTGGGGAACACCACAAAGGCTAGCGTAGGCCCCGACTTGACGACCTCGCTCGCCTCAAGCCCAGTCATGTGGGACATGTAGCCGAGCGTGCCGAAAACCGCAAATGCCATGAACAGCGAGAAACCACTGTTGGCAAAGGCGGTGATCATCGCGTTGCTGACGAGGCGTGACTTCTTCGGGAGGTAACTTGCATAAGCGACCATGATGCCAAAGCCGACGCCGATGGAGAAGAATACTTGCGAGAAGGCCGCCTGCCAGACCGCCGGGTTCTTCAAGGCGTCGAACTGCGGCGTCAAGAACCACTTGATGCCCTTGGATGCGCCGGGCAGCGTAACGCCTCTTATCACGAGAATGATCGTTAGAAGCAGAAGAAGCGGCATGAATATCTTGCAGGCGAGCTCTACGCCCTTCCGAATGCCCTTGAACGTGATTATCCAGTTCAGAGCCCAGACGAGAAACAGCGCCCCCACAATATGCCAACGCATGGACGAGAAATCCCACGGGCCGCTTGAGAGCCCCAGGAACTTGCCGTTGAAGAACTTGTCCGGGTCGGCGCCCCATTTAAGATCGTAAGAGTAAGTCAGGAAGTTGACGACCCAGGCGAGCACGACGGCGTAGTAAATCAGGATGCCGAACATCGCCACGTTGATAGTCATCCAACCAAACCACTCCCATTTCTTGTTCACCTGCCAGTAGGCAGACGGCGCGGAACCACGGGACCTGTGGCCGATGGCGTACTCTAAGAGAAGGAGCGAGAGGCCCGCAACCACCAACGCGACGAGATAGGGAATTAGAAACGCGCCGCCACCGTTCTTGTAGCATATATAGTTGAATCGCCAGATATTGCCCAGGCCAATCGCCGAGCCGATAGCGGCAAGCAGGAAACCCGTCCTGCTCTTCCATCTCTCCCGTGTGTCCGCCAAGTCCCCTTCTCCTTTCTAAGTCATGCTCTGAACTTGCGTGCGAAGCCACGATCGGCAGATGTGAAGCCCAATCGAGGCGATTGCATTACATCACACTATTTCGCCGAAGGCTCCTCATCCGATGCGTCGTCGGACTTCTTCTTCATCGTCTCCGCCAGCTCGATGAACGGTTTGAAGAGATCGATCGGGATTGGGAAGACTATCGTTGAGTTATTCTCCGCCGCAACCTCGGAAAGCGTCTGAAGATAGCGCATCTGAAGCGCCATCGGGTGCTTGCCAATGACACCTGCAGCATCCGCAAGCCTAGCGGACGCCTGGAATTCGCCCTCTGCATTGATGATCTTTGCTCGCCTTTCGCGCTCTGCCTCGGCCTGGCGCGCCATCGCACGCTGCATATCAGAGGGAAGATCAACGTGTTTGACCTCAACCTTGCTTACTTTGATGCCCCAGGGATCTGTATCCGCATCTAGTATCGTCTGAAGGTCATTGTTGATCTTCGCCCGGTCGGACAAGAGCTGGTCCAACTCCGCCTGGCCGAGAACGCTCCTGAGAGTCGTCTGAGCCAGCTGCGACGTGGCGTATTGAAAGTCCTCGACCTTCACGATGGCATTTGACGGGTCCATGACCCGGAAATAGACAACGGCATTCACTGTCACCGAGACGTTATCCTTTGTAATAACGTCCTGCGGGGGCACATCCATCGCAACGAGCCTCAGGTCAACCCTAACCATACGGTCGATCGGTTTGAAGAGAAAGACAATCCCCGGACCCTTTGGGCCGGTCGGCAAGAGGCGTCCCAAACGAAAAACTACGCCTCGTTCGTACTCAGACAGAATCCTGATGCAGCTGAGCAGATAGAGAACGACAATGATGACGATGACCACTAGCGCTGCCATGAGATAGTTCCTCCCATTTCCCCTGTGATGATCTCATTTAAGAATCAAGACAAGAACTAGAATACCTTATGTTGGCTATAAGTCAATAACGGCCGTCGGGAAGTTCTCATAGCCGGCTTGAAAACGGTGGAGGCGGAAGAAATCTCTCCCGCCTCCGAACTAAAAGGAGGGTAACACAAACTAACTGCCTTCCTGGGACCGAGGAATACGGCAGCAGTCTCAATGAGTTGTTATATAAACAACCGGATCGGGGTTGGGGTTTCCTTAATCTTTACAGATAAGGGCCGGATTTGAGCTCCCAGCATAGCATGGGCGGGTTCGCGCTGATAACTGTTTTAATCGCCGCAAGTTCTTTTGGAGATCTATTATGGATTATCGGCGAAATCGCTGTTTGAAAGAAGACCACTGAAGTAGGGATTTGGCGGTCTCACAATGCGGACTTGACAGTTTTCGGCTGTTTCGTCATATTCAGATTCGAACGATGATCTGGGTAGATAGCATGGCTTGTCTGGTTGCCAGCTGAAGGTGACGCGAGTTCTGCCGTGTGCCCGGCTCACTGCGGTTTGAAGAGCGACTTAGAATAACATGATCAAGAAGCCTAAGCTTTGCTCATGTAGGCCTGCGAGGTGGCCTGTAGCGGGAGGCGATAGGCGTATCTGTGAGGGCTTAAGAGTGCTCATTGTATGCGTGGATGATAACCAGACAATGCTCGATCTGACGGCTGATATCCTTCGGTTGGAGCGCTCAGAATGTGAGATACACACGTTCATATCCGCAAAACAAGCACTGGGCTTTATTGCCGAGAGTGGATGTGATGTGCTTTTGACCGATTTCTCAATGCCGGGAATGAACGGCGTGGAGCTAATAAACGAGGTGAAAGCCCTCGATGACACCACATACTGCATCCTAGTTACTGGCAGCAGTCCATACGCGCTTCGGGAGCATTACCCGGGGGATGTTTTTGACGGTCTCTTGAAAAAGCCATATTCCTATAAGGAACTGCTTTCGCTGCTTGATGTGGGTGTCAAGGCCAGAGAGAAACACAAACTGAATAGAAAGCAAGGTGCGATTGTATCAGAGCCTGGCGATCAGGTCCCCTCAATGACGCTCGAATCTGCCATTCGTGAGGCGCGAGCTTTCTTGAGTGATGTCTGGGACGAGGCAGATTTCGCTGTTTCTCCGCTTGACCTCGAGTATGGTTGCCGCCAACCGGCCTATTTCGCAGTGCGGGTCAAGGAGGAGATGAAGAGGGCCAGAAGGTATGGTCATAGCGCATGCGTCATAAAGATGGACCTCACGAATCTCTCGCAAGTTAAGGCCGAATTCGGGCTAGCTCAGGATACTGACTTCGCCAAGATGGTTCTCAGGATCGTGAGTCCGAATCTTAGGAGCTCAGACCTAGTTACTTACCGGAATCCGCGTATTTTCATATTCTTACCGGAGACCAATGAAACAGGGAAGACTCTCATCGTAAACAGGCTCATTAATGGCTTGAGGTCTCGTGGAATACTCGCGGCCAAGGACGCAGACTCCGCTGGTGTCATCTTCTCAACGCAGATATATTCCTTCAAGGAGGAGAGTGCGGAAGAACTGCCCCGCTCGCAGTCGGATTCCATGAGCTAGAGCATTCTGTTTTGCGGGAAGCGGGTAGGAGAAATCTCGCTGAAGCGGACCAACATCTCCTCGGCATTATATTGCCCACAGGGCGCAACGCCCATAATTCACCGCCTCAAATCGCCTAGTCGCAAGCGTGAAGTTGAACGGGATAAGATGCCAGTTCTGGTTTAATTTCTTGGAATCCATCGTCGTATGTAGTAAAGGTTATTTTACTCAGATACGACAGATCAAGCAAGGGTTTTTTGAAATTAAGGGTGATGTCATGCGCATTAATGCTGGGAGCTCATTCACGGCTGCTCTTGTGGCGTGTTTGCTGTACTCCATTCTGTTTCTCTGTTCGGACAGTTTCGCTCAGAGGAAACTCGGATTGAAGGCTGGACTCGAGGTGGGTGGTAAGTATGAATGGAATCCCTCTCTCCTTAGCGACAAGGAGCAGGAGTCTTCCGAGTTGGCAAGAGAATCGTATGTGACTCATCTAATCGCGGTTTTGAGTGGGCGTTACTCAGTTGACTATGGTGAATTCCGATTGAATTACAAACCGTCTTTCGACTTCTATCGCGCGCAGGGCATCTCGAGGCGCGCAGCTAATTCACACGTTGGGCAGTTTTGGGGTCGGCTTCACTTCACGGACAGTCTGTCATTGACAGTGGATGACAGATTCACAGATTCCGTGGTAGGGAGCTTGAGGATGAGCGACGATTCGAATCTTGGGCGTCGCTATACTGGGAACATCTGCACCGAGCGTCTTCAGTATTCTCCCGGCACGAGGGTAGTTCTGTCCATCAGCCATCGCACATCGGGTCTATGGCATCGAGGTGAGGATGACAAGGGGCTGGACAGGGATTCCAACTTTGCCCTTGCCAGCGTCGGATACCGACTTGGCTCGCGGACGGAAGTCGGTGTCTTGGGCGATTGGGGGCTAATAAGCGGCAAGGCGCCTGGAGCGCTCGACGACAGGTACGAGTATTCGGGCCGCATCTATCTAAGTCGTCATTTTGCGGGGATGGATGTGAAAGTCCGTGCTAATGGTGGCTTCGTGTCAACGAGATACAGAAGCCGTGGCGCCGAGAAGGCCCCGGAGAGGCGAACAGGATTCAGTGGCTCATTCTCCGCCAGCAAGCGATTGTCGGAGGGTTCTTACGCACATATCATTCTAAGAACGGGCTATGAGCCAAGCGATGTTTGGGCCGGGGAGTTCCGCAGGAGCTCCAGCGTTCGGGGGAGTTTCCAGCACACGTTTTTGAAGAGGATAGAGACGATACTTAATGGGGAATATCAACATAGGAAGTATGTCCCGACAAATGACCGGAAGGACCACGTGTATAGGACCTCGACGATTCTTGGGTACAAGCTTTTTAGGTGGCTGTCGATTAGGGCGAACTATACCTTTGCATGTGTTGACTCTACAATCGAAGAATACGAGTATGACAGTCATGCGGTTGGGGTATCTTTTTACGCCGAGTATGGTTCTCAGGGCGACGATGTTGCGGATTATCCGTTAGAGCTTCAAGAGGAGGTAGGGCTTTGAGCAATAGGGCAGTGTTTCTATTGTGTTCCGTAATGTGTCTATATCTCTTGATCACTTGCGGATGTCACAATCAGGCTCCCGTAGTGGAGCATCTTCCAAGCCATGAGCCTGAGCCGCTTCCTTCGCATACGGCGCCCTCACCGGCGACTCAGATGCTACCCACAACCTTGAATACAGAAGAATCAGACAGGAGCTACACTCTCGGTCCAGGGGACGAGCTCTCGGTGATCATCCGGGGTAAGGGCGGATTCCAGAAGATGGCGGACGTTGTTGTTCTTCCTCAAGGAACGGTTGTCCTTCCCATGTTGGATGACGTAGAGGCTATGGGCCTCACACCAGATCAGTTCTCATCGAAAGTGGCCAAGCTCTTGGAGAAGGATTATCTAGTCTCACCATCAGTAGTCGTGACTCTGATGAAGCGGAGAAGCCACAAGGTTACCCTAGTCGGAGAGTTCGATGCCCCGGGAACCTATTATCTTCAGGCCGAAACCGAGCTCTTAAGAGACGTTGTGATCCGCGCAGGGGGACCAAAAGGTGGACTGGACAAGACCGTGGTCCTGATAAGGCCGGCCGTGGGCCCACAAGGTGAATTGGATTCAGCGCCGGAGCGATACACTGCGGGCTTGATCGAACTCATGACGAAGCATGTGAAGGCCGCCGGTATTCCCGTGAAGGCCGGCGACATCATCTATCTTCTTTCTGGCGAACAGGCTTCCGAGATGGGCGGCAAGATAATAAGGAGTGTTCTTGTGTCCGGGCAAGTTCGTAAACCCGGCTTCGTTCCCTACTCAAAGGGCCTGACGGTGCTGCGCGCGATTCTAAAGGCTGGCAATTTTCTAGAGGGAGCGGCCAAATCAAGAGTCGCAATCAAGAGAACGATTGACGGCAAAGTGACAACCATCAAGGTTAACATAAACAGGATAACCGAGGGCGGCGACAAGAGTGCTGATGTATTGCTTCAGCCCGGAGATATTGTCTATGTGCCCCGTTCTTTATTCTAGATACTAGCTCAGGAGCGTATCGTGGAAGAGCCTATTTCTATCCAGGAGGAGTGGCAGGAGATCAACATCCGCCAGTACCTTCACGTTCTGCGACAACGGTATTGGCTCATAGTATTGGCGGTTATTGTCGCAGTAGTTCCCACTGCGATACTCCTTTCAATGGAGAAGCCCGTCTATGAGGCGAAAGCGACAGTCCTGATCGAGCAGAGCACTCCACCTATGGCAGATGAGAGTCTTCAAGCAGGTCCCGGGATTGATCCCGAAATAGAGGCGGCATTGCTGTTTAGCAGGCCCGTAATGGCGTCTGTCTTGGGCCAGCTGGACCCGGGATTCCTGAATCTTCCGAGCAGGAAAAAGGAGTACCGAATCAACGCCTTCAAGCGGAATATCAGTATGCTCTTTCACAAGAGCAAGGGTTACACATCCTCTCAAGCCGCGCTCGCCACGATAATGTGCGCTGGAGGCGACCCGGAATATGTTACCAAGATTGTCAACCTGGTCACAAACACATATATTGAGGAGACTCGCAAACGGGAGCTAACCGAATCCAGCGCCTCAATTGAGTGGTTCGGTGAGCAGATTTCAGAGATGCGTCAGAAAGTGAATGAGGCAGAGTCAAAGTTTCAGGCGTTCAAGCTTGAGAAGGGAATCATAGGACTTGAGGAACGGAAGAAGGAGTTGGCTGCTAACGTTGGAGCCGCCTCAGCACGGTATCTTGGTACGAAGGCGGAGCGGAAGGAAGCGGAGATGGTGCTTGAATCCCTAACGTCGGCGATGAAGTTAGGACCTGTGGCCGCCACACCTGCCTTCAGGAGTTATGGCTCTGAGATGATAGGGCGTATCAAATCCGATTTGGACGAGGCCAAGGCCGAACTTGCGGAGAAATCGCTCCGCTTCAAATCAAAGCATCCGGAGATTCTTTCTTTGAAGGAGAAGATACGGCTGCTTACGACACAGCTGGAGAATCACGAGAACGAAGTCATCAAGACTCACAAGAACAAGCTGAAACTGCTGCGCCAGAATGAGGCGTCACAGGCCAGGACTGTGGATTCATACAAAGAGGAAGTCCGTAAGTTGAGCACCGAAGGACTTCAGTACTCGATACTCGAACGTGAAGTTTCCACATCGAAGGAGCTCTATGAAGTCCTGATTGAGAGGCGCAGAAGGAATGCGCTTTCAAGTGGTGTCAGCAGGCGTCAGATAAGCATTGTCGAATCTGCGGTGATTCCTCTTGGCCCCGTTTCCAAGAAGATGCATCTGAAACTGCTTGTAGCGTCAATCATAGGGATAATTCTCGGAATAGCCCTAGCGTTCCTACGAGAATACTTGGAGTCGACACTGAAGACGCCGGAAGACGTGGAGCGTTACCTCGGGCTCTGGGTGGCGGGGATGATTCCGGAGTTTGAAGCAAAGACGCGGTCCGTATTGAGTTTTTCTCAATTCGCAGCTCATGGGACCAATAAGAAGCTACGGAGATAGAGGAATGACGGAAGATTCATCTCGAAAGGCCTACATGGTCTGCGTAACCTTTGTGCCGGATGACGGCGATACAGGCGCCTTGGTCGATAGGCTTCAGGCTTTCTGCAAAGGGGCGTCCAAGGAGCGGATTCAGCAAGCTCTTGAGAACCCTCCTTTCACCTTCAGGAGAATGAACTTCGATTCGGCGCAGAACGCGAAGAAAGACCTAGAGCGGCTGGGTTGTGCAGTCGAAATAAGGGAGGGTGCAGGGGCTGCTAATCCCAACGAGACTGTCCTCTGGGAGAAGGAGTCGCAAAAGCACCAAATGCGCCTCGCCAAGGGAGTTGACGCTGACCTTATCAAGAAGAGCATCGAGATATTTTCCAGCAGCAATGCTGCCGTCGAGGCGTACAGAACGCTCAGAACGAATCTTCTTGTGAGGATGAAGGAGAAGATTGGGAACATATTCTTAATAACGAGCCCAGCGCCTAAAGAAGGCAAATCCACAACGGTCGCCAATCTCGGAATAGCGCTTGCCAATACTGGGAAGAAGACGCTTCTTTTAGACCTCGATCTGAGAGCCCCCGTTCTCCACAAGTATCTAGGTATTGATAATTCTCTCGGATTGAGCAACGTCATGCTGGACAATCTGAGTCCCGAGATAGCCATTAGTCGTACTATCTTCGACAAGCTGCATATATTACCAACCGGGCCGCTTCAGCCGAATCCGGCGGAGCTGCTTTCCTCCTCGGCAATGCCGGGGCTCTTGGACTATCTATCGGCCGAGTTTGACCTAGTGATCGTCGATTCGCCGCCCATAATCGGGTTGACCGATTCGGTTGTAATTGGCTCGGCGATCGGGAATGCGTTCTTGATGATACGCTCCGGCCATAGCTCCAGACAACAGGCTGTGCAAGCTATGAGGATGCTTGAGAATGTCAATTGCCGAATCCTGGGCGCGGTGCTCAATGAGGTCGATCTTGACAAGGCAGGCTATGGACTTTACGGGTACTCGAATCGCCACTGATATTTAGAGGGTATTTGGAGTTTCCACCCCTCTCCAAGCGAATGGGGACAAAACATGAATCGGAAAACATATAATATCCTGGTCGTGGATGACGAGCGTCCAATATGCGACGTGATTGTTGACGCCTTACCAAAGGGCAAATACAAAGTGGATGTCGCGTATGATGGGCAACAGGGCCTGGACCTAGCTGAGAAGAAGAAATACGACGTGGTCTATATGGACCTCAAGATGCCGGTATTGGATGGGTGCGAGGCAATAAAGAGGATCAAGGCCAAGTCGCCTGAGGTTCTCATAGTCGTGATGACGGGCGCCTCAAATAGGGAGATGGTCGAGAACGCGCTTTCGTTTGGAGCTAACTCTGTAATAGTGAAGCCATTCAGGATATCAGAGGTTCAGGCAGTATTGAAGATGTTGTCACCATAGAGGTCTGCGATATTGGGTTATTTGGTTCAATCGGATTTCAGATTACTTTCCTTATGTAGCGGTTTCACCGTCGGTTTGGTTAGGGGCCACTATGCGTGATATGACATCGCGAGAAAGACAGGTGATTCTGATGCTGGCTGACGCTCTCGCGGTTGCCGGCTGCTACCTTCTCGCGTTCTACTTGAGATTCGAGCTCCCTGTTCCCGAGAACATGGTGAGTCTGTGCATCTACACTTTGCCAATTGTCGTAATCACCAAGATCGTCATTCTAATGCTGGCGCGCTGCTACAAGGGGATATGGCGATATGCTAGCATGGCCGATCTAATGGGTTTAATACGGGCATCCTGTATATCAACCATCTTCATTCTTGCTGCGGTGCTCATAATTCCCACGCCCTTCGGCAGATTTCCTCGCTCTGTTCTTTTTATCGACTGGCTTCTGACGATCTATTCAATTGGGGCCATGAGGTTCCTCATCAGGGGGTACCGGCTGATCACCACTAATCAGCCTTCGGAGAGGCGCAAGGTTCTTGTTGTTGGGGACGGTGACCCAGCGGAAATGCTCACGCGGGAGTTATTCAGCAGCCCGTCCGTCGGGCTGGAACCACTGGGCATCATTACAGAAGACCCGGATATGGTCGGCACAAGAATTCATGGAATACCCGTGCTTGGGACCATTACTGAAATCGGCGAAATCGCATCGGATAAGGAGATTGACGAGGTTATTATCGCCATGCCAAAGGCTAGCGGCGCGCAGGTCAGGAGGATAATCAGCGTCTGTAAACGTGAGAAGGTCAAGTTCAGGACTCTGCCTCCTTTGGGTGACATCATTGCCGGCGTTGTCTCGGTCAACCAAATACGCGACGTTCAGGTTGAGGATTTGCTGCGGAGACCGCCCATTGAACTCAGCACCGAGAGGATATTGGGATCAATATCGGGCAAGCGCGTCCTGGTGTCAGGCGCCGGTGGCTCGATTGGCTCTGAGCTTTGCAGGCAGGTTGCAAAATACGAGCCAGAGACTCTTATATTGCTCGAGAGGGCAGAGAACTGTCTTTACTCCATCGACTATGAGCTTGAGCGAGAGATGGTGCCGAGGGTGAGACACGTCTCGCTCATTTCAGATATCTGCGACGCAAACTCCATGAACGAGCTATTCAAGAGCTTGAAGCCTAACATGGTCTTTCATGCCGCCGCCCACAAGCACGTCCCATTGATGGAGCTCAATGCTATAGAAGCATTCAGGAATAACGTCTTCGGAACGAAGACGCTTGCCGAGACAGCCGAGCGATGGGGGGTCAAGGCCTTCGTTCAAATCTCCACTGATAAGGCTGTCAATCCGACTAGCATAATGGGCGCCTCAAAGCGAATCGCCGAGCTTGTAATACAGGACTATCTTGAGGGCTCAAAGACATCATTTATGACCGTGCGATTTGGCAATGTTCTTGGCAGCACCGGTAGCGTTGTTCCGCTTTTTACTCACCAGATTAAGCAGGGCGGGCCAGTTACGGTTACTCATCCAGAGGTTACTCGCTATTTTATGACGATTCCCGAAGCGGTTCAGCTGGTTCTCGAGGCGGCCACGATGGGCCGAGGCAGCGAGATATTCGTGCTGAAGATGGGTGAGCAAATCCGCATAGTCGATCTTGCAAAGGACCTCATAAGGCTGTCGGGATTGACACCGGGTGAGGACATCGAAATCGTATATACAGGCTTAAGACCCGGAGAGAAACTATTCGAGGAGCTGCTCCTAAAAGGCGAGAATCTCAAGACCACTGGTCACAGAGACATACTTGTCGGAGCAAGTGAGCAGCGAGATAAGGTCCGAACGCGAAGGCTCATTGACGCATTGCAGGAAGCAATTGGACAGGCGGACTTGCAGAAGTCTGTATCGGTGATGAAACAACTGATTCCGGAGTTTGTAGGAGAGGGGCCAATCGATCAATTGGCTAGCCTGAAGAAGGCGCCAAACAAGGTCCACAAGAAGCCTCCCGTCCCTGTATCACAGCGCCCCGCTAGTGATGGCTCTGAGACAGCCTGATCTAGCTCGGGCAATTGAGAGACTTCCATTCGACGGGGCTGGCTTGCGAGCATGTCAACAGGTAGCAATCAACCCCAATAAGCGCCTCATAATCTCATCCCAATATCTCGGTCACACAGAATGTTAAGGATAGTCCTTCCCGCGCTCAATGAAGGCGAGAACCTGAGTAGATTGCTGCCGGAAATAGCATCCTGCCTCACAAGCGCTCAATTGGAGTTTGAAATCCTCATTGTTGATGACGGGAGCACGGATGATACGGCCGATGTTGCCCGCGAATTCTCAAACTCCGCTCCGGTCAAGCTTCTTGTGCACCGGTCAAACGAAGGACTTGGCAAAGCGCTTCTCACGGGGCTTCGGGCGGCTGCGGAATCCTGCGAAGAGACAGATGTAATCTTGACGCTAGACGCAGATGGCTCGCACATCCCGGCTTATTTTACACCGCTAGTAGAAAGGCTATTCGAGGGTTTTGACATAGCCGTCGCCTCGCGATGGGCACGTAGCGCAAGTGTTCTGGGCGTGCCGGCATTCAGAATGGCTTTGAGTAAGGCGGCCTGCGTGCTAATGTCATTTCTCTTCCCCGTAGAGGGATTGCGCGACTACACTTGTGGGTTCAGAGCGTATAGGGCCGAGATCATCCTAAGAGGACTGCAAGAATACGGTGAACGGCTGATAGAACATCGCGACTTCTCTTGCGGAACTGAGCTTCTGTTGAAACTGGTCGCAGTTGGAGCGAGAGTAGCTGAAATTCCATTTGAGCTTCGATATGATAGGAAAATTGGAAAGAGCAAGCTGAAGATTCTGCGCGCTCTATATGGATACTATTGTCTAATACTCTCTATGTGGAGGGGGCATCCAAGATGAAGGTCTCTGTAATCATCCCCGTCTTTAATGAGGCGGGCACAATTCGGGAAATACTCAAGCAGGTAAAAGATGTCCAGATGGAAAAAGAGGTGATAGTCGTCGATGACTTTTCAACGGACGGCACACGGGAGATTTATCCAGAGCTTGAGGATTTTATTGACAGACTAGTTCTTCACGACAGGAACAAGGGCAAGGGCGCCGCCTTACGGAGCGGTATTCGTGTCGTGGAAGGCGACGTTGTTCTAATCCAGGATGCTGACCTGGAATATGATCCAAACGAGTATCATAAGATACTAAAACCGATAATCGAGGGCCGGGCTGATGTCGTTTACGGCTCCCGCTTCAAGGGCAGTCAGGAGCACAGAGTCCTCTACTTCTGGCATCACGTTGGAAACATGATGCTCACGCTCCTGTCCAACATGCTCACCGACCTCAACCTCTCGGACATGGAGACCTGCTACAAAGCATTTCGCGCCTCGCTTATCAAGTCACTTGATCTGAAAGAGAACAGGTTTGGTATTGAACCCGAAGTAACGGCCAAAATCGCAAAAGCAAAGGCGCGGGTGTTCGAAGTCGGTATATCATATCGCGGCAGAACTTATGGGGAAGGAAAGAAGATCGGCTTGGGCGACGGATTTCGCGCCGTCTATTGCATATTGAGGTACAACCTCTGGAGCTGAGAGCCCCCAGAACAGATTGGAGAGCCGCTCGATGAAGCTTTTAAACAGGAAGAATTGGTGGCAAATTCTCGTCGCGGACATCCTGCTACTCGTTCTCTCATTCTTCTTGAGTTTTGCCCTCTGCTTCGGGGCAGGCGCGGGCATGCAGAGGGCTTTTGGGAATTACCGAGTGGCGCTTATTGCTGCCCTAATTCTCTTGCTCTCCTACAACTACTTCGGGCTTTATATCATTGAGACGTTGAGAGATAAAATTAGGCTGCTTTTCACGTCAATTAAGGCCTGTGCGGGCGGAACGCTTCTTGTTATCGCATATATCTTCTCATTCGGAGACCCGTCCTTCCCCAGGCTAGTGATGCTCTACCTATTTGCCATCAACTTGCTACTTGTTTTCTCTTTTCGCGCATACATCGACGCGAGATTACTCGTAAAGTCAGCAGATGAGTGTAGGAGGGTGCTAATCGTCGGAGCCGGCAACGCTGGTGCGAGAATCGCCACCCAAATGAGAGATTCTGTGGACAACAGGTATGAGATCGTCGGGCTCATTGACGACAACGAGGCGAAGAGCGGCTCCGTCGTCTCCGGCTTTGAGGTGCTTGGGACGAGGCGCGATATGAGGGAGATCATTAGGGGCAAGCGCGTAGATCGAGTGGTAATCGCAATGCCATCTGCGCATCGTGCGACGATTTCTGAGTTCATACTTATCTGTGACGAGATGATGACGGAATATAGTATAGTCCCGAGCTTTTACGAGATAATCACGCAGCAAGCGCCAATGGACGACACTGCCAACCTCCTTCTGATGAGTTTCTTTGAAAACCGCATCAGAAGAGAACAGAAAGTCGTCAAAAGAGCTTTTGATATTGTGGCGTCATCCGCCGGGCTTGTGCTGCTTTCTCCCCTATTTCTCGCTTCAGCGATTGCGGTCAGACTGTCCTCAAGCGGGCCCGCCATCTTCACTCAGGACAGAGTTGGTCGTGGCGGCAAGCTCTTCAAGATGTACAAATTCAGAACTATGGTTCAGAACGCGGAGAAAATCGGCCCGGTTCTTACAGAGACGAATGATCCCAGAATAACTCGCGTCGGGAAATTCCTTCGCCATTTTAGCATTGACGAGCTGCCTCAGCTCGTCAACGTCCTCAAGGATGAGATGAGCCTCGTCGGTCCCAGACCAGAAGTCCCCTCAATTGTGGCCAATTACGAACGATGGCAGCGCCGTGTGCTCGACGTTCAGCCCGGCGTCTCGGGGCTTGCCCAGGTTAGCGGCAGAGATGATCTCTCAATTAACCAGAAATTGAGATATGACATGTACTACATGCGGAACCACTGCCTCTCGCTTGACCTGAAGATCATCTTCAGGACCGTCAAAAAAGTCCTTGAACGCGAAGGCGTGAACTAGGGAAGCAGCCCAGTAAATCGCGCCAAGCGATTCGCCCCCTATTCTGCGCGGTAGCACAAAAAGCAATGCCCACCCCAGGCGTCTCACCGGAGGTGGGCATTATAGACCTATCAGTTATCAGCTTAGGGCATCTGCGCGGCTAATGTCCAAGGCGCCATGGAAACTTCGGTAATGAACTCGCCGCTAATCGGATTGGCAAGCACCCCATACCAGGTGAACGATCCCTGCGGGAAGGAGGCATTGAACGTAACTCTCTCGAGCTGATAGTCCAGCAAGACCATCTGCTCAGGGAGGGTAAATGGGATTCCGGTCATTAGCGTCCCATACTCCGGCCAGAAGTAGAACTGCCCGAACATCTCCAATGCAACATGCGCAACAACAGGCAGTGGGAGATCAGGATTGATGACGTCGGCCTTGAGCATCATAGCGTCGCCGGGGGCATAGACCGAGGGATCAGTAGGCGAATCTGGCGTCCCAAGCTTTTGCAGCTTGAGCTCGAAAGTCAGCTCGGGAG
The DNA here is from genome assembly GCA_021160245.1 of bacterium. Taxonomy (GTDB): domain Bacteria; phylum B130-G9; class B130-G9; order B130-G9; family B130-G9; genus JAGHCW01. The sequence continues at coordinate 5,000 of JAGHCW010000181.1, read as the reverse complement.
GCTTCTCATTCAGAAGCTCCTCGATCTTCGCGATGACCGCATCTTTGCCGAATCCAACCTCGCCAAAACGGATTATGCCCTCACGGTCAATAATGTAGAGCGTCGGGACATATCCACTCGCATAGGGCCTTGTCTCATGATCAACATCAAGGGCCATCGGATACGTCAGGCCGTGGTCCTCTCTGAATTGCTTCAACTTATCGATGTCGTCCCGCTCGGGGCTTATATCGACGCCCCAAACCACAACGCCTCTGTCCTTGTAAACCTGCCAAATCTCGCTCTCCATGACACCCACAGCACCAATACAGGGACTACACCAAGTCGCCCACAGGTCCATCATGACGATGCTGCCTCGCCAATCAGACAGTTTGACTGTCTCATTGTCGAGGTTTGTGACAGAGAAGTCCGGCGCCACGTCTCCATCGTGGAACGGAGTATCATGCTGACCATACCCAATCGCAGGCATAACCAGAATCGCGCAGAAAACAGACAACACTACCAGTTTCAAACTCATGCTCCTTCCTCCTTTTTGATTTGTTTGGAGCTCATTAGGCCACTCATGGCTTATCCAAATAAAAAGACACTACCTCCATGCATCTTTAACCATAACACATACAAATTTCGACAGTCAAGTTCGCAAAGCCTCGCTAATTCTCAAACACCATGTGGAACTCGAGCTCATCGCCAACCACGCGGATAATATCCATTGTCGTTCTATTGCCATATCTTGCTACAACCGTATAGTCGCCGCTTGGAATCCCGTCGAACTCAAACGTATGCGTCTTCGCAGCCTTCATGCCCTCAACGCGCTGATTGAAACGCTTAGGCCCCTTGAGGGAGACCCTTAAGTCTATTGACGATGAAAAGAGCTCAAATGCAACATCCGGAGTCGTGATGACGAGCTTCAGGTTGGTCTTTCCGCCCAGAACCGCCGGCTCCGACTTGCCCGGTGCCTCACCGGCAACCGGCTCAGTCTGTTTGTTCTTGCGTAGGGTTGAGGCGGGCGCCGGCTTGCCGTATTCGGCCCATATAAGGCGCTCCCCGGTGAACGGATCGAAGATGTAAATAGCGGGGAAGTACTCGCCCGTTCCGGCGTTTAGTTTTGCTGTTCCTGAATGCTCGCCGATTGCGATATGACCAATCTCAGAGAACGAGACCGCGGACTCCCTCAATCCTTTCGTCACGGGGTCATTATATACATAGGCGAGCTTTGAGTCGCCTCTGATATAGCATTTGACCAGTGTGAATCGCTCATTTTTCTTGTTCACGACGATGACCGTTCCGAGATTGTAGTATCGAAAGCCCTTGATGTTCAGGTTTTTAACGTAGCGCATGGCCTCCTTGTCTGAGAAGATCACCTGCCCGAGCTCGGAAAGAGCGTATTTGACATTCTGTTTGCCCAAGTGCCCCTGCAACTCGTAGTCTTTGACTTTAGACGTTGTGCCGAGGCGATCGAAATGGACTGACTGGCCGTCCCTGAAGTGCAGTGTTCCGCCAAAGCCCTTCTCCTCAGCATAATTCAGCTGCCCAAGCGCGAGCATTAGCGCCACGGACAACAGGATTGAGATGAGATTGCGATTCATGTTGTTCTCCTTATTTCGTAAATGGACAGACTGGAAAGTCCACCTTACATCGTTGAGTCATGACTGACTAGAAAGTCCGTCCTTCGCCGCTGGTTTAGTTTGCTTAATGGAGATGACCTCTACCGTGAATGACAGGACTCTGTCGTCCTTATCGCCGACCCATTTTGGCGAAAACGCCGAGTCAGAGAAGAAGTCAATTCTACTAGATGCTCTGAGATCGGGTATCGTCAACCTGAACGAATCAAGCCTCTCGGAGAGCTCGATTCTCGTGTGTAGTTCCCTGTCAATGTATATGAAAATGGTCTGCTGTCGATTGCACATCTTGGGCACAAGGCTACCAATTAGCAGTTCTAGCTCATCGACATTCTTCAAAACGATAGAGCTCTTGATGGACGACCATCTGTAGCGGGATTTGTCCGCTCGCGTCTGCTCGGGATAAAAGCCCGGGAAGAAATTCAGGGATGGTTCACGTTCATTCACGCCGGTGAATTGCGGCGATATCTGCCTCATTCTCTCGGCGCTCTTCGATGCGATGATAACGTTCCACTCACGGCTTTCTAGTATCCACTTTCCCACGAGGTCCGCGACGCTTTTCGTCTGAGCGAAGTATCCATTGATAGGATAATAAAATTGGAAGTGCTCGAATCCCGATAATCTCAGAAGCCTGATCATCTGCTTCCTTGAAAGCGGCCTCTCCAGTGTTTGATACTCCTTCATTATTTTGTGGTCGCTCTCGCTATATTTTGAGCCAATCTCGGGAGCAGAGGCCTCCATGATGGCTATTATGCCGTCCGGCTTTAGGTTGCGGGATACATTCTTCAGTGCCAGGATCGGGTCGTAGAAGTGATGCACACACGCCTCGAAGATGGCCGCTTCGAATAGGGGCACATCCTCAAGGGGCCCGCTCTCGACGTCATGGACGCGAAACTCCGCCTTGAATGGCAGCTCGGGATAAGGGGGATAGGGATCGCTTGCCATCCTCAACCGAGCCATCTCGATCATCTCCCCCGAGATGTCCACGCCGACTACCCTGTGACCCAATTTGGCGAGGTAATGTGACGTCCAACCCGGCCCGCAAGCAACGTCCAAAACGTCACTTTTCATCGGCAATTTGATCTCTTGCAGCATATTCAGAAGCTTGTATATATCACAGAAAAAATCGGTGAAATCCGGGCCACCGATAAACGGCTTGATTAGATGATAGCGCTCTGTCTGCTCGCCGCCGGCCTTGACCAATCGACCCAGATAGTCAATCGCGCCTCGTTTCCAGTCTATTCCTTGAGGCAGGTCTCGGTTGATTTCAGCCAGGAAGTCAATCTCGCTCTGCGGTCGCTTGGAGTTATTCATATAGTCCATATTTGAAGATGCAGCTCAACAACTTGCATTTGCTGTTTGTAGGGCGGGGCTTGTCTCCGCCCCCTATATATTTGGGCAGACCTGATGCCTGCCCCTACATGTAGTATGTCCCACAATAACCTCCAGAGCCGCCTCCGTCGAAAAGCGACTTAACTAGATAGCATCTAGAGATGAGAGATACTTTGAAACCGGTACGGAGCTTCTGTGTTTAGTCGCGGAATTTCAAGGCAAAACTCGCCTTCGAGGTCCTGACCATAGGTTACGAATGACTGATTGGGCTTTGCCGACGGCGCCTGAATGCGGGATCACGTGGGAGCCAGGCGCCTGACTGCCTTCAGGTGGAGAGCGGAATCTCATTTTCAAGCGCCCGACGAACCGGGGCAAAGGATCGCCTATGAATTGCACAAGGACCGTGCTTCTCAAGGGCAGCTAGATGCTCTCTGGTTCCATACCCTTTGTTGCTGGAAAATCGATACTGGGGATACTTTGCGTCCAACTTGCACATCAGACGGTCTCGATAGACCTTGGCGATTATCGAGGCGCTCGCGATTGAGAGGCTTTTTGCGTCGCCATGCTTCACCGTCATTTGCATCCGCGTTCCGGGGAACTTCGCAATCCCATCGACAAGAACGATATCTGTCCGTACAGCCAGCTTATAGACAGATCCGGCCATCGCCTGAAGCGAAGCCTGCCTGATGTTTATCCGGTCGATTTCTCCCGGCGCAACCTCGCAGATGCCGATCGTTACCGCATTATCGTCGATGACATTGATAAGCTCCTCGCGAGCCTTTGCCGTCAGCTGCTTCGAATCACGTATCCGGCTATCTGAAAAGCCAATGCGGAGCATAACGGCAGCCGCAACGACCGGCCCGGCGAGGCAGCCTCTTCCGACCTCATCAACGCCAGCCAGCGCCTCACAACCACTGCGCCTTATCTCCTCGTCAAAGCGCCACATTGGACAAGGCCTGAACATCATATCTTCGCCGCTTCTCGCATCAGAGTCGCAATTCATTCGTATTTTATGGGGCAAAGGTCAACCCACTTGACTTCAGATTGCAATTTCGAGACAATTGACTAGTTGCATATTATATAGACTGTCATTGAAAACTATACGAATCAAGCGAGCCTCGTTCAGCGCCCGAGATGTATCTTCGATTTCTCGGATGGATGTTCCATCATGCGAAGCTCCTGCATCTTTGCCCAAGCAACAAGGGCACATCGCTCTTGTGGACGTTCGAGGCGGTGCGCGAAAAACAGCGGGGTGCATTGAATGAAAGTCGTTGTGTTAGGCGTCATAATCGGCCTGATAATCGTTATATGTGCAGTCTTCTATCCAAGCATCGTTGAGATGTTTGGGGGCGATTCCGCAAAGGAGTCCCCCGCAAAACCGCCCGAGATCGCGGAGCAAATGGCTTCGGAAAACGAGTTGGCTGATGAGCTCGGCTCGCAGGATAGCATTGCGCCGGACGAGTCCGATGAGCCGGTCGGCAGCTCGGCCGAGCCTGAGGGGGCGCCTGAGCAAGATTCATCGGGTACAGCTTTTGAGCAAGCGGGTGCGTCACCTGCCCAGCAAACCGCTCAGACAGAGGGCATGGCCTCTGAAGCATCACCAGCCGGAATGCTCAGGGAATCGGCTGAAGAAGAGCGACTCGCTCAAATGGCCGCTGCCTCTGACCAAACTCAAACAGACTTCGCCGCAAGCTCGGATACCGATTTCAACGGTCAGACCGCAACTGCCGGAGCGACTCAAGCGACCCCTAGCACGCAGGAGTCGATTAGAGCCGCGCTGGCTAAAATCCCACCGATATACGCGAAAGAGGAGACTAGTTGGAAAAATCTGTTACAAGAGCGACTCTCCGATTCTATTCTCAAAACGTATCCTTATTCCAGCTGCTTCGCTGCCTCTGCGGCCGAAAACAGACTGCCGGTCTCGCTCGTGATCGCCCTGTCGGCGATGCTCACCGGTTTTGATGCCCAAGCGTCATTTGATTCAAAGGCCGGGATAATGCTCGTTGGATGGCCGACGCGAGCTGAGGATATGGGGATCAATCGCAAGAAGAT
>JAGHCW010000066.1 GCA_021160245.1 bacterium | reverse complement strand
TGGTTTCGACAAAATCCGGGTTACCTGCTTGGAAGAGCCGGATGCGGGAAAGCCGCACGTCCGGTTCTGTGAGGGTGAAAATCAGTAATGATTGAACTACTCGACCGACACCGCTTTCATTGGTGGTGGCCAGGCGCCACCATCTTATAGATTGCTTTCTTGACCTTTCAGACAGCTGTATTTCTACCTGGACGCCAATCAATATGGGGTCGATGCCGCGTCAAGCCGCGGCGAACCAAAGCGGCGTCAGTCGAGTAGTTCAAAATCATCAACGAGTGCAGGAGGTAAATGCCTGTATGCGGCAACCTCCTTTCAGACGGCGCAGACCGCAGTATCGATCGCAGGTAATCTGATTTTTCGCGGTATCCGACTTGGAGTTGAGGGAACTTGAAGCGTGTTGTATTGTGCAAAGCACAACAGAATGTTCATGTTTTTCTCATATTATTAGAGACCAGAAAGGAGCCAGGTAGTGAGAAAGGCGGATGTGGTTGTCATTGGCGGCAGTGCTGCGGGCCTGACGGCGGCGATAACATGTAGGCGGCATTATCCTCAAAAGAGCGTGCTTATGATAAGGAAGGAAGAGCAGGTTCTAATTCCCTGCGGGATACCGTACATATTCGGAACCGTTGCCGGTCCGCAAAAGGACATAATGTCCGATGCCGCGCTCGAGAAGAATAGCATAGGGCTGCTTATCGACGAGGTCTCGGACATCGACCCCCAGGGCCGAGTTGTCATCACGTCCGGCGGGGAGAAGGTGACCTATGAGAAGCTGATCATGGCGATGGGCTCGGACCCGATGGTTTTGCCGATCCCTGGCGTTGACAAGAAGAACGTGTTTACGGCCAAGAAGGAGGTCACTTACCTTCAGAAGATGCTGGACACGCTGGACCAATCCGCGAACCTCGTGATAGTCGGTGGTGGTTTCATTGGCGTGGAATTTGCCGATGAGTGCAATAAAAACCGGGACATCAATGTCTCCATCGTAGAAATGCTGCCTCATTGCTTGATGCTGGCGTTTGACGATGAGCTCTGCACTGCGGCCGAGGAAGTTGTGAAGACGGCAGGAATCAATATCTTTGCGCCGGAGAAGGTCGTTGCATTTGAGGGCGACGGCAAGGTCAGCTCTGCGAGGCTCGAAAGCGGCAAGGAGCTCCCGGCGGACATGGCTATACTTGGCATCGGCGCTGTAGCGAGCACCACCTTGGCGAAGAAGATAGGCCTTGAGTTGGGCCCGGCAAGGGGTATCAAGGTGAATCGCTATATGCGGACCTCGGACGATAACATCTTTGCGTGTGGCGACTGTGCCGACAAGTGGTCGTTCTTCGACGGCTCACCTTCGAACATAAAGCTGGCCTCGATAGCCGCGCAGGAGGCTAGAATAGCCGGCGCCAACCTCTTTGGGGCACGGCGGATGAACAAGGGCGTGGTCACAGTATTCTCGACGGTAGTTGGCGACAAAGCGTTTGGTCTGGCCGGACTTTCCACGCTGGAAGCAATCAAAAAGGGCTATAACGTCGTTGTTGGCGAGGCCGAGGCGCCGAATCGGCATCCCGGCGGAATGGGGGGCATGGCCCTTCTGAAGGTCAAGTTGGTCTTCGAGATCGGGACGGGAGTCATTCTGGGCGGCCAGATTATGGGCGCCAAGAGCGGGGGAGAGCTCTTGAACGCTATCAGCGCCTGCATCCAACAGGGAATGAGCGTTGACGACGTCGCAGCGTTCCCGGTGGGGACACATCCAGCGTTGACTGCGTCACCGATAGCCTATCAGCTGACGAATGCGGCGGAGATGGCCATAAAGGCGATGAAGTCAGCCTGACGGTCTTTAAGTAACTGAACAAGCGACAGTACCAAGGGCGGGTGGCCGATTCGGAAGCCACCCTCCCTGAACTGTGTAGTGCAAACAGATCCAGGTCACTATTCCTGCTACTTAGGTTGACCGCATGGAACCCGTCCGTCATTATTTAGGTTATGAATCATGGACAACTAGTTTATGAGCTGGACTAACATAGCAGTGGTGTGAGATTGCAGCATTTCTTCCTCAGCATTCCGGCATTCCTTATGGCCCTGACGTTTCACGAGGTTGCCCACGGGTTCGTTGCCAAACGACTTGGCGATCCGACGGCCGATGAGCGCGGGAGGCTTACGTTGAATCCCCTTATGCACATCGATCCATTTGGGACGATAATCTTCCCACTCATGCTCTGGCTGTTTAGTTCCCCGATCATCTTCGGCTGGGCAAAGCCGGTCCCGGTTGATCCGAATTATTTTCGCAAGCCGCTCAAGGGCATGATGTGGGTTGGGATGGCCGGCCCCATAGCCAATGTCGTGCTTGCTGCGTGCGGAGCGCTTCTATTCAGAGGGTTTATGGCAATTATGCCGGCGGCGGCACTCGACAGCATTTCAACGATCATGCAGTTCCTGCTGGTTTTCATACTAGTCAACATGGTGCTTTGTGTTTTCAATCTAATACCGATACCGCCGCTTGATGGCAGTCGGATACTGACCGGCCTTCTTCCGAGGCGGTTGGCCATCAGCTACCTTCGGCTGGAACGGTATGGTTTTATCATTCTCATCGCTCTCTTGTATTTTGGGGTTTTTAAGCGGGTCGTGTTCCCGGTTGCCATAGGATTCGTCGAGGTATTGATAGGGTTTCGTCTGTTTTGAGGAATCGTAACCTGCAATGGAGCATGATATTTGGACTTAGGAGGTTCTAATTGGAGATAGATGAGCTTCTGCCGAAATTCAAAGAGCTCTCATCCCGTATTGATACACTAAGGGGGTATCTTTGACGTAGATCGCGCCAAGATCAAGGTCAAGGATCTGGATGAGCAGCTTGAGGCTGAAGACCTGTGGAAGGACCAGTCGGCCGCCCAGGGCTTAATGAAGCAGCGCGCGGACGCGGCGCGAAAGGTCGAGGAGTTTGAGAGCATTAAGGCTCGCTATGACGATGCTCAGGAGCTGGCAGAGCTCGCGGCTTCCGAGGACGACAGCTCGGTCCTAGCGGAGGTTGCCGGGGAGCTACAAAAACTGAACGATGAGGTTTCGGACCATGAGACCAGGGCACTTCTTGGCGGCCGGAGCGACAAGAACAGCGCGATTCTCCAGATACAGCCCGGGGCCGGCGGAACCGAGGCGCAGGATTGGGCTGAGATGCTCTTCAGGATGTATTCGAGGTGGTCAGAGACTCACGGTTATTCGAGCGAGATTCTCGACCGGCTGCCCGGGGACGAGGCCGGCATAAAGAGCGTAGTGATTCAGGTTTCAGGCGAGTATGCTTATGGGTACTTGAAGGGAGAGACAGGGGTTCATCGCCTCGTTCGCATTTCGCCTTTTGACGCGAACAAGAGGCGTCACACGTCGTTCGCGGCAGTATCGGTAACTCCGGAGGTTGACGACTCGATAGAGATTGAAATAGACGATAAGGACCTTCGCATCGATACCTATCGCTCAAGTGGCAAAGGGGGGCAGCACGTCAATACGACAGATTCCGCGGTCAGGATCACCCATATCCCGACTAAAGTGTCTGTGCAGTGCCAGAACGAGCGCTCTCAACACAGGAATCGGGAGGTCGCGATGAAGGTGCTGAAATCGAAGCTCTATCAGATTGAGCTCGACAAGCGTCGTCAAGTGGAACAGGCCGAGCACAGCGCGAAAAAAGAGATAGCATGGGGAAGTCAGATACGTTCTTATGTGATGCAGCCGTATCAAATGGTCAAAGACCACAGGTTCAACGTTGAGGTGGGAAATGTGGAATCTGTGCTGGACGGTTATATTGATCCCTTCATAAAAGCCTATTTGACCAATGGAGGTAAGCATTAGTACTTCCAACGCGAGCCTCGCAGTTCGGACATTATCGGCCTGGTTGGTCTTGATAGTCCTGCCAAACATCACGCTTATTGGATGTGGCGCCAGCCCGGCGACGCCAGAACAGAGGCCGACGAAGATCGTTGCGCGGCTCACAGACGAAAAGATAACCAGAGATGATTTCCTCTTGGATTTTGCCCGGCATAACTACAAGCAGGCCGCTCATTACTTGGAGGAAATGACTCTGCGACGGGTGATGATGAACGAGGCGCAGGCAACAGGGATTTCGGTTGCGCCCCAAGAGCTCGCGAAATATGTCGCGGAGCTCAAGAAGGCTTACGGTCCCGGCGAGTTTGACGCCTTTCTCTCGAGTTCGGGCCTTCGATACGCGGACTGGCTTGCCGAGGCGCAGGCGGATTTGATTCGCGGTAAGTTGATAGAGATCAACGTTACGTCAAAGACGAATGTTACAGAGAAGGAGCTATCCGCGTATTACGAGGAGCACATCTCGGAGTTTAGGGCGGAAAAGAGCGTCCATGCTTTCCAAATACTCGTCGATAGCAAGGAGACAGCAAAGCAGCTTCTGCGGCTTCTTAGTCGGGGGCGCCGCGGCTTTGAGAGCCTGGCTAAGGAGTATTCAATCGCTCCCGAAGCGATCAAAGGAGGGGAGCTAGGCTGGGTGAAGATGGGCGAGTTGCCGGCCGAGTTGCAGACGCCGATCTTCAAGCTCGGCAAGGGCAAGAACAGCAAGGTTATTGAGACTTCTCATGGCTTTCATATCTTCAGAGCTGATGACATACGCAAGGCGAGGGTGCTACCGTTTGAAGAAGCGCTTGAGAAGGTTCGCTCCAAGGTTCTCGAACTGAAAGCAGATGACCGATATGATGAATGGATGTTGGAATTAAAGGCCAAATGGCATCTTCAGGTTTTTCCGGAGGAGTTACTTTGAACAGCAGGTCTTCTATCGCGATTTTGGTTTGCATCGTGTCTTGCCTCGCGTTCACGTTGTCCGCATCTGAAACCAGCCCCGAGAGAGCGCGTCCAATTGGGAAAATAGTCGCGATCGTCAATGGCGAAATTGTTACTGGATACGATCTCAATCAGATGCTTCTCTCAAACAAGGAGTATATTGCCCTGCTGAACGGGAGTGCCCCAGATAATGAGGCGGCTCTGAGGAAGAAGAAGCGAGAGGTGTTAGAATACCTCGTTGACAGATTGCTCTTGATTTCCGAGGGAAAGAAAATGGGTATTCAGCCGGACAAGAACTACATTGACCAGCAAGTAGAGGCAGCCATGCAGAGCGTGAACGTAACCACAAAGGCGGCGTTCGAGGAGATTCTCTTGAGGCAGGGACTGACTCTGGAATTAGTGCGGAAGGACTATTCAGCGGAGTACATCAGACAAGCGGTTATTGATAGAGAGGTCAGGAGTAGGGTGAATATCTCAGAGGCCCAAATCATCGCGTATTTCGAGGAAAATAACGCCAATCTAGCGCCTGCCGAGCGTGTGAACTTCGCCCAAGTTCTCTTTAGGGTCGATGATTTTTTGGACAAGAGAATGGTTAAAGCCTCTCGCGTAAAAGCCAAAGCGTTCCTGCTTAGCATTGAAGGTGGCCAGTCGTTCGAGGATGCGTGTGAGAAGGCTGAGGGCGCGGCCAAAAGCTGCGACGGTTTAGGTTTTCTTAAGCGTGACGAGATGTTCCCCGCGATGTCGGACATCGTGTTCGGTCTTAAGATCGGTCAGGTGAGCGATGTGATCGAGAGTCCGATGGGCTTTCATGTAATCAAGCTTCTGAATAAACAACACGATGAGGCTATATTGACCCCCGAGCTGAAGAAAGAGATCAAGAGTAAGCTCTTCTTCGATGAGTATATGAAGCGCTATGACACATTCGTCCAAGAACTTAAACAACGAAGTTATATAAAGATGGTGCTCGATGCGCCTTGACCTCTATTTGAAAATGACCGGCATTGCCAAGCGTCGGGCTTTTGCAAAGAGACTTTGTGATGAGGGCTGCATAAAGGTCCAGGGCAGACCTGCAAAGGCTGGGCGAATCGTCCAGGTTGGCGATGAGATAGAGCTGAACCTGCGAGATAGGAGAGATGTTTACAGAGTAGTTGAACTTCCTCAGAAATCTTACAACAAGCAGAGGGCTAACGAGTGCTTTGAGATCATTACCGGCCCGGGCGAGAACCATGATCCTGCGAAGACGACTTAACCAAACGTCTCGCGGCTCTGTGATACTGGAATGATATGTTGACAGATAAGGTCTGACCGGCTTGGCGTAACCTGTAGAGAGTGTGTGAAGGCGTTAGATAATACTAAAAACAGGAGGCTTATCTTATGGCGATGGACGATGCATCAATCCGCGAGGCCTTGCGAGACGAATCTGACGATTTCAGGAAACTTGAGGAAATGCATGGGGAGCTCGACAGTAAGCTCATGGCGCTGTCCTCGCGTTCTGAAGTTAAGCCGGAGGATGAAATAGAGGAGAAGCGGCTGAAGAAGATGAAGCTCAAACTCAAGGATAAGATGTACGGGATGATGCGAGAGTATTCAGCGAGCCAGAATAACGCATCGGCGAAGTCTTAGCTCACATGAATATCCTCGGTTCCCCGAAGGGGAACAACAACAGTAGCCGTGGCTACCACCCACGGATCGCGCCGATTTTTGAGATTACGCACTAGACTATATATGAAAAAGAAAGCAAGTAAAATGCGCATCCCTTTCGCACTAGATGGTCTCCCATTCGTCATCGTTGCTCTTGTTGCTGCAGCAGTCTGCTGGTTTTTATCGCTCCATATCACAGTTTATGTACTCCTGGGATTGACAGTACTTCTCCTCGGCTTCTTCCGCGACCCAATACGCAGAATCCGCGCTAGTGATGACGAGCTGCTCTCACCGGCCGACGGTAAGGTGATAGTCGTCCGAAGCATTGATGACCAAAGCATAGAGGGCGGTAAGGGTACGCTCATCTGCGTATTCATGTCGCTTCTCAATTGCCATGTGAATCGCTCACCGATCAAAGGCGAGATCAAAAGCGTCAAGCATACAAGCGGAAAGTTCATTGCCGCCTTCAAAGACATGGCGAGTGAGGTCAATGAGCGTAATAGGTTTATTGTTGTGAATCGCCATTCGGATGAGGTCGGCGTTACTCAGGTGGCCGGCCTGATTGCCAGACGTATCGTCTGCCGAATAAAGCCGGGGGACAAGGTCGAAGCGGGCCAGAGAATCGGCATGATCAAGTTCGGGTCGCGCCTCGATGTTGTTATGCCGGCCTCGTATCGCGCCTCAGTTGAGGTCGGTGATAAGGCGCGCGCTGGATTGACGGTCTTGGGGCGTCGGATAGCAGATGATAAGAGCTAGTGTCGTTTTGGCTAATGGACTTTTTCGTCCACTGCGTGGCGTGAGAATCTGAAAGGTGGCTTAGGAATATGGTGAGGCGCAGTAAATCTGATGAGACGTCAAAGGGCGTGCGACGGCCCAGACGGGTGCTTAGGGGCCGACGGGTTCCTCAGATAAAGATACGTATCAGCCTGCTGCCCGGTATCCTGACTACGGCCAACGTGCTGTGTGGGTTCTATGCCATAATGTGGGTTTTGAAGGGGCGACTCTTTCCGGCATCGGTCGCGATCTTAGTCGCGGCGCTTCTCGACGCTCTGGACGGCCGTGTGGCGAGGCTAACCAAGACGACAAGCGAGTTCGGCGTTCAACTCGACAGCTTGGCTGATGTCGTATCATTCGGCATGGCGCCGGCGTTGCTCTCGTATTCGTTCGCGCTTTCCGGCTTCGGGCGATTGGGCTGGATTGCGGCATTCTCGTATCTTATATGCGGCGTCCTTCGACTTGCCAGATTCAACACTCGCTGCAAGACGATTGAGCCGAAGTACTTCCTGGGTCTGCCCATACCGGCGGCCGGTCTCGCGGTTGCCACGTCAGTTACGCTTGCCGATGGTGAGGCCCCCGGGACATTCTTGAGAGTGCTCTTTTTGATCTTGATCGCCGCCATATCCTATCTGATGGTCTCCAACTTCAAATATCGCTCCTTCAAGCAGCTGAATTTTGCGAAAATGCACCCATTTGGGACGATGATTATCCTGGTGGCTATCGTCATCGTCATCGCGGCGTTTCCAGGCACAATGCCCTTTCTCACTGTGATCGGATACATTGTATGGGGCGTGATTGAGACGTTGTGGTTGAGGCGTTCGGATGCCCGGAAAGAGCAGGAAGAGGAGCTTTCTTGAAAGAATACACCGTCGCGATAGTGGGAGCGACTGGACTTGTCGGCAAGGAAGTTCTCAACATCCTTCAGGACAGAAAATTCCCCGTCAAGCGGATGATCCCCCTCGCGACCGAGGAGTCCGTCGGCACAATCGTCGAGTTTGGCGAGGAACCTCTCATCGTTCAGCGCATCGAGGAGGATGTCTTTGAGGCAGTGGATTTCGCTGTGTTTGCGGCCACAATTGAGGCGAGCGAAGAGTTCGCGCCGGCAGCTGTCAGGGCGGGCGCAATCGTCGTGGATAACAGCGCCCACTTCCGGATGAAAAGTGACGTTCCGCTGGTCATTCCTGAGATAAATGGACAGCAAGTCTGGGAGCACAAGGGGATAATCGCCAACCCTAACTGCTCAACGATTCAGCTTCTAATGGCTCTCTATCCGCTCGATCGAGCCTTTGGTGTGGAAAAGGTCGTCGTCTCAACCTACCAGTCTGTCTCCGGAACAGGCAAGCACGCGCTACAAGAGCTGGCGGAGCAGTCTATCTCGCTTCTTTCCATGAAGGAGCCCAAGTGCGAAGTCTATCCCAAGAGGATCGGCTTCAATCTTCTGCCTCACATCGGCGATTTTGACCAGAATGGGTACTCTGAGGAGGAGAGAAAGCTGAGGCTTGAAACCCGGAAGATAATGAATCGGGATGATATCCGCATCTCTCCCACTTGTGTGCGGGTTCCAGTCTTCAACTGCCACAGCCAGTCCCTAAATATCACTCTCAAGTCATCCGCGACGCGCAAGCAGGTTCATGATGCGCTCTCTGAGTTCCCGGGCGTAGAAGTTTGGGACGCTCTCTCTCTGGACGGCGAGCGCAAGGAGCATGACGAAGAGAGCGAGCTCTATCCCGTTCCGTCAGAATGCACGGACCGTGATGAGGTTTTTGTCGGTAGAATCAGGCTGGATGACACTGCGAGCTCCGGCGTTTGCTTTTGGTCTGTCATGGACAATCTGCGGAAGGGCGCGGCGCTGAATGCTGTTCAGATACTGGAGTTGCTCACTTAGCCCGGTGGCCATCAACCTATCCGCTTGGCCGCCACACAATCAATGTGATTATCTGGGAGAAAGTTGACACCAAAGCATAACCTGTGTATTATTACCTGCTGTGTTTTCCCGCTAGGGAAGAGTCGTCTCCTGATCAGGTGTGGGATAGATTGGGGATATCCCTAAACATTGATAGGTCGATAAAATAGGGAGGTTTTCAAGTTGAAAGATTGGTTGCGCGGCGCTATTGAGCACGCTGGGAAGCTCGACGCGTCCTACGCGGATATTAGGTTACTCAATATGGTCACCGAGAACATCGACGTAAAAAACGGCACTGTTGAGGTGATCACCTCCCGGGAGATGATGGGTTTTGGCATCCGAGTCATAGTCAACGGCTCCTGGGGCTTCGCTAGCAGTTCGCTCGTCAATGAGAAGGAGCTGCGGCGAGTTGCGGAGCTTGCTGTTCAGATTGCAAAGGCGAGCGCCACATTGAAGACTGAAGATGTGGTTCTTGCGGATACAGAGATATTCCAGGACCGCTATGAGACGCCCATTAAGAAAGATCCGTTTGCCATTCCGCTCAAGTCGAAGATTGCACTTCTGCTTGAGGCGGATAAAGTCCTCCGCGCGAAAAAGGGCGTAAAGATCTCTGAGGCAGGCATGAAGTTTTACCGGACCGAGAAGACCTTCATTAGCTCCGAGGGGGCGGACATCGACCAGGTGATTTATGAGAGCGGGGCGGGTATAACGGCGACCGCCATTGATGGGGACAAGATGCAGGTGCGCTCCTTCCCCAACAGCTTCCGTGGCAATTACGGAACGGCTGGCTACGAATACATCGAGAATCTGAACCTCGTGGGCCAGGCGCCTCGCGTAGCGGACGAGGCGGTGGCTTTGCTGACCGCAAAAGAATGCCCGTCTATCACAACGTCCCTGATAATTGGTGGCTCTCAGCTGGCGCTTCAGGTGCATGAATCCTGTGGGCACCCAGTTGAGCTGGACCGGGTATTCGGCATGGAGGCGAGCTATGCGGGCACGAGTTTCATGACGCCGGAGAAGCTGAATAAGCTCCAGTATGGGTCCAAGATAGTGAACATTTACGCCGACGCGACTACCCCGGGTGGTTTAGGCACTTTTGGTTTTGACGACGAGGGTGTAAAAGCTCAGCGGACGCCCATAATAAAGGATGGCCTCTTCGTTGGCTATCTGACTTCACGAGAGACCGCGATTAAGCTCGGCCAGAAGAGCAACGGGGCCATGAGAGGTGATGGATGGTGGAGCATACCGCTTATCAGAATGGTCAACGTGAACCTTGAGCCCGGCGATTGGGAGTTTGACGACCTAGTCAAGGACACTCAGGATGGCATTTACGTCGAGACAAACAAGAGCTGGAGCATTGACGACAAACGGCTAAACTTCCACTTCGGCTGTGAAATCGGGTGGGAGATAAAGAACGGCAAGATCGGCGACATGGTCAAGAACCCCGCCTATACAGGCATAACGCCAGAGTTCTGGAACTCCTGCGACGCCATCTGCAATAAGAATCACTGGGTCGTATGGGGCACTCCGAACTGCGGTAAGGGTCAGCCGGGTCAAACCGCACACGTAGCGCATGGAACTGCGCCATCAAGATTCAGAAATGTAAAGGTAGGTGTGAGCAAATGATTGGGAAAGAGAGAGCACTTGAGATTCTAAGCAAAATCGTAGCCATGTCGGATGGGGATGAGACCGATGCCATGCTCACAGCAAAGCACAGCTCTCTGACCAGATTCGCCAACTCGATTATTCACCAGAATGTCTCGACATCCACATCTCAGATCAACCTGAGAATAGCCAAAGGAAAGCGCGTTGGCGTTGCGTCAACCGACAGGCTACACGACGATGAGAGCCTAAAGAACCTGGTCAAGACCGCATCCGAGATAGCAGACTTTCAGGAAGAGAACCCAAACTACATGGGAATGCCGGACCCAGCGCCTTACCAAGATATCGATGCCTTTTGTCAGGCGACTGCGGCCTATTCTCCGGCCCAGCGCGCCAGCGCGGTGAAGACACTCGTTGATGTTTGCGACAAAGACTCGATTATCGCGTCTGGGTCTTTCAAGACCGAGGCCGATGAGGTCGCGATCGTCAACTCAAAGGGCGTTGCCGCTTATTTCCCAAGCACATCAGCAGAGATATCCACTGTTGTGATGAGGGGTAGTTCAAGCGGCTTTGCGGAGCACAGCTCAAACCACGTTGCCGACATTGATGTCAAGGGAACTGCCGAGGAGGCGGCCGATATTTGCCGTCGGAATGTTGACCAGGTGGACCATGAGGCCGGGAAGATAGACGTTGTACTTCACCCATACGCCGTGGGCGATCTTATCTCGATGATGGTCGCGCTTGAGTTCGGGGCCCTTTCGATGCAGGAGGGTCGTAGCTTCATGAGTGAGAAGATGGGCGAGAAAATGTTCAGCAAGAGCCTGAATGTCTGGGACGACGGCCTTGACCGTTCCGGGAGCCCGATGCCCTTCGACTTTGAGGGTGTGCCCAAGAGAAAACTCACGTTGATCGAAAACGGAGTCGCCAAGAATGTCGTCTATGATACAGCAACAGCTCGCAAGGTCGGCAAAGAAACGACAGGGCACGCCCTGCCCCCGGGTAACACTTGGGGACCCATCCCGATCAACCTATTCATGGGAGCCGGCGACGAAAGCCTCGAGAGCCTTGTGGCGAAGGTTAAGAATGGCCTTTACGTTACCCGATTCCATTACATCAACCCATTCCTGGACCTGAAGAGGGCCGTCTTCACTGGGATGACCCGCGATGGTACATTTATGATCGAGAACGGCAAGCAGACGAAGGCCGTCAAGAATCTCCGCTTCACGATGAGCATGATCGACGCTTTTAATCAGCTAGATGGTCTAACGAAGGACACCATGCTGGTCGGCGGATGGTTCGGTGTCAAAGCTCCGGGGGCGCTCATCCGAGGATTCAATTTCTCCGGAACTACGCAGTTCTAGCTAGCCGTTCCTGTCCAGATTCCGGGACCCGGGCGGGTCTATCTGAAAGACGCCCGGGCATCCCGATCTCTTTGCGAACACGATTTGCAGGAAGATGACATGCGGGTCCTTCACACCAACTTTCATCTCGGCTGGGGCGGTCAGGCGGCGCGGGTGTTTTTCCTCTGTAGGAAACTGCTTGAAATGGGGGTTGACGTCACGGTAGCCGCGCCCTCCACGAGCGTACTTGTTAAGAGGTGCAATCAGGCCGGGATTCCCGTCCTTGACAATGTCCGCTTCTCTAAGGGCTTTCGCCCAATTGACTTCGCGCATGACGTGCGGGTCTTGAGGCGATTTATCAGCGCGAATCGCATCGAGATCCTCCACACTCACGGTTCCCAAGATACATGGTCGGGATGCACCGCCAAGGCTCTCTGCAAGCGGAAGCCCTCAGTCGTCAGAACGAGGCACAACACATTTCCCGTCCATTATTCGATTCACAACAGAATCCTCCACCGGCGCCTCATAGACTGGCTCGTTGTGGTCAGCGATAGCGTCATTGAGCGATATTCGAGATTCATAGAAAGCGGAATCATCTCGCTTGATAGGGTGACGACCATTCACAGCAGCATTCAAGTCGAGCGTTATGACCCCAAACGGGTCGATCAGGCTGCCGCCCGGGCCCAGCTTAATATCCATCCGGACGCCTCGGTTATCTCTGTGGCCGCACGGCTTGCCCGGGAGAAGGGCCACAAGTATCTACTCGAGGCGCTTGTTCCGCTTCGGGCCGAATTTCCGAATATACTCCTCCTGCTGGCAGGGGAGGGGGACCAGGAGCGGGCTTTGAAAGCATATTCGAGGGAACTGGGCATTGAAAGCAACGTTCGGTTCTTGGGATTCACGGGCGACGTTCCCCTTGTGCAAGCTGCAGCGGATGTCTCCGTCTTACCCTCGATCGACTGCGACGCCTCCTCGGCGGCGATAAAGGAGGCGATGGCCATGGAGAGGCCCGTCGTCGCAACCCGCATCGGAGGCGCATCAGAGATTCTAGATGATGGCACGGACGGTCTCGTGGTTCCGCCGGGGGACTCCGAAGCGCTCGCCGAGGCTCTATCACACCTGCTTAATGACCCAGAACTGCGACAGGCCATGGGCGCTGCGGCTCGAAAGAAAGTAGTCGAGCGATACACCGAGGCGAGACTCGCAGAGCAGACCCTCGCCGTGTATGAACGCATGATCGCGGAGTGTGGAGGAAGCGGCAATGAGTAGATTAAAAGGGCGTGTCGTCAGAATCGTTTCCGACCTCCCGTATGGGGGTGTGGAGAGACGCCTTCTCTCACTGCTGCCCAGACTCCGAGCGATTGGGTGGGACGTCTCGGTCATCTGCATCCGCGTGGAGGGGGAGATGGCCCATCTTTTCAGGCGCGAGGGCATACACGTTGAGGTGCTGCCATTTGCGTCTCGTTGGTCGCCCCCTTCCCTAATCCGTCTGGCAAGACACCTCAGGCAGGAAAAGGTGGACATCGTCCATACCCACATGTACCGCTGCAACACATCAGGAACCGTCGCGGCGAGACTGGCCCGCGTAAAGGCTGTCATCTCCAACATCCACAACGTTGATGACTGGGACGACGCCAAGCAGCTCTTCGTTGATAAGCGCCTCGCCCGATATAAGGACCTTATCATCGCGGTCTCCGAAGGGGTCAGACGGAATTACCTCGAGAAGACCGGCATAGCACCCGACAGGGTCGTTACACTTCACAACGGGGTGGACATGTCTGGCTTCGTCGATCTCAAGCCCGACCCGAGCGTGCGGCGAGAACTGGGGATTGCCCCCGGGGAAAGAGTGGTCTCCGTGCTCGCAAGGCTCGTTAGTCAAAAACGCCACCTCGACTTTCTGGAAATGGCCGCTCAGGTGAAATCTCGCATACCCAACGTGAAGTTTCTTATCGCTGGAAAGGGGAGACTCCGCGAGCAGATTGAGCAAAAAGCGACCGAGCTGGGTATCTCCGACCGGGTGGTCTTCGCAGGTCACAGGAATGATGTGCCCCAGCTGCTTGCCCTTACGGACGTCTTCGTTACCTGCTCTGACAGAGAGGGATTCTCCAACGCTATACTCGAATCGATGGCTGCCGGCGCCCCGGTCGTGGCAACCGATGTGGGTGGGAATGCCGAGGCGATTGTAACCGGGCGGTCCGGGTTTATAGTCCCCGTCGGTCGCCCGGACATCCTGGCGGACCGGGTCACCTCGCTCCTCGCAGACAGCGGGCTCCGCTCACGCATTGCCGCCGGAGCCCGAGAGAGAGTGTCTCTCTTCACAGTTGAGAGCATGTGCGATGCCACCGACCTTGTATATGCCGAGATGCTGAAATGGCCAACCCATCCGTGAAATCCGCGTGGCCCAACAGGTCGCGAGCAGTCCACTAGGCAAGCTGAGAAAAGAGCGCCTCGAATCGCTTGACCCTATCCTCCGAGGCGTGGTCGTGAACATGCTCCGCAATGTGACGCGCGAACCAAGTTAGCCCGAGGCCGAGCTGAATGCCATCTCTAAGGTCTTTGGGCCTACTTCGCCCCATAATGGCCCCGAAGCACTCGAGAATGTGCTCGATATCCTGGTCTGAGCCCTCAAGGATATCCAGCAAGCAGAGCGCTTTTACTTTCCTGATAACCGACGTGGGGCAACTCGCCACGTTGCTCAGACCAGCTATCACTTCCGTCAGCAGATCATCCTGCCTTGCGATGCAAAGCGATTGCCCGAGAATTATCAGCAGCTCCTCCTCCTGCCAAGTCATGCTCCGGCGGCCCTCATCGGCGCCTCCGCCAAAAATGAAGCCCCTGCAGACCTCAATCCCCTTCAAGCAGCACTCCCGGCAAATCTCATGCTCCGCTCGATCAAAATGGACAAGCGACTTCTCTACAAGCGACTCCGCCAGCAGAACTCGCAGACCCATCTCCTCGCAAAAAGCGACCGACTCTGATGCAAGAAGCAGCGCGTCATCTCCGCGGCCAGAGAGCCGAGCCGTCCGGGCGCAACACCGGAGGTACGTCGGCTTGTGAAGTAGAATTCCTGATGACTTAAGTAGATGATCGACTTTCAAGAGCTGTTCCTCCGCGCAGCTCAGGTCTCCTGTTGCGAGCGCCCACTCGCTTAGACTCAAAAGGCCGGTGATATTGAGATGATTGTGACCATAATCCTCCGCCTGCTTCACTAGGCGGATGGCGACCTTGCCAGCGAGCTCGAATTGCGCGCCGTGCAAAAATGCGCCTGAAAGACAACCGAGCGCCTCGAGCTTCTGCTCAGTATGGTTGCAGCTGGCAGCCTTTCCAAGGGCAGGTCTGAGCATCTCTACCATGGCCTCGGCCGGTCGAAATAGACCACCAACTTCCGCGAGAAATCTGTGAGCGGCGGATTGAAGGTCAGATGTCTCCAGCTTCAGACTCAAATCGAGGTAGCGCTCAAACATCTGATACGCCTCGGATAAGAGGCCCTGGTGCAGTCTAATCTCGCCAAGAACTCGCGACGCCCAGGCGCGCTTGTAGTCGTCCCCCTGACTAACGGCAATCTCCTCGATCTCGCACCCAAGGGCCTCTGCGCGGGGAAGTTCACATTGATAAAGGTGAAGAAGCGAGAGGTTTGTGAGCGAGTCGAACTTTATTCCCGGGGATGCCGTATTATGAGCAATCTGAAGAGCCTCGTCGAGTGATTTCCTGGCCGCCTTAAGAGAGCCCACACGGATTTCGAGCGTGCCAAGATTCGTCAAACAGGTGCCGGTAAGTGCCTTGTCCCCAATCCTCCACGCAAGGTCAGCGGCTTGCCGAAAGTGCCCTCTCGCCTCGCCCCAATTGCCTTCATGCTCCTGCTGCAGGCCGATGTTGTTATGCGTCCTTGCGACATAGAGATTGTTATTCGCGTTATGAGCTAGCTCAATCTGTTCCTTTAAGACCTCAATCGTCCGCTTCGTGTTTCCCGTGAAGTAGTAAACCATGGCCAGATTGTTCATCAGGTCCAGTATCTCCTGAGAGTCCGGCTCATCTTGCCACTTCCTTAAGAGCTCGATACTCCGCTCATAGAGATGAATAGCGTCACTGTTTGCGTATATAGCGGTCGCCTGGGCCGCTGCTTCCTTCGTGTACCCACACGCCTTTTCGAAATCGCCCGCCAGCTCAAAGTGATGCGACAACAGGGCTGCACGGCGCCTATCTCCGGGGCTCATTGATTCCTCAAGGAAGGACGCAGCATCCAAATGCAGCTGTCGTCTTTTCCTCTTCAATAGGCTCTCATAGATAGCATCGCGGAAAAACTCGCCCTCGAAGGAATAGGTCGGGCCGTCGCCAGAATCCCTCTCCCTGAGTATCTGAAGCTCCACCAATCTCGAGAGAGAACTCTTCGTCAGCTCAATCTCAAGTTCTCCAGCAAGCTTCGATACTACCGAAAGAGGCTCATCCGTGCCAAGAGCGGAGAGCGTCTGCAAGAGCAGCTTCTCAACATCGGCAAGCTGATCGACTCTCGCCATCGCCAGGCCGCGCAGACTGTCCGGAAGCTGCTTGCGGTCCGGAATCCCGTGCACATCCCAGGACCCGGCAGAGCGCACAAGAAGCCCTTTGTCCATCAAGAGCTTGATCGTCTCCTCGACCAAAAGCGGGCTACCCTCGCATTGCTCAAGAACTATCCTGCGAATCCGCTTGAGCTTCTCCTGGTCGTTGGCCTTATCCAGAATTGAATAAACCAACATCTTCGAATCCCTCTCAGAAAGTAGGGTTACAGGTATCTCGCGAGCATCGCTAAGACCTGACCAGTCCGGGCGGGAGTATTGTCGATACGTTACACAAAGGGTCAGCTCCGCCGATGAAAATCGAAAAAGAATGTCCGAGAAGAGCTCGAGAGACGCCCGGTCGCACCACTGCAAGTCGTCTATGACAATCGATAGCGGGCCCGGTGCGAGCGCCGCCGAAATCACACCATTGACCGCCTCGTATATACATCTCTGGACCTGTTCACCCTCAAGATTGTCCCGTCCCGAAGATGTATCATCAGTTTGAAGAATGAACTTAAGACCATCAAATATACGCGCCAGTTCCTCTTCGCTGACATCCCCGAGAAAACAACGAAGTCGCGTCGAGTCGATCTCGGCGCCTTTCGACTCCACATCGAATAGCTGCTCAAGCAACAGCGCGACCGGGGAGTAAGGTATATTTCTCTGATATTCGAGGCACCTCGCCCAAAACCAGCGAGTGCCAGTCCGCTCTGTTATCCGCTGGCACTCCTTCACGAGGCGGCTCTTTCCTACCCCCGCGGGGCCCGTTACCGCGACAACCGATGCTCTGCCCGAAGATGCCCGGTCGACAGTTCGCTTGAGGCTCTCAAGTTCATCCTTCCTATTGATGAACTTCGAGAACCCGATCTCATCGAGTCCTCTGGTCGATCCACCACACTTCCGAGCGGCGACCGCCCTATAGACATGGACATCTCTAGACACCCCCTTGACAGGATGGCTGCCCATGTCCTCATAATCGAAGAGCTGCCTCGTCGCTCTATAGACCGTATCAGAGACGGTCACATTTCCAGGCTCGCAGAGCTTCTGCATCCGCTCGGCAACATTCACCACTCGCCCCATCGCTGTATAGTCGCGCTTGTGCTGCGAACCAACATCGCCGGCGATAACCATGCCGCTGTTTATCCCCACCCGAAGCCGGATTGGCTCGGTTGTCGGAATTCCGATTGTCTCCCTGAGCGCGGAAGCTGCAAGCTGCATCTCCAGAGCGGCCATAACCGCTCGTTCAGGATCATTCTCATGCGCCGTCGGGGCCCCAAAAAGAGCCATTATGCAATCGCCTATGAACTTATCCACCATGCCGTCGTACTTCATGATCGGTCCCGTCAAAACATGGAAGCATTGGTTCATGACCTCTCTGAATTCTTCCGGGTCAAGCGCTTCCGCCATTGGGGTCGAGCCGACAATGTCCGCGAATATGACTGCCACAACACGCCTCTCACCATCAAGCTTAGGCGCTGCTGCTTTGGGTGGGGCGGGTGGCTGAGCAACCTTGCTGGGTCCCGAAAGAGACGCACCGCAGTTAGAGCAGAACTTGCTGGCCGGGGGGTTATCCTCCTTGCAGGAGGGGCAAATGCTAGAAACCGGAGCGCCGCAGTTACTGCAAAACTTACTACCGTCCTGGACAGCTCCACCGCATTGGTGGCAATGCACCGTCTATCTACCTCCCGCTAATTGGAGCTGTTAGAATAGCTGAATGCAGCGGCGCTGTGCTTCCCAGACATATCACCAGTGCTCGGGTCAACTAATGCTACAAAGAAGCAATACTCCCCCGCACCAGACCCAGGCGGGAAAGCGCTCTCAAAGACGGTAACCCCCTCCAACACAGCCCCTTGAGACAACGGTCTGAACTCATAGAACGGCGCCATAGTAGAAGTCAAGTCCGGAAGATATATTAACGAACCGTCAGGAAGAAGAGCCGCCAGGTAAAGGTCAATGTCTATATCTAGACCGTAATTGTGTATATCCACAAGAGCCCTAACGACATCCTGTCCGACGTATTCGGTTTTATCTGTAGCAATGGCAATCGTTACGTTGAAGAGCTCAAAAGGCGACTCACTCTCCTTCCCGAGTCGCTCGGTCGTTCCGTGAACGCAGAGGTATCCAACCCATCTGTAATTGCCAGCCGGCAAGCCCTCAGGCACCTCCAACCGTAATAGCTCGTAGTTGGAGAGCTCGAAATCCGCTGAGAGAGAAATAGGCATCGGCGTCGCCTCTGCTGATAGTCCCGGCAAATATAAAGAGCCCCCGTCCGGCAAAACAGCTTTAACATAAACATCAACATCAATCGCGCCCCCCGGGTTCGAAAGCGACGCCTGCAGCAGCATCTCGTCGTGAGGAGCAAATAGCCTGTCATTGAGTTCTATCGAGAATTGAGGAGGCGACTCCCCAAGCGTAAATTGGGCCGATGCAATACCGCACATGGGATCGAGTGTTCCGTGCTCACTAATCGCCGCAAACCAACTGTATTCGCCCGAAGGGAGTCCGGCAGGTATGGGGTAGGTTAGTATCTCATAATCAATAAAGGCCGACCCACCCGGGAAGGGTAGGAATGACAGAGGCTCAGCATTCTCAGAAAAGCCCGGCCAGTAAAGCAAGGAGCCATCGGGCGTCTGCACCCACGCATAGAAGTCAACGTCGTATGGATCACCGGCGTTCGACGCATCCACAAAAACCGTGTGGGTATCCCCGAGATCATAGCTGTCGTTGTCGGTTCTGATGGCCAGCGCAAACTTCGGAACGGCCGTAACCAGCGGACCATCATTGCTCCCTGTTTCAGGACTTCTGACAGTCTGACCTGAAGAACTCTCGAACTCAAACACATAGCTGTGAGTCCCCTCGGATAGGCGCGTGGATAGTGTATAGGAGCCATTGTTACCGAGTCCAGATGAGAGAGATAGCTGGTGCGCCTCGCCATCAATTAAGACGTTTGACCGGAGAGGCGCATATCCGGTTCCATGGGAGTAATAGACGCCATACTCAAAATCCGTCGTTGAGGCGCCGAGGGTTGGCGAGACGTAGGAGCTCGAGAGTCTGGGCGCCGTTTCAGAACCGGGGATGGTGAAGGTTCCCCCGTTCGATCCACTCACATTCCCAGCTGGGTCAGTGGAGGTGGCGGTGAACTGGTAAGTCCCGGGCTTAAGGTCCACAAGTTCGACCCTATGTGCGATCGAATGCTCTGGGTCCTCCCAGCGGCGCTCCTCGGCCGCCAGTGGAGATTGCATCCGAAAAGTAAGGAGTGTATCAGCTATTTCACTAGTTGTCCAGACTATGGCGACCCACCCTGGCGCCCGTGTGGTTTCCACGTCCGGCCCCGACGTGAAAGATGGCGGCAAAGCATCGCTCTGACCACTGGCAGAGAAACCACCGACTTCAGACCAAGAAAGATTGCCTGATGCGTCCGCAGAGCCTATCCTATAGCCATAATCTGCGCCCAGCGCAAGATCATCAAGCCAACCCGAATGCTCGGATTTGTTCTCCGAACCGGCCCAACTACCCTTACCAGTCTGCTTTCCATCGGTCCGCCAGTAATCGATTCTGCTGTCGGCCGGCTCCGAAGTTGCCCAATCAATACGGACCTTGCCGCCAGCATTGTATGAGCATTGAACGTCGAGTAATCCTGGGGGAGCAGTGTCGGGGGATACAAGGGTCTTGAAACTATGCACCCCAGAGGGGGCCATTAGATAACCTGACGGGTCAGCCGAGGAGATCATGTAGTTATATGTGGTATTCGGTTTTAGATTACCAAGAAACGCCTGATGAACTCGAGTGTAAACTGCGTTACGCCACGTCTCGACGCCAGGAAGTTTCAGTCCTGCCTCCCAGTAAACCACCTCTGTATCCCCAACCTGATCAGTCGTCCAAATTATCTTTGCGGAAACATTCGTCAGATAGCTGGATGTTGGGCCGGAGATACAGAAAAGACCTCTATCATCCGGCTGCAGGAGAGTCGTGAAGGAATAGTCCTTGGTGATACTTGGGCCATTTCCCAGCACGTCTCTTGTGAGAACGCGGTAGTGATACTCGGTCCCAGGCTGCAATCCAGTTAGAAATACCCCGTGAAGCATAGAAGCGACGAGGCTGCCGTTGACATTCCCATAAGTCGGAGTCTTGCCGAACTGGACAGCGCCAACGCTCAATTCGTTCGCCATCCATCTGATCAGCGCCTTGTCGTTCGTCAAATATACGACCGCCGGGCCCTCCAGAACAACTGGCGCAAGCGTATCAGCCATAAGCGTAGTCCTGAATTGGAAGGTTGGGGAGCGCGTTACGTTCCCCGCCATATCTGCACTGACCACTTTGCAGTCGTATTCAGTGTCTGGCGGAAGGTCGCCAAGATTCACCAGATGCCGGCGGCTGAAACCATCGTTAACAGCACCCTCTGAGGCCCTGAGGCCCGTTGTGAATTCCACGCGCCCTCGGGTGGGTTCATCCGTCACCCAAATAATGGTGACCCGATCGGATGTCATCGCCTGAGCGGCGGGCCCGATTACTACATTCGGAGCGTATGTATCCGGCGCGGCGGAAGTTATGAAGTTCTTCCAGGCGCTACAAGTCGGCCCGTTCCCCGCCTGGTCAGTAGAGCAGACTCGGTAATAGTAAGCCGTGCCATGTTCAAGACCCACAAGCTGCATCAGATGGCGCGTGCACATAACTGACGAGGCGGTCGAGGCAGCGGCGCCCCCCTCCACCTTGTACTCCACGAGACTATCGGAGTCCTCATCCGTAAACCACTGGATTATTGCGGAAGCGTCATCACAAGCGACGACATTAGGTCGCCCAATAATCTCTGGTGGAAGATTGTCCCCAACCAGGAAGGTGTACCCAAAGTCATCCAGACAATTGTGCCTGACGGAATCATCGCACGCCTCGACGCCAATCGTCACCTCCATTCCAGACGGGAATGGGAGCTGTGGGGTATAGGAAAGCGAATAGCCTCTCAGAATCTGGTTGATAATCGGGGCAACCGCGACCCCATTCACGCTCAGGACAATCGAGCTCTGCTCTATGGAGGATGTGTCATCGAGGATTTTTAGGAAGACGCTCGTGCTTCCATCAACGCCCGTCTCACCCGCGCCGGGGTCCAAGTCCGTGCAATATGGCGAAGCGCTATCCGCCTGCATCACCACAGGCCCGTCGAATTGACCCGCCGCCGGCAATCTGACAAGGCCGCCTCGCCCGTCATCACAGCGGAAGAAGTAACTATGAGGACCCCGAGCGAGCTTCGTCGTATAGATGTATATGTTGTCCAATGGGGTGCGGCGCGATGGGGTCATGGCGTGAACCGTCCCGTCCAGTATCAAGTTCATGGTAGTGGGGACGTCGCCATCTTCATCATAATACGCCGTCCAGAACTCATAATCGCTAATCGTGTCCCCCACCTCGGGAGTTACGCCTCCGTCCCTGAGCTCCGGTATTGTGTTTACGGATGGTCCTGTAGCGCTCCCCACTTCCGGAAACCGGGCAACAAGTCCAAAGGCATCGACGAAATGAAAATGATAGCTGTGGATACCCGATCCGAGAGTCTTTGTATAGCTGTAAGTCCCCGAGGCAGGCGGGCCATCCGTAAGCGCTGCAGACCATTGCTTACCGTCAATAACCACGGTGCTCTCCGACGGTGGAAGGCCATCAGCGTCGCTATAGAGAACGCTGAATGTATAGTCGGAGCCCGGCGGACCACCAGCCGGCGTCACCGTGCCATCGGATAGATTCGGGAAACTCCGATCGACGATAAGCGTCCAATCCGCTTGGGGTGGAACGCTCTCCCTGTTGCCGGCCCGGTCCATCGCAACGGAGAAGAAACGGTACGTGCCGTCGCCATCCACCGGCTCGAACTGGACAATCCCAGACGCGCCCTGCGACTCAAGGCCGGTCGATCTCCACGGCTCGTTTTCATACCTGTAGAAGAATCTGACCTTATCTACACCGGACAGGCTATCCGAGGCGGAACATTGCAGTCCCAGAGTAGGCTCGGTTATGAAGCTACCGGACCAGCAGTTCGAGGTTGGCGATGTCGTGTCGTAAACAGTGGAACTGCGTGGGTCGGACGGGGACGATACGTTGCCACATCGGTCTCTGGCCTGGACGCGGAACTCATAGGTCGCCTCCCCATCTAGGGGCGCGAAATCAACGAATCCCACAGTGGCAGTGGTCGTGCCGCCAAACTGATTCCAAGTCGTGCTAGATGTGCGGTAAAATAGCGATGCAGACTCCAGGCCGGCCATCCCCTCCTCTATCTCAAACGAGACCCGTATCGTTCCTAAGCTTGCGTATGTAGGGGAAATACACGACGTCGTGGGCGCCGCGCGATCGTGAATTGTCTCCGAATCTGGCGCAGCTGGTCGCGCCTCGACATTGCCAGCTATGTCGGTCGCAAGAGTGTAAAACGAAAAACGTATATGTCTCTCTTCGGGAGGCGCCGGCAGATTGAAACTGAATACCCCGACCGTGCCCTCCGTGCTCTCAGAGTGAAGTCGCCAAGTGTCATCAACATCCGATCTGTAGAAGAGGGCAACCTCCCCGACGCCAGAGGCGCCGTCCGCTGCACTATAGTTGACGTCAAACGGTAGCGCGCCGGCATATTGAGGGGACTCACACGTCGATGTCGGGTCGCTGATGTCGAAGAGGCAGCTGCAATCGGCCTGTCCTGGCAAACTCTCCCCGTTTCCGGCGATGTCATAAGCAACCGTCGCGAAACCATGGGCGCCCTCTGTCGCTAGGGGGACAATGAACGTTCCTTGGGTTAGCCCATACTCGGTATCGATGTGCGTCCAGGCTGCGGCCGCGCCTGTAGCCCAGAGCTCAACGCGCTCGATGCCTGACGAGGCATCGGAAGCCTCAAATCTCACGTCAATTGGTGACCCATTAGCGAACTCGGGGCATTGCGCAATCGACGTTGGACCAGTGATGTCATAGTGTGTGCCGGTATCCGACTGGGCAGGCGCCTGCTCCACATTTCCGGACCTGTCGGTCGCAATCGTATAGAACTCATACTCGCCATCTCCGCTCCCCGGCGCAAAGGCGATGGTCCCGGCGGTGCTATTCGCCTCACTGTAGCCGCTATCAGACCACACGCCGCCGTCGAATCTAAACCACAACACGACCTCTGCGACGCCACTTGCAGTATCCTGCGCCTCAAACGTCACATCAATGACTACGCCCGAGTCGTGGGTTGGTGAAAAACACTGCGAGGCAGGAGCCGCCGAATCGTAAACGGTTGTGCTATCTGCCGTCCCGCTGTATTGCTCGGTATTACCCGCCTGATCGTGGGCGATCGTATAGAACGAATACTCGCCCTCGGCGGTGGCGATGAAATTGAAGACCCCAGCCGTGCCTGAATTGCTTGATCCCCAAAAGGCGGCTGATGCACCCGGGGCAAAATAATAGAGGTCAACGGATTCTATACCCGATGTCGAGTCCGTCGCCAGGAACCTGACGCTTATGGCGGAGGAGTTTGTGAAGGTCACCGAGGTGCAGAATGAAGTGGGTCTTCCCGCGTCCGAGACCGTGCTGCAGTCAGATGACTCGGGTGGGTCCTCAACCAGCCCCGCTCGGTCTATTGCAATCGTGTAAAATTCGTACTGGCCGTCCGTTGCGGCGAGGAATCCCGACGTCCCATGCCCATCTGGGACCCGAAAGTCAAACGTGCCAATGGTGCTATCTGTGGAGCGGAGGCCCGAGTATGTCCACTGCCCGGCGTCACGCTTGAACCATAGTTCAACGTTTGCCACCCCGCTCAGGGTGTCCGAGGCGGTGTATTCCACGCTAATAGTTGCGGGAGTGCAATATGTGGGGGAGGAACACACGGAGACGGGGCGCTCTGTATCATAGAGTGTCCAGGATTTCGCTGATTGGTCCCAGTCCTCGATATTTTCGGCACGGTCCTTCGCCTGAGTCGCAAAATAGTACTTATTCTGCCCGGAGGGAGTAAATGGAGCCGAGCCGGTATTCAGACCGCTCACGGTGTCAAATACGGTCCAGCCAGATTGGTCAGTGCGCCACAGGAGATCAACGCTCGCGAGCCCGGAATGCGTGTCTTCCGCATTGAAGCGGACATCAATATCCCCTCCGGCCACATACAGGTCGGAGTCACACAGCGAGGTCGGCAGAACGTTATCATAATGCGCATCGCAGTCCGGGCTAGTTGGTGGGTCCTCGACATTGCCCGCCGTGTCATAAGCTATCGTGTAGAAGTAATACCTGCCCGGGTCTGCCACTAGGTCGAACTGGAATGTGCCGTTTGCGACCGTCTTGTCGCCAAATAGATTGAAGGCCGCGTCGGTCCCAAAGCGGTAGTAGAGCTCCACCTTTTCGATTCCGGAATCCCCATCTGACGAGTTGAATCCAGTGTCCTCTGCGCTGAAATCAACCGCTATGGGCGAGGACTTGGTGTATTGTGTTGTCTCGCACGACGATATGGGCTTCCCAGTTTCATAGGCCGTTGCGGTATCCGCCTGCCCGGGTGTGTCCTCCCGATTGCCGACGATATCTGTCGCAATTGTGTAGAATTCGTATTCACCATCCCCAGTCGGGGTGAAGTCAAACGTCCCAGCGGTCTGGGAGTGGAACTCGCTGTAATAGGTCCATGTACCGGCGTCCTTACGAAGCCAGAGCTCAACTGTGTTGACGCCGCTAATGGGATCATCCGCAATAAAATCCACCGCGAAGGGCGAGGCGGATGTGTAAGCGACGGATGTGCAGCTCGAGGTTGGCTTCGTGGCGTCGCAAACCGTTGTGCTGTCGGCCTGCCCGGGTGGGTCCTCGCGGTTCCCGGCGTCATCCGTTGCGATTGTGTAGAATCGGTATTCTCCCTCCCCAGTCGGGGTGAAGTCGAACGTCCCAGCGGTCTGGGCATGAATCTCGGCGTAGTAGGCCCATGTCGCGGCGTCCTTGCTGAACCAGAGCTCAACAACCCCCATGCCGCCAAGATTATCATCGGCGGTGAACTCCACGGGGAACGGCGAATCCGGGGCAAAAGCGTCGGAGGAGCAGCTCGATGTCGGCGCTGTTGAGTCGAAAACCGTCGTATCCCCGGCTGCCTGAGGGAATTGCTCCCAATTTCCAGCGAAGTCCTGGGCGCGCGATGCGATTCCATAGGTCCCGTCCCCGTCCGCCGGGGCGAGCCAAGCTGTGCCCGCAGCTGCCGCCTCATCCGCGAATTGCGTCCATCCACCGCCGGCGAAGGAGTAATAGAGCAAAACGCGCTGAACACCACTCAGGTTATCGTCGGAATCAAACGAAACCTCGATATCGCCCGCCAGACAATAATCCGGGGATTGAACATATGATGATGGCGCGGTGTCATCCACGACCGGGCCATCGTGGGCGCCACTGTCGGGCTCTCGACCACTTCTCCCAGTGGGACTTTCGGCGTAGAAATAGAAATCGCGGACACCCGGGTCTAATTGGTCGGTCTCAAATCGGTAATGGCCGTCGTTGGCGTCGTCGTCGGAAAGGAACATATCGTGTTCTGTCCCATCGATTACGACCTGTATTAGCACCGGTGGAGCGCTCGAGTGGTAGTCAACCTCGAAAGCAAACGTCTCATCGGAGCGGCCCGCCTCGGGCGTAACAAGGCCGTTTTCGAGATGAATATCGTCCTCTGTGAAGGCCCAGAGGCGGTAGTTGGACTCGATGTACACCGTCCCGTCCGGGCCGATGGCAGGGGACGAGTTAGCTGCTGAGCCGGTGTCATAGGTCCATCGCACGGAACCATCCGGTGTGAGCGACTTCAAGCCTGAGTCGCCTATGTATATGTAGCCATCCCGGTCAACCGCCGGAGTGCTATGCAGGTCAAAGCCGCCTGAATAGGTCCAGAGGAGGGAGCCGTCAGAGGCAACAGCCGTCACTATCCCACCGCCCTTAGAAACGAGAATTGTGTCATCGAGCCCAAGCGCCGGAGACGCCGTCACGTCACCACCTGAGCAGTTATAGGTCCATCGCCAGGAACCATCCGGGCCGTAGCAGAAGAGCGTTCCTCCGTCCCCAAGAACAACAACCTCTCCGGCCGAATTGATGAGTGGCGTTGTTGATGCGGACTCCTCGAGGTCA
Organism: bacterium; assembly: GCA_021160245.1. Lineage (GTDB taxonomy): Bacteria > B130-G9 > B130-G9 > B130-G9 > B130-G9 > JAGHCW01. The sequence goes on along the minus strand of JAGHCW010000066.1, from coordinate 17,711 downwards.
TTGTACCATAAGTAGCCGCCATCGCTTGCCAGGCTGAATAAGAAGCCGAAAGAGTTGACAATATAGACGCGGCCGTCAACGCCAAGCGCTGGGGACGATTCTATCGAGCGCGTAGAATCGAATGACCATTTGCCCGAGCCGCCGCTGTCAATAGCATATAAATAGCCGTTCTCAGAACAGCAATAGACGGTGTCATCAATGCCTACGATGGGGGATCCACCGATGTCGTCGCCGACACCGAATGTCCATCGGAGTGTCCCATCAGAATCCAGCGCGATGACATAGCCATATTGGGACTTCACAAAGACATCCCCAGAGCGACTTAAAGCGGCCCCAGAGTACGGAGCCATATTGGCGTTGTAACTCCAGGATACTGAGCCGCCAGGTTGGAGAGAGTAAAGCCATCCGGCCGAGTTCGCTGAATGGATGCATCCGTCCAGCCCGACGACGGGCGCATGGCTTGAACCGACCCCCTCAACCGACCAGGCAACACTGTCCCCGGGACACCCCAGCGCTGCCGAACGAGATTGCCGGGACCCGCCACACTTGAAGGAAACCCAGCTTGCAGGCTCAACATTGATATAGTATTCGCCGGCGCCGCTCGACTCATCATGGTGGTGTATCCAGATGAAATAGGTCTCATCCTCCGGACAGGTCCACTCAATGCGCGATGCCGGGCCAAAGCCCGAATCGTCGTCAAAGGCCAACTCCTCCGAGCACGTCGGATCGTAAATATGTAAAACTGTGTCGCAATCCGTTGAAGCAAGCGCCGTCCGCACCAAATACGAGACATTCTCTTGCGCCTCGAACATCACCCAGTCGTGGTCCCCGGGGAGCAGCGTTCTGTACTGCGGTTGGCCGTTAGTCGAGATATATCGATGCCCCGCTTGGGCTTGCGCACAGGTGTCATCATTCTCATAAGAGTCACCGTTGTTGTCCACAACGGGCCCGGGAAATGTGCCACTCGGTGGTAAATAGACAGTTTGAGCTTTCGCCTTGTCTCGCGTTTGGAACTTGAAATTATGGTATCCCTGCCTCGGCTTTCTTATTGTCTTGATGTAGATGCCATCATAGTCATCGCCCGAGTCCGGATCGTGCGTCATCGAGTAGGTGCCGATGCTGGAATCAACCACTATCATGAAGGGGGCTCTCTGAGCTGGGCTATAATAGTGGACAGAGAACGTATAGCTATCGCCATCGTCCCCGACGTTCGGAGTGACCTTGCCATCCGAAAGCCGAGGCAGGGATTCGAGACAGTGGACTATCTCGCCGTCCGACGAGAAGATGACGGTTTCGTGGGGACCGATCGCCGGAGATGACTTGATCGAATACCCCACATCGTATGTCCATAGCAACATCCCAAACGAGTTCAGGGCGTAGAACATGTCATTGTCGCAACCGAAGTATATAGAGCCATCCACATCAATTGCGGGAGAACTTAGAATGGGTGTGTCTGGCTGGTCATAGAGCCACCGAAGCGACCCATCCGAACGCAGGCAATAGACTTTTCCGCCCTTTGTTGCGATGACGATTGAGCCGTCCGCGGCAATCGCCGGCGAGGCCTCAATTCCATCATTCGCGTCGAACGTCCAAAGGAGCGCTCCTCCAGCTGAGAGTGCGAATAGGCGCTCAGCGTAGTCATTCTCCCCCGTGCCTTTGTAATTGTCCGTCCCGAAGTAGATATTGTCATCATCATACATCGAAAGAACCGAGCTCACCGGCCAAGCGACATTGTAGGTCCATTGCAGAGTACCTCCGGACTGAACCGCATAGACCTTCCTATCAGTGGCTGAGAAATACGCCGTGCCGTCAGAATCGACAACCGGTGTATCGTCGATGTAAGAAGTTCCCGGCACATCATAGGACCATGCGAGACCAGATGATGTGAATGCCTGCAGCTTGCCTTGATAGCCAAGATAGATGCGGCCAGCGTCGCTTACAGTGGGCCCTGTGAAACTACCGTTGGTCCCAATATAATGGCCCCATTGATACGTCCGGTCAGGGTCAATCGCATTAAGAAAGTCACCAGAGACCACGTAAATCAGGTCGCTGTCTTCAGATATTGCCGGGTATCTCAGGTCGGAATTGATAAAATAGGACCAGATATCCTGGCCATCCATATCAAGGCAATAGAGATAGCCTTCGTAGCCATAGAGTGATGTTGTGAGATAGACATGCTCATCCTCCGAGATCGCAACCGAAGGCTCCGCTGGCCAACCTGATACATCGTAATTCCATCGCAACCTCGAACTCTGACTGCCCCTTAATCCTGAACGCGCAGCGTGGCGCGTGTCGTTGCCGAACTGCTGCCAGATCGGCGAATTGTCAGATGATTCAAAGTCGGAAAGTGCTGCGACCTCGCCATTGTGTGAGAATTCATCAAGAACGGAAGCGGAATCCGAATAGAGCAATCCGGTCACCGCCCCGCTTGCCAAAAGCATTGAAATGAGAGCAACTAACATCCATTTTCTGTCACGGAAGGCCTGGCGCATAACAAACACCTCTTCTCATTTTTTCTGGTCATTCCCAAATCTAGCAGAGCTTTTATGATAGGTAACCTCTCGCGCCGAGTCAAACGGTGAGCGATAGTTGAGGCAATCTGAGCTCACATATCCTCTATACGGCTCCCTACGGGGCTTTAGAATGTCATCTCTCTCTATCGAGTCATATCTCGCATCGCATGTCCCAATCCCCTTGTAAGAACACGTCGTATTTGTTTCTTGACAGTCCGGACTGACGAGAATTATAGTCAGTAGCCCAGTTGTTGGGCTTGAATGCCAATGTCACCCTACCGGAGGGGGATCTTGTTTCAATTTTGGGCGGCTGTATGCGTGGCGGGTTTCGCCGGATGGGTCGGTTCGACAATAGCGTTTATATTCCGAGCGTTTACGAAAGACAATAAGTTCCTGCCCCGAAGAGGCCTCCTCTGGGGAGTTGTAACCGTTGTCTTCTTTGCTATCTGGGTGCTCGGAATGAACATGGCCAGACCATAAGAAAGCGTTGCCTATGCTAGCTCGATTCCTTAAAACGAACTGGAAGATCATTCTCGGCGTTGCAACCAGCGCCTGTTGCCTCTATTGGTTTATCGGGATGTGCGATTTCCTAAAGATGTGGGAAGCGCTCGGCCGGACCAATTACTGGTTTGTCCTACTCACGCTCGTATCTATTTTCACTTGTTACTTTGCTCGCGCGGTGAGATGGACTTTTCTATTGAAACCGGTGAAACGGGTAAGCCTTGGGCCGTCATTTTCAGCGACCATTATCGGCTTTACGGCGTCCAACATCCTGCCGATGCGGGCCGGTGAGTTCGTCCGAGCTTATGTCCTGGGCAAGAACGAGAATGTGAAAGCCACTTCCGTCTTCGCCACAATTGTGATTGAGAGGTTATGTGATGGCTTCTGCGTCCTGGCTATCCTGGTTGCCGCTCTACTGATTGTGCCGCTTGCGCCTCTTGCCGACATTACGAGCCTGAGCGAGCCGATGCAGAAAATAGTAACGATCATAACCCGCGAAAAACTCTGTTGGTTTGGCTATTCAACGTTCGGGTTGTATCTCGGGATAATCGCAGTTCTCACAATGCTGCGACTCGCGCCAGAGATGACAGAGAGACTCATAACAAAACTCCTATTCTTCGCGCCGAGAAAGTTCGTTCACAAAGTCACGGACACATTCAGGTCATTTTCCGACGGCATTTCATCGCTCAACACCGTCTGGCAGGCGGCTAACGTCGTGCTCTGGTCACTTGTTACCTGGGGCGCAATCGCAATCGGGCCCTGGCTTCTCTCGCTCGCTTTCGGTCTGAGGATGCCCATCTCCATGGGACTCTTCGTGACGGCAGTTCTAGCATTTGGGGTCATGTTGCCCTCATCGCCCGGCTTCATAGGTATATTCCAGCTCTCAACCGCAGCCGCGATGGTCATGCTGGGCGTTTCGGAGCATATCGCCGCCACTTATGCACTCATGCTCTGGGCACTTTCAATTATTCCGGTGACGATACTCGGATTCATCTTCTGCTGGATGGGCAAGACATCATTCGCCCAGATAATCAGGGCCACAAAGCAGGAGAAACTGGCGTCCGAAGGAGAGCCTTGAGGATGTTCGATGGGCCACGGCTATATATCTCCCGGCTTGCGTCTTCTGACCCGCGCTCTGCAAGTGATGCGACCGGATTGAGCTGCAAAAAGACCGATTCGGCCCATTAGCGCCGCGATCATTGCCCATGAAAGCGCCCGCTGATACTGAAAGCCACTCTCAGAAAAAAACGTCGATCATAACTCACTTAACCGAACTCAGGCGACGGTTAATCGTCTGCGTCATCGCAGTTTTTGCCGCTTTCGTAGTCGCCTACGCATTCTCCGAGGCGGTTCTTAAGGTTCTCATAGCGCCGATGATTGAGGCGCTGCCGCCCGATACCAGTCTATCCATGATCAAGGTCCAAGAGGCATTCATTACACACATAAAGGTCGCGCTTGCTGCCGCGGTCATCGTCGCATTCCCCGTGATCATGCACCAGGCCTGGTCATTCGTTCTTCCCGCGCTCAAGAAGAAAGAGGCGAGGGTGGGCTTGCCGCTCATCGTTTTGGCCACTACGCTTTTTGCCGCGGGCATTCTATTTGCTTACTACGGCGTGCTTCCATACGCCTTCGTCTTCTTTCTGAGAAGCGCAGAGGGACTAGCCTCGCCAAATATCTCACTCATGTTCTATGTTAGCTTTTGTTCGAGGATGCTGCTCGCATTTGGCGCGGTCTTCCAAATGCCGCTTGTAATCGTGTTTCTAGTCAAAACAGGTATCGCATCCGTTGACCAGATAAAGAAGGCCAGGAAGTTCGCAATCGTCCTAATCTTCATCGCAGCGGCCATCCTAACACCACCAGACGTCCTCACGCAGATTCTAATGGCCGTTCCTCTGCTCGCGCTATTTGAAATCGGAATCCTAATCGCAAGATTCATGGTGAGGCGCGATTGACAAGAGCCGACAACTGACAGGCCCAACACGGTTGTTTGTCTTAATCTATCGCCTGATGCGGCTATGAATTGAAACTACGCAGCCAGGCAATCTCCTCAAATAGTCCCTCCTCAAGGCTGAACTTAGGAGAATAGCCCAGGTTTGCCCGGGCACTGCTGCAGTCGGAGTGAGTGTGCAAGACGTCGCCTCGCTGCTTGCCGACATTCTTTATCTCGAGCTCGACGTCGAGGAGTTTCTGAATAATCTCCACAACGTCGCTCAGACGAACGCGCGCTCCACCCCCGATGTTGTAAGGCCCCAGTCCGGCCTTTGCGTTCATGGAGAGAACGCACGCCTCAACGATATCCTTAACGTAAGTGAAGTCCCTCGTCTGTGTTCCATCCCCGTAAACCTCGATTGGCAGCCCGTCAAGGCCTGCTTTGATGAACTTGTGGAATGCCATGTCCGGCCTCTGACGCGGTCCGTAAACCGTGAAGAAGCGCAGCATTACGATGGGCACACCGAAGCTCTTCGCATATATTGAGCACAGGTGTTCCGCAGCCAGCTTCGTGACGCCATAGGGTGAAACCGGTACGAGCGGATGAGTCTCCTTCACCGGAAGAGTCTTGACCTCACCATAGACCGATGAGGACGAGGCGTGGATAAATTTGGTCAACCCCGTATTCCGCGCCGCCTCAAGCAGTTCCTGGGTCGCGTCGATGTTATTCCTTGTGTACTCCTTGAAATGATGACCCCAACTCGCCCGCACACCGGCCTGGGCGGCCAAGTGAAAGACAACATCGATATCCGAGAGCAGGGTATCCAGGTCAACAGTCAAGAGGTCTGCGCGGAGAAACCGAAAATTCGACTCGCCCGTGAGCTCCGCAAGATTCGCCTTCTTCTGGTCAATGGAGTAATAGCTCGTAAAAGAGTCCATGCCGATGACCTCGTGGCCCTCCTCCAGAAGCCTACTTGCCAGATGTGAACCTATAAACCCCGATACGCCCGTTACTAGTATTCTCATTAAAACCCCTGTCCCATAGTCGAATTATGCTGTTTTGTAAGGGCGGGGAATGTCTCCGCCCATCTATATATTCGTATTCGGGCAGACACAAGACCTGCCCCTGCATGTTGTATGACCTTTGAATTATTCTCTGACATCTTCCTGAAAACCGGCCTATGAGACGACCTTCAAAAAAGCCAGCCCTACCCCCTGCTATTCAACCGTAACCGATTTCGCCAGACCTCTCGGATTATCCGGATGACGTTTCAGCAAAATTGCGCAGAAGTACGCAAGCAGCTGACCTGCAACAAGCTCCGGAATCGGCGCAAACAGATAGTGCGCCTTTGGCAGCACAATGTCCTCGTCAAATATCTTCTCGTCAGGATTGAAGTGAAATCCGACGAGCTTGGCCCCCCTTGACTTCATCTCAGATACATTGATGAGAGTTGAATTGTAGAGCCGCTCGTTCTCTGGCGTCGGCATCAGGACCACCGCGACCATGTCCTCATCTATCATTGAAATGGGCCCATGCTTCATAAAGCCCCCGGGCATACCCTCCGCCGGGATGTAGGTTACCTCCTTGAGCTTGAGCGCAGCCTCAAGCGCAGCCGGCATGTGGTAACCTCGCCCAATAAAAAGCCACTTAGTATATGAGCTAATTCGCTTTGCCACGCGCCTTATGAAGCCCGGCTTCTCATCCAGCAATCTTCTGAGAACATCCACGAGCTCCCAGAGAGATGTGTTCAGCTCATCGCGAGCGTCAGCGGAGAGCGACCCTCGCATCTCCCCGAGAGAGATCGCAATCCGCGTCAGTACGATAATCTGTGAGAGGGCGGCCTTTGTGGATAGAACGCTTTTTTCAGGACCCGCCCCTTGCATGAGAACCTCGTCCACCTCTCGGGTCATACTTGAGCCGAGCGCGTTCACAATTGCCGCCGTCTTTGCCCCATTCGCCTTGGCATACCGCAGCGCCTCAAGCGTATCGAAGGTCTCGCCAGACTGTGAGATAGCAATAACGAGCGTCTTCTCATCTACGTTACAGAGATAGCTGAACTCATCGGAACTGATCGAAGGTGCAAATACCCCCGCTATCTCCTTGAAGTAATACTGCGCGAGCATCGTCACATAGAATGTAGTGCCAACGCCAAGCAGATAGACTTGCTCCGCATCTTGGGCCATCTTGGCGATTCTCTCGATATCCTCTATCGGTATCTGAAGCGCCGACCGAACTGCGGTAGGTTGCTCATATATCTCCTTGAGCAAGAAATGGGGATAGCCTCCCTTTTTGGCCTGTTCAGCGTCCCAATTGATGACGTCTATTTCTTTTTCCATGGGCGCGCCCGTCGCAGCGCTAAAGACCTGATGACTGTCCTTGGAGACGACCGCATACTCATTGTCGTTCAAATAGACAACATTCTTTGTATATTCTATAAATGCGACGACATCTGAGGCCACGTAATTGGCATCCTTGCCAACGCCGATGATGAGAGGGTTCTTATTTCGGGCGCAGAAAATAACGTCTGGCGATTCTGCAACCACTGCGGCAAAAGCATAAGTCCCCTCCAGCTCCTCCATGGTCTCCCTGATGGCTCGCGCGAAATTGCCATGCTTCTTATGATGGAACTCCAGTAACTGTGCGATAACCTCCGAATCGGTCTCGGACCTGAAATTGTGGCCGTTTTCTGTGAGCATTTCCTTTAACTTCACATAGTTGGCGATTATCCCATTGTGGACAACGGCAATCCTCTCGTCTGAACTAGTATGCGGGTGGGAGTTAACCTTGCTGGGCGCGCCGTGTGTCGCCCATCTGGAATGTGCGATGCCAGTCTCCCCGGACAGCTCTGCGAATCGCTCCTTCTCAAAGACCTCAGCAACCCGGCCAATGTTCTTTCTGACCTCGATGGCGCCGCCCGAGGCCACGGCCATTCCACAGCTGTCGTAGCCCCGATACTCCAAGTTCAACATGCAGCTATAAAGCCGCTTCGTGACATCTGAACCCCCGGCTATTCCGCTTATGCCGCACATATTACTTCATCCCCTTTATGAGGCGCTCTCGATCGAGAGTTCCCCTGTGGGGCACCCTCGAGCCGGGCGGAACCAGTGTCCCTGGCAACAGCGTATTGCTCGCGCCTATAACGACGTTGTCGCCCAAGAACGCCCCGACCTTAGAGAGGTCTGAGCTCATTTTCCGGCCGCCAATCTCAACCCATATAGGTTCGTCATTAAGGCTCTCGTTTACCGTCATCGTGCCGGACCCGATGATCGCGTTCTCACCTATCACGCTATCACCGATGAAGGACAGCCGTCCGATACGGGTTTTGCCAAAAAGCACACAATTTTTTAGCTCGACGCCGTATCCAACTGTCGTTCTGTCACCCAGAGATGTGTATTCCCGGATCAGGCTGTTATGGCCCACAAAGCAGTGCTTGCCTATGTAGCAAGGACCTTTAAGAACCGCGCCGTGCCGAATCTCGGCATAGTCGTCCACAAGGACAGGGCCGGTGAACGAGACATTCGACTCCAGCTTGGCGAGATTCGAGATTCGAGACTCCCGAAATCCGCTCATAAGAACCTTATTGGCCTGCAAGATGTCCCATGGGAAGTTCATGTCCGTCCAATCCTCCTCCCATATCGTGGCGTATAGCCCCTGCTTCTTCGCAAGCGCGTTAAACGCCGCCTCGGCTTTGGCCTCGTTCTCCTTCAGGAGATCAAAGAACTCCGCCCCAAGCACGAACGTCCCTGCTAGAACATAATTGCCCATCTGATTGCCCTTGGGCTTCTCAACTACCCGTGATATACGGGATTCGTCCTCAATATAAACATTGCCATAGAGCTCACTGCTCTGAGCAAGCGCGACAACAGCCGTCGATTTCTTGAATTCGCTGAATGATCCTAGGCATTGGGCGAAGATATTCTCCGAAAAGACAGTGTCACCATAAGACAGAACGAAGTAATCAAGCCCATGAAATCTCTCTCTGGCCAGAAGTAGTGCGTCACCAATGCCGGACTGCGTCGATTGATGAACATATTCTATGCTCATACCCCATGCCGCGCCTCGGCCAAAATAGTCCTGAATCTGCTCGGAGTGGTGCCCAACGACTATCACAACATCTGTAATTCCGGTCTCCCTGAGCATAACCAATGAATGCTCCAACAGAGGTTTCCCGGATAGAATAATCATTGGCTTAGGCCTAGTATCGGAGAGCGGCGAAAGCCCAGCTCCTTGACCAGCTGCGAGAATAAGCGCTTTCATATCAGATAATATCCCCCGCGTTACTCAGTGCGCAGTTGACGCATACAATGCAAACATAGATACTCTGAAGCGTACTGAATCAAATGTAACCGCTGGCTCTCGTACTGTCAACTTGAAATGGGCTATAGAATGCCGCTATGTGTCATTTCCGAGCATTCTCTTAGTGTTTATTGAAATGGCTACTCATGCGCCGCTTCTAATACTACTCGGTTTGCTCCTCTTCCTGCACGCTCTATGTCTGGTGTTCAATGCCAGGCGAGCCGCCGTCTTTCTAGAATACGCGCTCATCGTGAACGCTCTCGGGCTTGTTGCATTGAGGGTCTATCTATCCCTGCTCGGCGACCGAACTGGACTAGCCGCCAAGAGCGCCATCGCCGCCGGGCTCGCTGCAATCGTCTATATCGCTGCGATCAGAATGCTTAAGTCCAAGAAAGTCGGTATTATGGTCTTCTTTGCGCTTATTCTCATCGGGCTCATCTCATTCGCATTCATCTCGGTTCAAGAGAATGAAGGTGTGCTTGTGCCCGGCGTCACCGCCCCATCCAAGACCCTGTCCGAAGCTGAGATCAGGCGCCAGGAACAGGACAATGCCGCCTACTTAAAAAATGTTGCTCTCTCCGCCATTAAGGGAGACTATTACAACGATACTATCCATGGTCGCTCAATATTCGTCGAGTGCGAGATCAAGAATGAAGGGCAGAAAGACATTGGCACATTGACCATCGACGCGATATTGTTGTCCCCGAATGGAGAAGCATTGGCACGCGAGGAGTTCTATCCTGTTTCAGACAGAGCGCAGCTTCCGGCGCTCAAAAGGATACACTACTTGACACGCTTCTCATCAACTCCTGAAAACTGGAATCATAATGACCTTAAGATAGCCATAACCGAACTGAGGCTTGCTGGCAATTCCATGCTCTCAACCGCGAAGTTCCGTCCAAAGGAAGGCAGACTAGACGAAAAATGAAGAATGAAAAGAAAAAACCTAAACTCCTTTTTTGGGGCCTGATGGGATACGACAGACCGTCCACAAGAGTCCGTTGCGTCAATTTCGCAAACCAGCTCCGCAAAAGAGATTACTCGTGCGACTACATGTTAATGAGGGACAAATACGGAAAGCAATTTGGCCACGAACAGATGTTGCACATCGGCGACTGGCACAAGCTCGCTATCACAATCAAAGCCTACAGAGATCATAGGGACATCGAGGACCGCATACTATTCCTGCAGAAGGCCCACTGGCATGCGGTGGCCCCTCATCTATTACACAAGCGACGAGGCGTTAAGATGATCTTTGATTACGATGATTGGGACCTCGACAGGTCGCCCTTTTTTAATCACGAAACGCTCAACCGCATCTTCATGGGCAGTCGGGACGAGGTTGTGAACACATGGAAGCTCGTGGACGAATCGCTCGCCTGCGTTGCGGCATCCAAGGGGCTTGAGACGCTCCTTAAAAAGAGGCACTCTCTGGTCTATTACATACCCACTGGGCCAAACGCCGACCTATTCTGCCCAACCGAGTCGCAGCTCGAGGCGCGGAAGAGTATGGACAAGACGATATTCACTTGGTGCGGAAACGTCTGGGGCGGCGTCTTGCTCGGAAACGTAACATACCTCCTCAACTGCTTTTCAAAGGTCTATGAGGCGAATCCAAACGTCGAGCTACGACTTCTGGCTTGGGGAACTTATGGTCAAGTGGTCAAGGAACTCATCTCGACCGCGTACGATCATCTGCCAATCAGGTTCAATAGCTTCATCCCGCCGGACCAGGTCCCCAATTATATGGCCGGCGCGCACGTTGGCCTCCTGCCGCTGAAGGGTGACGACATGAACCTTGAGTGGCTGAAGGGCAAAAGCCCAACCAAACAGTTTGAGTATATGGCAATGCAAATGGCCACGGTCGCAACGCCGATTGGCGACGTGAAGCACCTCGTCAAGGACGGCGAGAACGGATTCCTGGCGCCCACGCAGAACGATTTCGTCGAGAAGATGTTGAAGCTCGCCGGCGACAGAAGCCTCTGCGCGAAGATGGGCGAGAGGGCGAGGCAGACGATACTCGATGACTACTGCCTCGAGCGGCTGGGCGACAAGCTGGTCTTCATGCTGAACGACCTGATGAAAAAAGGCGTCATCTGAACCGATGTGGCTTGGGTAATGCTCTACGAGCGTAGGGATATCCGCTCTTGAATGTAGTATCCTATCTCGTGATGAAAATCTCGCTTTTTTTGAGACATATATTCAGAAGACCCGCTGATATTCAGCGCATGGTTCGGAATATTGCGAGCATTTGTTGAAGTCAGATTACTTATGATCCAATATAATGGTTTGATTTGACTCGCTCGCGCACTCGGTTTGGTCCGAGATGCAGTTCGACATCACACAAGAGGGGTTGTTATGCCTGGCAGATTTGAGAGCGGCGATCATGTGATATACGCTGGCGACGCGCTACACATCCTGAAGACCCGAGTTCCCTCCATGTCCGTGGACCTTATCTTCGCAGACCCTCCGTATAATATTGGAAAGAAATTCGGCGACTTTGCTGATAAATGGCCTTCTGATGAGGCTTATGCAGAATGGGCATATCACTGGATGGATGAGTGTATTCGGGTCCTAAAGCCGACTGGTTCTATGTATATAATGACTAGCACACAGGCGATGCCTCGCTTTGATTTGTATTTGAGAGACAGATTGACGATCTTGAGTCGCATTGTGTGGCGCTACGACAGTTCTGGCGTACAGGCGAAGAAATACTTTGGTTCTTTGTATGAACCCATTCTTTTCTGCGTAAAAGACCCGGCAGTATATACGTTCAATGCGGATGCTATTGAGGTTGAGGCAAGAACAGGATCTCAGAGAAAGCTCTTTGACTATAGGAAATCTGTTCCTGCCATGTATAGCACCAGAAAGGTCCCAGGAAACGTGTGGTATTTCCCCCGTGTTAGATATCGTATGGCCGAATACGAGAATCACCCATCTCAGAAGCCTGAAGCATTGCTTGAGAGAATCATCTCTGCCAGCAGTAATGAAAAGGATGTTGTTCTGGACCCCTTTGCGGGCTCGTTCACAACTGCGGCTGTAGCAAAGCGACTTGGGCGGGCATCCATTAGCATAGAAGCGCAGGAGGACTACCTAAAGACTGGTCTGAGGAGAGTTCTAGGGATGAGGCAATATGATAACGAAGTGCTTCTGCCGCCGCGAAAGACCCAAACCATAAAAAACCGTAACGGCTTGAAGTTTGAGCATTCTCCAGGAGAGCTATTCGATGCCGGCAGTTAGGCATAACTTCACAAAGACAATCGTGAGAATCTTGAATTCCCACCATCCGGGCAAAGGAGATTTAATTCTTGATTGCAGTGAATTGCTTCAATACATAAACATAAAAACGAAGGCGGCCGATCGTGGCTCAAAGTCAAGAGCGGCGTTTGCCAATCACTACGCCGTGTATGTCTTAGTAGAAGATTACATCAATAAAGGCTACGACCAGAATGACGGATATCAGGACTATGAAGGTGCTCAATACAAGGCTCTACTGCAAAGACAAAGAGAACTCCCATTTGGCGGCAAACTCCAAAACCACGCGCTCAATCATCGGGTAAATGAGGAATTTAAGAAATGCTTTCCTGCCTCAAGCCATCTTCCGATTATCAGAGACCCGGAGACCAAACGCTATTGGATAAATGAGAATATACTGAAAGTCGATCTCTCGGGTACTCAGATAAACATCGCACAATCCGTAAAGGCTATAATTGAGGCGTATGTGGAAGCCAGACAGAAGGCTTTTTCCGAGTTCATGTCCTATTGCCAGGAGATAATGAAGATACAGAAGGAGGATCCAGGCAAACCTGCTGACTTCATAAAAGGGCTGTTAAGACCTAATATCGATGCCAGGATATTCGAGATCGTTAGCTACTCAATCTTGAGGCAATACTACTCGGACCAGCAGATCTATTGGGGCTGGTCGCCGGATGAGCTTAACGCCGAATTCCTGGTCTTATATAAGACCGGCAGAACCAATGCCAACGATGGTGGGATAGACTTCGTGATGAAGCCGCTTGGGCGATTTTTCCAGGTAACGGAGACGATTGACGCGGGGAAGTACTTCCTCGATATAGACAAGGTGCAAAGATACCCAATTACGTTTGTTGTGAAAACGGAGCAGACAGCGGAGGAAGTTCTCGAAACGGTGAGAAATCAAGCGACGGCACGCTACGGGATAACGGCGTTTGTGCAGCGGTATATGGACTGTGTAGAAGAAGTCATAAATATCCCTGCTCTAATGCACCGTTTTGACGAAGTCCTCAAGAAGGGGGATGGAAACAAAGTGATAAAAGAGATTGTGTTGCAGAGTCGAGTGGAATTCAATGTTGAATCAGAGGAAGACGATGACTTTGAGGATGACACGCACAATCATCGATCAACTCCTCAAAAGCGATGAACCGTCAATCCGCTTCAAAACACGAGCAAACGTCCTCGGGGAAAAGCCTGAATCCGAGGCGATACAAGAGCTTCGTGAGAAGGTCCGCAAATCACCTCGAGTGACAAAACTCCTGTCCCAGAGATTACCCGATGGCTCCTTGCCCCATCACCCCTATAAGAAATGGTTCGGAGCGCATTGGATACTGGCGACTCTCGCTGACATCGGCTATCCCCCAAACGACGAATCGCTCATCCCCATGCGAAACCAAGTCTATGATTGGCTTCTCTCTGAAGGGCATTGGAAAGGCATCAAGACGATCAGTGGTCGCGTTCGCCGATGCGCCTCGCAAGAGAGCAACTGCGTCTATTCAACACTGACTCTCGGCATTGCCGACGAGCGAACGGACGAGCTGGTACGGCGCCTCATCGAGTGGCAGTGGCCCGATGGCGGCTGGAACTGCGACAAACGGCCCGAGGCGGTTAACTCGTCCTACCACGAGAGCATCGTTCCACTACGCGCTCTTTCGCTATATGCCAGGCTGAAGGCGAGTGACGAGGCGCAGGTTGCAGCCGAGAGAGCGGCGGAGATATTTCTCAAACGAAGGCTTTTTAAGCGACAAAGCGACGGGAGCGCCATCAAGTCCAGTTTCGCGCAGCTCTTCTATCCCCCATACTGGCATTATGGTATTCTGTGTGGGCTGAAAGTGATGGCTGAGGCGGACTTCATCCACGATGAGCGCTCAAGTGACGCGCTAGACCTTCTAAGGCGCCGCGTGAAGAGTTGCTCGATGTGATTACGAATTGTTTTTCGCGAACTCATCACCTCCGCCCTCCGCGTCCGGCCATGGGCGCCCACGCTAGATAGATGCGAAACGTGGTCGAGCTGACAGGGTCACACCCGTTGTGAGGGAAGCTCCTAGCCGTCTCAAGTTCCTCATCCCCAATGCCGTCTGGCAGTACCGGCGATTGGCCGCGCATTATGCTTACAGAAGCGAATATCCGCACACGATTCTGGAGTATCTTCGGCAACCTGAGTGCCGATTTGATCATTTTGAAAAACTTGTCTTGCAGCGAGATATTGTTGTGAGTATTATGGTTGTTGTATAGAGCGGGCATAACTCAGTGGTAGAGAGCAAGCTTCCCAAGCTTGAGGTCGCGGGTTCGAGTCCCGTTGCCCGCTTAAGTTTTCCATTTCTTCAGAAGGCGAGGCGCAGGAGCACTACATGGGATTTTTCTCGAAGGGGATCGACAAGAAGAAGCCTCAGCCGAGGCCGGGGCCGCCAAAAGCAAAAGAACATCCGGCGCCCAGACCCGCATCAAAGGCAAAACACAAAGCAGTCAAGGAGGCCAGGGCGGTGAGCGAGACGATAATCGCGGAGGGTACGGAGCTAATAGGTGAGGTCACGAGCGATAAGACAGTGGAAGTTCATGGGAAGATAAAGGGCAAGATAAGCATCAAAAGCGATCTATTCGTTGCGGAGACCGGGCACGTTGAGGCCGATGTTGAGGCGCAGAATGTCACAATTAGTGGCCGGATATCTGGCAAGACGATTGCGATGGGTCTTTTTGAGCTGAAGAGTACCGGCACGCTTGAGGGCGAGGTAGCCGCAAAAAGCGTGAAGATAGACGAGGGTGGCCGAATGATCGGCAAGATAGGCATGTATCAAGGGTCAGGCGGCGATCGTCCGTCAGAGGATAAGCGGGAAATTCAAGAGAAGAGGGAGAAGTTCCTGGGCTCGGGTCAGGGGAGCGGCTCCAAGGAGGATAAACAAAAGAATTAGGCGCAGATTCTCCATAACCGTCTTCGCCGGCGGGCCCTGGCCGGGCGGATTCCGACCATTGGTTGCCGAGCGCGTCTCAGTAGGGACGATTTGGGCTTGTAATTAGGCGAAGCTTGTCGTATGGTGGATTTGTATTTCAGAATAGGTTTAGTTTATAGCATCGTACTGTGATTGCCTATTTCCTATCATGGCGTGAGATATGAGGTCTTCTGTTGGTCTCGGGTCTCGGCGTGATTGATGCAGGGAGTTACAGCCGGTTTTTGGTTGCTTCGCAACGGTGGAAACGCGACTTTTCTGAGTTTCGTGGTCTTGGCAAGGCTCTTCTGATTGAGGGCTTTTCCTTTGCAGCGATTGCCATCTGTGGCAAGACGCGACTGTAACGAGCGCATAGGGAAATGGATACTAGGGTGATTGAGAGCACCCCCTGTTACCAGGTTAACGGGGCGGTAGGCTACATTCGCAACGAGCAGAGACTCCCCGCAATGGGAATGGGGCTTGTGGCGCAGCTTGGGGGCCACAAAGCTGCGTTCTATGTTGGATTAGGGGAAAAACCTGCAACACCGGATTCGACGAACTTCAAAGCGGGAAAGTCGGTCGATGACATGATGCGGACGGAACCTCTGAGACTCTCCGGGATGTCATACTCCGACCCGACAAAAGCGGCCTCTGCGCTGTATGATTGTGCAGGCCAGTTATTAGATGAACTGACGACTGGAAAGAATGTCGATCTCAGGATATAGCCAGCCGAGCTTAATGTCTTGAGCTCGCATAGGACAGGTCGGGCGTGTCGGGAAGATTGCCGTCGGCGAAGTGAGTTTAGATGGCTATTCGATGGCCCTCGGAGTGATTGAATGGTAGAACTTGATAATAACAAAGCGCCTCTATTTGGCCGGCGCGACGCATACTACGATAGGACACGAGACCTATTGGAGTCGGGGGAGCTGGACGCCATCTTCGCTCCAATGGAGAAGAACCCCGTAAACATCCTGTATTACCTGAAGCGAGCTCTTGCAAACGCGGAGCGCTCGCTCATGTTTTTCCCAGATACCGCTCAAGATGAATTGGATTTCATAGAGCATCTCGACATCCTTCTGGACGAGTCGCGAGCGGGCTATTTTGCGCTGAAGCACGGCCGGATGATCGAGCAGGAGAAGAGCTTCATAACCGGTTTCTATGAGGAGAGCTCTGAGGAGATCTCGAAGTATTTTGAGAGTTATATCCAACGGGCCAAAGACTCAGTTGAGTATCTCCTGATGCACATGAAACTGGCGGAGCCCAAGTATGAGCAGCTTAGAGAACGCGAACATAGTGAGTTCATCGGATGTATGGACAATGACGAACTTATGTGTGAGGGCGAGATGCGGCGCTACCTGATGGCCTACAACTCCGTGGTTCAGCTTTATAGAGACCACAGAGCCAACATAGCCGACGACCTTTGATTCTAGACTTGGCCAGCGGACCTCACCTTTGTCTGGCACTTAAAAAATCACGCCTGCGACTCAATCTGATCATAGATTCGAATCTGATTATGGGGTCCAATCAACCTGCTTGTAATGTCCATAGCACAATGGTAGGAAATACGTGATGTTCTACTCCAAGAATAAAGGCGCTGTCATTCTCAGGGCGCTACTGTGGGGGATTGAGCAGAGCGGAAAAACCGAGACGCTCAAGAGCCTCATCGCATCGCTGCCTCAGCAATCGACGGCCGACAATTGGCTGAACTACCGGTCGATCGCGGACAAAGATAGAGAGTATTTGCTTGAATATCTGCCGATAAGGCTTGGTCTGGTCAAGGGAATCGACGTAACGCTTGAATTGTTTGCGCCTCCGGCATCTTTAAGTCGTGGTGAGCATTGGTTGGGTATGATGCCTCACACAGATGGATTCATACTCGTAGTTGATTCGTCAACCTCGAGGCTGGGAGCGAATCTGGCCAGCATGGTCGAGCTTAAGGAGCATCTGGGCAGAATGGGAAAAACCCTCCACAAGCTCCCTGTGGTCTGTCAATTGAATAAGCGGGATATCAAGGACGCCCTGCCTACAGACGTTCTAGTCAGAGCGATAAACTTAAGAACAGCTCCACACATTGAGACTTCCGCGACCCAGAGTCGCGGAGTGCTTGATGTCTTGCAGGCCATGACGTCATTGCTGCTGAGGGAACTGGCCTCCCGCCACGGATCAAGCGTCGAACGTCGAAAATAACTCTGACCGGGACATTCCGGCCGAGATCAACATCGTCTTATTAATTGACTTTCTGCTCATCAACCTATATTCGCCGTGGCCACGCGCCGCCCACTATGTATTTCCAGG
>JAGHCW010000166.1 GCA_021160245.1 bacterium | reverse complement strand
TCTTGATGATCTTCGCCGTCTGACCGGACGAGGTCTTGATCTTGTCCATAGCGGAGGACATGCGGTTCATCGCCTCGACGCCTTTTTTGGCGCCATCTGTCGCTCCATTAGCCAAGCTTTCCCCCTGTCCAGCGTTGTCAGCGTTCTGCTTGGTCATTGCGGCCATCTGCTCAAGGCTGCTAGACACTTCCTCCAACGCGCTGGCTTGCTCATTGGCGCCCTCCGCTAGGGCCTGGCTGCCGGTGCTGATCTGGCCGCTAGCTGATGCAACCTGATCGGACGCCTCATTCACCTGGGATAGCGCCTCATCCATGTTCTCAACGGCCGCATTGATATAATTCTTGAGATCGCCAAACTGACCCTGATATTCTTTTGTGATCCGGCTCGTAAGGTCCTTCTGGGCCACGGCTCTCATCACTCTTGCAGTGTCGTCAATCGGAGCGGCAACCGCCTCGACTAGATCGTTCACGCTGCCAAGCAGCTTGCCCCAGCCTCCGGCGAAACTATCAGCGTCTCCACGAGTCTCTAGCTTGCCTGCAGCTGTCGCTTGAACCAGTTTGTCTGTCTCTTTCAAAAGACCGTTCATCACGTCGATGCAAGCGTTCAAGCTGTTCTTGATCTCGTTGAAATCGCCCTGGTAGTCCTCCGTAATCCTCTCCGGTATCTCGCCCTTCGAGATTGCGTCAACATACTCTACCGTCATGTTGATCGGAGCGATTAGGGCGTCCAGCATCTCATTTACGCCTTCACGCAAAACCTTGAGGACACCCGTGGCGTCCCCAATCTCCGCTCTTTCATTCAACTGCCCGTTCTTAACGGCCTTGATGATTCGGCCAAGTTCGTTCAGCGTATCGGCTTGCTCAGCCTCCATGCTGGCGAGCCTCTGCTCAAGCTCCTTTACCTTTCCGGCGCCGTTTGCGCGCGCGGACTTCGCCGGGGCTTTTGCTTTCGGCGCTTGTGGTTCTGTCACATTTGCCATGATCAGTTGTTCTCCTCTTTGTCCGCAGTGTTGTCTGTGTCTTTTGATTCAGTCTCTGCCGAACTGCCGGCAGCATCTTCTTTGACCTTACGTTCGGCCGTGAAGAGATCTTGGGTGGCGCTAGTGGCGCTCAACAGCACTCTGTTGATGTCCAGAAGCATCTTCACCTTATCTCCTACTTTGCCCATCCCGAGGATGAAATCAGTGTTAACACCGGCGCCAAGGGATGGCGTGTCCTCGATATCGTTTCCGCTGATATCCAAGACCTCCTCTACTCTGTCAACCACTATGCCCATATTCGTGACTTGGCCCTTTCTGGTTACGTCAACGACGATGATGCAGGTCTCCTCGGTGTCCTCAATGCTCTGCATTCCAAACTTCATCCGAAGGTCAACCACGGGAATGACCTTACCGCGCAGGTTAATCACGCCGCGGACGAAAGCCGGTGTCTGAGGCACCCTGGTGACAGGCATGAGGCCCATGATTTCCCGGACCTTTAGTATCTCCAGTCCGTACTCCTCCTCGGCGAGCTTGAACGTCAAGTACTTCCCTGCTCTATCTTCCAAGCCTGCCACTTGTTGACCCATTGTTTCGATAGTCTGCACTTCGCTCATACTTCACCTCCTCTCATCCCGATTCGCCTGACAGTTGCCTGAAACGACACGTTGCCCGGTAGTTCTTTTGGTCTGACACACTCACATCTCATGTCCTCCTCCTATTGACCTGTTGTTTTAATTGCGACACAGCTGACAGATGAGAGAGATGATCTGCCTCATCTTTGTTTATGAGTTTCATAATTCCACCCATATCAAGGATTAGCCCGACGTGTCCGTCGGAGAGAATTGTCGCCCCCGCCACGCCAACCTGCTTGCCCAGAGAGTCGCTCATGCTCTTTATTACGGTTTGTCGCAGGCCGAGGAGCTTATCAACAACTAGCCCCATATTCTTGCCGTTCTCTTCCACCACAATCACTATTCCGCAGCTAGCGTCTTGCTTTGCATGTTCTATGCCCAGGAGATGCCCCAGCAAAAAGACTGGAATGAGGCGGTTCTGAAAGGACAGCATCTGACCCCGGTCCAGCACAGACTGCAGTGCTTCGGGATCGGGTTTAACAGCTCCAATGATGGAGAGCGTGGGGATTATGTAGCGTTCCTGCCCGACCTGCAGTAGCATCCCATCAATAATGGCCAACGTTAGAGGCAAGCGAATGCTGAATACGCTCCCCTTGCCAAGCTCCGAGCTGATCTCGACGTTCCCACGCAAGTCCGCAATGTTCCGCTTCACTACGTCCATGCCCACGCCACGGCCGGAGATGTCCGTGACCTTCTTGGCCGTCGAGAAACCCGGCTCGAAAATTAGGTTGAATATCTCGCGATCGCTTGGCGTTTCACCCTCCCGAACGAGGCCGCGCTCTTTGGCCTTTGCGAGGATTGCATCGCGGTCGAGGCCACGCCCGTCGTCCGCAATCTCAATATGGATATTGCCGCCCTTGTGGAAGGCTCTGAGCTCTACCCGCCCTTTGCTGGGTTTGCCCTTCTGAAGACGCTCTTGTGCGTTGGGCTCAATGCCATGATCGACGGCGTTGCGCACCATGTGAACCAGCGGATCGCCGATCTTGTCAACTACCGTCTTGTCCAGTTCAGTGTCCTCACCGGACAGAACCAACTCAACCTGCTTGCCGGCCTTCTTTGCTAGATCGCGAACGAGCCTCGCCATCTTCTGGAACGTGGCCTTGACCGGAACCATCCGCAGGGATGTGCCCATCTCCTGCAACTCCCGCGTTATCTTGTTCAGCTGACCAAACTTCCGCGTAATCTCCGCTGACGCGCCCTTGCGCACTTCCTCCGATTGGCTAACCATCGCCTCGGCGATAACCAGCTCGCCGATCGTATCGACCAACCGGTCGAGGCGCATGGCGTCAACCTTAATTACGTCTTTGACTGTAGTAACCGGCCGGGCCACGGTGGACTTCTGTGCTTGAAGTGCTTGAGCAACGTCCTCGCCTGAGGCGCGGCCCTTTTTCACTAGTATCTCACCTAGTTTGGGCCCGGCCTTGCCTGCCCTTTGCTCCACGAGCGCCTCAACCACATCATCTGTCGAAACTGCGCCCTGCTCTACTAGTACTCTACCTATTTGATCATGAGGTCTTTCCACACTTGGGGAGCCGCTGCCCTTCTGGACTCTTAATGCCCCAACGACATCCTTGGCTTTGACACGCTCGGTCTTCACAAGCAACTCGCCGATCTTCTTGCTCTTCTTGGTTGTCTTTTGCTCGAACAGGGCATTGGCCATGTCACCGGGCGTCAAGGCGCCACTATTTACCAGTATCTCCCCCAGCTTGGCGCCAGTTCCCTCAGTAGGAGTCGCGGGCGCCGGCTCATTACCGCCTTGATCGCCCTCCGCGGCGGCCTTTATGCGCGAGATAAGAGCGTTCAATGACCCAGAGTGTGGAACTGAATCGCCATTGTTGACCGCCGTCTCGACGTCGTCCAGCAGGCTCCTGAGGACGTCAACAGCCTCTAAACTGATGTCCACAGCGAGGCCCTTTAAGAGTATCTCGCCGCTTCGGGCTTTATTCAGAAGACTCTCTGCCTCGTGAGCGAGTTTTCCGATATCACCGAGGTTTAGAAACGCTGCCGTTCCTTTTATTGTATGGAATGCCCTGAATACGGCGTTTATCGCTTCGATGTTTTGGGGGTCTGTTTCCAGCTCAAGTAGGTTTAAATCTGCCTGCTCAAGGTGTTCCCTCGCCTCAATCAAGAACTCGCCAACCAATTCAAGGTCGAGTGACATCGGAGTCTCCTCCGAAGTCTCGTCGGTCGTTTGCGGCTCGGGGGTCTCAGGCGTCGTCTCGTCTTCAGGCTCCTTTGTAGCCGATGCGTCTTGCTCCGGCTGCTCCGCCGGGGCATCCATTTTGGCTCCGTCCTCAAGCACCGAGGAGCGCAGCGCCTCCACGACGTCCTGTACGCCAGGAATGCACTCGCCCACGCGAAGTCCTTCAAAGGCGCGTCCCAGCCAGTCCTTTGCGGATAGGAGGGCGTCAACAGATGGCGCCGAGTCGTTCTCGAAGCAGCCCTCTACTTCGTGACAAAACGACTGAACATCATCCATACCCAGAAGGCCCGACTCGCCTTTCGTCGTATGCAAAATGCGCTTGATGGCCGCGACAGACTTATCATTCTCGGCATTTTCAAGCGCAAGGATGTGCTGCTCCAACTCCTCTAACAAGGAGGGTTGCTTTGCCAAGAACTCGGAGAATATATCCTCGTCAACGTGTGCTGGTAAACAATATACAGTCTGGTCGATGTCGCCACTCTCACCGGAATCAAAGAGGTCAAACTCTTGGGGAAAACCAGCCTCTTCCGGCGCTCTGTTGCCGGAGATTACCGACTGGAAGGCGGAGACCGCATTCGATATGGTTTCAAGAGCGGTCTCGGTGCTTTCTACGTCTCCGAGTATTATTTTCTCAACCAGGTCTGCGCATTTCGATGCAGCCTGAATGGTGACCTGTTGGTCGTCGCCTTCGAATTGCTTGGCCAACTGCTGGAAGCTTGTATGCAGACTCGCTAGGTCCTGGAGGTTGGCCGAGTCCATCAGGATCAAGGTCTCTGCGATTTGCTCAATCATCTCTATTGCTTCTCATCAATTCTAGTTCAAACGATCATAAGCTGAGAATTAGCTGCCTATCGGCGACTCCGACGCCGGCTAACTTTTCGTAGTCTCTCTGGAACTGACAATCATAATTCTCTTTTTAGCAACGTCGAATTTCACGTGTAATGGGCCATCCAGAGCTTCCATGACGTCCCTCTTAACGCCGCCTATTTCAATGACCACGCCCTGATTGATTCGGCCTTGGACGAAGAGGGAGGCGTTCTTAAGCAGGTCCTTGTCTTCGGCCAGAAGCAGGCGGATGTCGTCGCGAATGGCCTCAAGCTCCTCCTGCTTCTCCGCTTGCTCATAGAAGAGCTCTGTCAGAATCTCTCTCTTATCCGGAGGCAATCGATCCTTTATCCTGTCTAGTACCGAGATCTTCCGCTCAAGGTTCTTGATTAGCTCGACGAGTCCACGTTCTTTCATCCGCTGGATATTCAATTTGGATGCCAATGCTGGGTCGTGACCGACAACTATCTCCGTGGCAATTCCCGCCTCAGAACCGAGCGTCTTGGTCTCAATGCTCACTCCGGCTACAACTCGTCCACCGACAATCCCCCCCTGCTTGACGAAGATTGTGCCACGCGACTCAATGTTGCTATTCAGTACCTCGACGTTGACTGATATGTCCTTGGCACACTTGACTTTAGCTTGGTCGATGTAGTTGACATCCAAATTCCCTCCTGCGGCTATGACACACTTGCCCTTTCCTGCCACTCCCCCTTTGATCGAGATGTCGCCGGGCGATTTGAGCGACGCGCCCTCCACGAGCCCTTTTATCTCAATGCCCTCAGAGGCCTTAACCTTGAATTGGTCCAGAACGTTGCCTTGGATGACAACCTTGCCCTTGATGTCGATATTGCCCGTCTCAAAATCCACGTTGCCGTTAACTTTGTACACGGGCTCAACGGATATTGATCTGCCGTTGTATTTTAGTATGCCATCTGTTTCCGCCACCAATCGGCCGCTTTCCTCAGAAAAAGCAATGTTCTGACCTACCTGGATACTCGCCGGCTTGCCCTCTTTCCCATGGGAGACCTCGCCAATCACATCGATGCCATCTTTGGCCTCGGTCGGGGGAATCAGAATGGCTATTAATTGGTCTCGGGCCACTGACTTCAGCTTGCTCTGCTCGTACCAATCCACTCTTTCGTTCTCACCACGCTCTTCCTCGTCCTGCAGCTCCTTGGAGAACTCGAATTGACCATCTCGGCCATGTACCGGAGGTTCCCCCTCTGCAACGATGACTCGAACTTGGCCCTCACTACCGGCACAACTTGTGACAAACTCCTGAACAGCCGCAACACGTAAGGAAGCCAGGTGCTCATTCTCACGAAGGTCCTTGAGGATTTCATCTTCATTTACTATGATCGGGGCATACGCCTCGAGCACGGCCTGCATCTTATCGTTGGAAACCGAAATATCATATTTTCTCTCAGTAACTACGTCTTGATCCATGGCCATATTCTCCTTGCTTCTAATTCCCGAAGCCGCCCACAGTATCTTGTATCTTGGCCTTGAGCGTTGCTGGGGTGAAGGGCTTCACGATGTAGTTGTTTACACCCGCCTTTACGGCCTCAACGACGCTGCCTTTTTCCGCCTCGGTCGTTATCATTATGATTGGGGTTTTCTTGTGTTTGTCTTCACTGCGCAGCTTCACAACGAGGCCAAGACCATCGAGATTCGGCATGTTCCAGTCTGTAAGGATTAGCTCGAATGCGTCCTGACTCGCCTTGGTCAGCGCATCAGCTCCGTCAACAGCCTCTATAACATCCTCTTCGCCGAGGCCGGCGAGGCTCCGAACGATGATGCGACGCATGGTCTTCGAATCATCCACGACAAGTATCTTCATGGCAGTAATCCTTCTTAACTCGTTTTCTTTGGTGCTAATGAAAGTTGAACGGCGAACTCATCTCCATTCGCGCTGAACACAACCGCTATGCAAGGAGTGTCCCTTCTGTGACTAATTTCATGGCCGTGGCCCTGAACAACGGTCGGTATCGAGATGCGGAAGTGATATGGGGTATCGGTAAGAGCCGCCTTTGCGCCACCTGCTATCATATTTATGAATTCCCCTACGCCGTCTCGCACATCGTCCATCGAGAGATTATCCGGCTCATCTTGAAGCATTTTGGCGACGAACTTGCGGGCCAATTCCTCGGAAAAACTTATCACGGCAGAGCCGACTGCCTCCCCAGAAAGACCGATCACGCCGGAGAGGTCGCCAAACATCTTGTAGTCCTTCTTGAGAAATAACTCCTTCTGCTCCACTTTGATCTGAGCCATCGTTGAGAAGATGTCGATTGTTGACGCAATGAAGGGCTTCATGATGTCCACATTGACATTGCCATTCTTGCCGACAGGTCGGAGCAGATCGCCGATCTTAGCTGAGAGATTCTTAGGGTCGAGTGGAAGGAAGAAGTGGTCGCTGGCGCCCGCCGTGTCTGCCACAGCAACTAGGTCTTTAGCTGAGCTCTCTACAACGCCAAGGACTGGGATGTTCTTGAACCTTGATGCTGCTCGCAATCCAGATATCTTGTCAGCGAAGCCGTTGTCAGCTCTGAGCTCTACTAGAATAGCATCCACGCCCTCCGGCACCCCGTTTGCTGCTTCACCATCCTCAGCAGCCACCACATCAAAGCCCTCACTCTTAAGGACGTTAGCTGTCATCCGGGCAAGAGCTGGGCGAAAACTGTGTAGAAAGATATTAGGCAATGTCTTAGTCCTCATTGATTCTGGTTTGCTGCTGGATTGTTGCCCATTTCGCTTTAAGTATCGGATTTTCGGGCTAGTACTTTAGCGGATATGATGCTGGCAAATGTCTCAATGAGAAGTCTGGCGCAGGCCGTCGGCAAGTTGCTCAAAATGACGAAACTGGGCTAATGTTTTTGGCGGACTCAACCGATAGGCCTTGTGGGATTTGAGCCTGCGTAAATACGGGCAATAGATGTTAATTTAGTGCTTGAAATCGTCGTTGATTCAGACTATTCAGGTACATGGATGGTTGTTCGAATCACACCCCTACTTTGGGAGAAAGAATGAGGCACACTGTTGGCATATCGGAGATGATCGCTTCGAAGAACCCGGCCGATGTCCTGATCACCTATTCGCTCGGGTCGTGCATCGGAGTAGTTGTCTATGACCCTGTTGCGCTAGTAGGTGGAATGGCTCATTGCATGCTTCCACTCTCCAAGATTGATAAAGCGAAGGCGGAGAAAAAGCCGTGCATGTTTATTGATTCTGGTATTCCCGTTCTTCTCAATGAGGTGCTCAAGATGGGCGCTCAAATGAAGGACTTGGTTGTAAAAGTGGCCGGTGGCTCCCAGTTGATGGACGACAAGAAGCTATTTAGGATAGGCGAGCGCAATTATGCAGTTCTTCGGAAGTTGCTCTGGAAGAACAACATACTCATCAAAGCAGAGGATGTGGGCGGACAGATTTCCCGGACACTAACCCTTGAAATTGCCACAGGCCGAGTGGCGATAAAGTCGAAAGGCAAAGAGTGGGAGTTATGACACGCAGGGAAGAGATACTCAAGGCAATAGATAAGTTCCAGGCGTCTTCGACCTCCGCTGCTCAGCTTATGGGTTTACTGAGAAATCCAGATGCCGATACAAACAAGATAACCGAGCAAATCCAATACCAGCCCGGTCTTACGGCCGAGCTGTTGCGCTCCGCCAATTCTGCCGCGTATGGTGGAACCGGCAACATTCGGTCAGTGAGAGAGGCATTCGTGCGACTCGGAACGGCCAAGATACTAGAGATAGTAACAGTGGCATTTGCACACAGCACAATGCACGCTCCCGTTGATGGGTATGGTTTGGGCCGAGGCGATCTATGGGACCACTCCATTGCGGTTGCCATAACGGCTGAGGAAATCGCGAAGGCTCTCAAGATTCAGGCCCCTGATGTAACGTTCACAGCCGCAATACTCCATGACATCGGAAAGGCTGTGCTGGGCTCATTTGTGGCGGAGAAGATTACCCAGATCGAGGCTAGGTTACTTGAAGTCGGCGGAGCATTTGATGATGAGGAGAGAGAGAGCCTGGGGATTGATCATGCGGAGGTGGGAGCCATCATTCTAGAGAAATGGAAGCTGCCGACTGAGCTGACTGATCCCGTTAAATGGCACCACAGACCCGAATATGCTACGGTCAATCAACTGACGACAGACATCATTCACATAGCCGACTCCCTCTGCCTCAGTAGCGGACTCGGAACGGGTCGCGACGGTCTGCAATACAGACCATCAAAAGCCGCAATCTCCCGACTGAACATCGATATCCACGTGCTTGAGCTGGCAGCCTGTATGGCATCAACGCGAATCGCCGAAGTCAGGAATCTCTTCGCTGACCAGCAGAAAGGAAGATAAGATGGCATATAACATCCTTGTCGTTGATGATTCCGCCATCGTGCGCGCGATCATCAAGAAGACGCTCAGTCTGGCGGGCGTCGATGTGGGCGAGTTATACCAAGCGGGCAATGGGAAGGAAGGTCTTGCAGTTCTGGATGACAAATGGGTCGATCTCGTTCTTGCCGATATCAACATGCCTGAGATGACCGGAATTGAGATGGTCGAAAAGATGAGCGAGAGCGGGCTGATGAAGACAGTTCCTGTGGTCATGATCTCGACAGAAGGTAGCCAAACAAGAGTCGAGGAACTCAAGGCCAAGGGCGTTCGCGCATACATCAGAAAGCCGTTCACCCCCGAACTTGTCAAGGAAGTGATAGACAAGATTCTAGGAGATGAAGATGACTGAGAAGTTTCGTGAAGCATTGATAGACGTTTTCTGCCAAGTTCTGGAGCAAATAGCCTTCGCGTTCGGAGAAGAGACGCCCAAGGAGGAACTACCCTCCGATGAGCTTGCAAATTACTTGCACTGCGAAGTGGGCTTCAGAGGTCCATGCAAAGGAACTATCGCGATCACTTTGCCGTTCGAGTTCTGCAAGGAACTCGCCGCCAATGCACTGGGAATCGAACAGGATGAGATGGCTCCCGGGATGGCGGAGGATAGCCTCAAAGAGATCGGTAACGTGACCTGCGGGCAGTGGATTACGGCTGTAGCTGGCAAGAAGGCTGTTTTCGATCTCACGGTTCCGGAAGTCAAAGCGCTAAATGAGGCTGCCTGGGTGGAGCTGCGAGATTCCTCTTCCAGCATAGCAATGCTAGTTGATGATGTCCCTGCACTGATAGGCGTTTCAGTAACAGGAGACATGCCGGAGTGATTAGGGTCCTAGTCGTTGATGATTCTGCCGTCGTGCGCAAGATACTAAGCGAGGAGCTATCGCGCGACCCTCAGATAGAAGTAGTTGGAACAGCTCCCGATCCATACGCGGCCCGGGACAAGATAGTCAAGCTCAAACCGGACGTAATAACACTGGATATCGAGATGCCTCGCATGGATGGCCTGGCGTTCCTGCGAAAACTCATGCACCACTTCCCATTGCCGGTCATCATTGTATCCTCGGTTACACCCAAAGGCGGCCAGATGGCGTTGGATGCATTGGATGCCGGAGCAGTGGATGTGATGTGCAAGCCCGGCGCGGCGTACTCTGTATCAGAGATGTCTGTTCAACTGGCAGACAAGGTCAAAGCCGCCGCGAGAGTCAACCTCGCCAAGAGAGAATCCAAGCTCTCGGAGGAGAAACGGCCAGCTAGACTCGCGCTTTCAAAAACAACCAACAAAGTCCTCGCCATCGGCGCCTCAACAGGAGGGACCGAGGCGCTGCGGGTTCTGTTGACAATGTTGCCCAGCAACGCGCCCGGGGCGGTTGTAGTTCAACACATGCCGGAGTACTTCACAAAAAGCTTCGCGAATCGCCTCGACGCCCTCTGTGAGGTTCATGTCAAAGAGGCCGAAAACGGCGACAGGATAGTCCCGGGGACGGTCCTTATCGCACCGGGAAACAAGCACTTACTGCTGGCAAGATCAGGCGCAGTCTATTATGCGCAGGTCAAGGATGGTCCCCTAGTATGCCGACAGAGGCCCGCTGTAGATGTGCTGTTCAAATCCACCGCAAAGTACGCCGGCGCCAATGCAATAGGAGTCATTCTAACGGGTATGGGAAACGATGGCGCAGCCGGATTGCTGGCGATGAAGGAAAACCGCGCCTACACGATTGCGCAAGATGAGAAGACGTGTGTTGTATATGGAATGCCGAAGGTCGCGGTCGAGCTCGGGGCTACCGATTGTATTCTGCCGCTAGACCGAATCGCTGAGCAGGTCTTAAGAGCTGCTTCTTCCTAGGCAATGCGCTCATTCGCCGCGATTCCGACAGTGCGACAAGGAGCTCACCGGCCTGGCGCCTCATCGCCCGGCGTAAGCGGTGGCGATGCAAAGGGTTCTTATGGTCCTACCCCCGAATTCATTCGGGGGATGTGCGGCAGCCGACACCTCCCCTATATGCCCTTCAGATGGGAGATCCGGGGAGGGAGGAGGGCGCGCCTTGCCTCCACAGGCCACCCGAATAACTTCGGGTGTTGGTATGATGAGAGTCATCTATATCGCCACACTAAAATACAGTGATTCGGAGGAAGAAGCTCTCCAACCTGACCGCTCCTCGGTCGGATGCGCAATAGCGCAGCCAAGTTACCTACAATCTGAGGTCACACCCATCGTTACAAGATGATTTTATGTCCGTCTTCTTTCTGATATTCTCTTGTCCCATAATGAAATCATAGAATATATTGGAGGCGGAGATTTGCGATACGTATTTGGCCCAGTTCCCTCGAGGCGGCTCGGATTCTCTCTCGGCATAGACATGGTTCCTTACAAGACATGCACGTTCGATTGCGTCTATTGCGAATGTGGAAAGACGACGGTACACGAGACGACTCGGCGCCAGCATTTCGAATCGATCGGGCCGGTGCTGGATGAGATCGAAATGGTCCTTTCGAGCGGGCGTCGAATCGATTACATCACCCTAGGAGGCAGTGGAGAGCCCACGCTAAACGTCCAGTGCGGCGAGCTGATCAAGGAGGTAAAGGCCCGAACTGATATACCAGTCGCGGTGCTCACAAACGGCTCGCTCATGCCCGACGAGAAGGTCTTCCGCGAGCTGCTCTTGGCAGACCTTGTCATACCCTCGCTTGACGCTTCTCTGCAGGAGCCATTTGAGACGGTCAACAGGCCGGTCTCCGGCATTCTAGCGGCGGAGGTTGCCGACGCCATCTCCCGCTTTGTCAGGGCAAGTCGGGGTCAAATGTGGCTTGAGGTCCTGATTGTGGCTGGCATGAACGATGCCGACGAACATATCGAGGCGCTGGCGGATACAATTCGGCACATCGATCCGTTGCACGTTCAGGTTGGAACGGTCGAGAGGCCCGGAACGGAAGATTGGGCTGAGCCCGTTTCCGAGCCGAGGCTCGCTCAGATTTGCTCGACGCTGGGGCCAAGAGCGGTCATGATCGGCGGGCCGTCAAGGGACCTTGCGGGCGATTCGACCGAGAACATGACCGAGAGGCTGCTCGCTCTTATCACGCGCCGGCCATGCACCATTGACGACATTGAATCGGCTGTGGGCGGCAAGAGGCCGGTCTTACTTGGGAAGCTTGAGGAGCTGAAGCATGCGGGTAAGGTCAATAGATTCGAACATAAGGACAAGACGTTCTACATTGGATCAAGAGAATGAGTTCGCTTCTAGGAGCCACAGAATAGGCCGAGAACAACACCCAGAGGAATAGGCTTCATGCACATAATCGATCCCAAGCTCACAGCAAGGACGTTGCGGAATTACCTGTTTCAAGCCGCCATTGCCACTGGATACATATTCTTGGTCTTCATGGTTTTGGACCACATCGTAGAATTGGTCATCGTGGCCGGGCTTGGCTCTTCCGCGTTCATAGTCTTCGCAATGCCGAGCAAAGTCAGCGCAGGGCCCCGTTTTGTTGTTGGTGGTCACATCGTCTGTTTCATTGTCGGGACACTCACCAGGCTTTCTATTCACGACTTATTTGTTAACTTCGTGGCGCTGAGCCCCAAGATCGAGATGATCGTCTCCTGCAGTCTCGCTGTCGGGCTCTCTCTTTTCATGATGGTGATCACGGACACTGAGCATCCCCCAGCAGCCGGGACCGCAGTCGGAACCGCATTCGCGGATTTTTCCTTTGCAGTCATGGTGAGCGTTCTACTGGGCGCGATTATGCTCTCAGTCGGAAAATTCCTGCTCCGGCGATGGCTCAAGGACCTGGTCTGAGTCGGCGTCACATTTCTGCGCCTCGTCGTGGGACCAGAATCCGGCTTTTAGGATGCGAATTAAAAGCAGAAACGTTGCAATCGACACCGCCATATCCGCGACGTTGAACGCCGCCCAGTGATAGCCGCTGCCGAAATGAAAGTCCACGAAGTCAATCAC
>JAGHCW010000121.1 GCA_021160245.1 bacterium | reverse complement strand
TGGTTGTTATCTCGGTTCACCCCCACATGCGTGGGGAAGACTATCCATTGTTAAAGCGAATGATGCTGCCTGCAGGTTCACCCCCACATGCGTGGGGAAGACGTATAGTCAGCAATGCACCTAACTTGCTGTTTCGGTTCACCCCCACATGCGTGGGGAAGACTCAAATGTGGCCACGAGATAGTCCGTGCCGTCCGGTTCACCCCCACATGCGTGGGGAAGACAGCATAAGAGACCCGTAATCAGCAGATCACGACGGTTCACCCCCACATGCGTGGGGAAGACGCTGACTCCGACCGATTCTTGTTGTCATGATGCGGTTCACCCCCACATGCGTGGGGAAGACTTGGGGATGCTCGACCCGGTGACGATGGCGGTCGGTTCACCCCCACATGCGTGGGGAAGACCAACTGACAGAATGCGACTATCCGCTCGTCATAGGTTCACCCCCACATGCGTGGGGAAGACCTGAGAAGTGATCAAGTATAAATCCTCTCGCCCGGTTCACCCCCACATGCGTGGGGAAGACACCACCCAGTGGTGCTATCGTCAGATACGAACCGCAATATATCAGGCCTCCCTTGATCTAGTCAATCGGAATCTATAGCGGGACATTTGTCGCTCTTGCGCGCCTGCTTCTTCTTAGTACGGACGAGGGCTATGCCTTCAACATCAACCATATCGCGCGATAGGTTGCCAAACGAGCGCCACAGGTATCCTTGTGGACATCGACTGCTCCATATCTGCAGGACACCGCCCTCACGGCATTTGTTCAACGCCTTCTCCCATAATTTGTCTCTTACTCGAGCGCTCGGATTGCCTACAAACACGCCGCTCTTGGGTTCAACGAGCCATCGAGACAGCTCGCCCTTCAAACTCGCCGGGGTATTCCGCAATATCATCACGAGCATCTAGCACCTCCGCGATATCTGGGATTATTCGGGACATAAGTTTGGAGTCGTAAAACGCATCTCGACAGGCTATTCGCGTCCGACGCTCCAGGTCCAGCTCGCTTTCCTTTGCTGTTTGGAACGCAATTGGAACAGAGAGCTCAGTCTTATATAGGTCGGCTATATCAAAGACAAAACTGAGCATGTTGCCGGTGTGCACAAAGCCAATTGCGGGTGAGTAACCTGCCGAGAGGATCGCGGCATGGCAGATTCCGTACAAACAGGAATTCGCCGCAGAAAGCGCCCGGTTCAAAGAGTCAGCATCCCTCCAGTCGTCCTGATTATAGGCTCGTCTTTGCCAATCAACGCCAACCTCATCTGCGATGCGTTTGTACTCGCGCCTCACCCTCTGGCCTTCCTTGCTTCGAATCTGCTCCACATTGAGGTTCTCGCTAAGTTCCTCGAAGAATCTCTTCTGATACATTCGTCGGACTACTTGCATCCGGGATTTTCTGTTTGACCAAAGTTCCGCCTGTCTTAGGAGTCGGCGGCTGCTATGTGTTCCTCCCGTATTGTGTGCATATAGCCGAACGCCCTGCTCGCCGGTCCAAGAGACGAGGCAGTTGTTGTCGGCAAGCGAGCGCATGGCGGCGTGTGAGATACGAGTCCCGGGACCGAGCATGAGAAATGCTAATTGGTCGATGGGGATTCGCATCTGCCCCTCCTTATCGAGGAAGAGAAGCGATGACTTCTCAACGTCCAGCCTGCCATGTTCAACGTAGAGATGGCTCCAGCGGTCCTGAAACTTGGGCAGTTCATGCAGATTCCCCACGGTGTTCTCCTTCTTATTGTCCTCACATGGGCGGCACTGTGCTCAAGAGCCCAAATCCGAAAGCCTTGGCGGCGCCCACGCCGGACGAAACCATCTGGGCGAAGGCCGAGGCGTCGGAAACACCAAGCGACCCTTCTAGCAGGGCAGAACGCAACCTGAGCTTCCGAGACTCGATCTTATGCCCCTTTCCAATCCCAATTGGTTTGTAGCCGATCACCCAGCCCAACTGAAGCAAGTTGCAGGTCTTGAGATCGAAAGCGCTGGCCGTCTTCCTTGCGAACCACTCTCGGATGACATCATCCGGCCTTTGACTCTTATCCCAGGTCAGCGAGATGCGTTTGCCCTGATCCTTCTGACGGCCATAGCTGTCCACTTCTTGCCGTTCTTTTCTTAGTTCGGTTCCATTCTTCGCTCGTTTGCCTTTCTTGCTCAGGTTGACGCGAATTCGGAACCGGAGCTCCTGATCCACCGAATACGCTGGGTTGTGTTCCCTCACCTCAGGAGGCGCTGCGAGGAGGTGGTCGGCGTTCAGAAAGGCGTAATCCCAGTTTGGCCTCATGGCGGATTGAACCAGAATAACGACCCGCCCGCCTGGTTGGGGATCGATTCGAAAGAGAAACCCGGCATTCGTCTCCCGAGAAACATGGACTTGTTTGTCAAAGTCTCTCGGTTTGAACGGCTCTATGAAGCTAGGGTCTTCTTTGACGCGCGAGTTAGATGGAAAGGCCATGCAGAGCCGCTGGTGAACGGTATAGATATTCCGCAGCCATGTCCGTCCTGGGCGAGGGCGATCTGGATTGTCGCCAACATCAATCAGCAATTGTGACAGATACATCCTATTCCACCTCCTCTGGGCTGAGCCTCCGTTTGCGGGTTTCGATTGAGCGGAAGGCGATGATCTCATCGCGCTTCTTGATGATCTGGTCGCGCCAGCGCGGCTCGCACGGGTCGATACGATCGAGGCCCATGCCCTGGCCATATTCGATCATCGTTACCGCGTCATGGCAAAGGCGACAGAGAGCGCGCAGGTCTTCCCGCGCCTCGCCTCCGCCGGCCCGGCGATAGGTAACGTGTTGCACGGTCGTGCCAGGAGACTTGCAGAAGACGCAGAGGTTATGGTCAGCATCGAGGCGCTCGGCTCGAGCCTTTCGATACTCAGTGTTGCGATAGTCGGCACGTTGCCGCAATGGGGGAGGCGTAAGTCGTTGAGTTGGTTTCTTCTCCATTTGTAGGCCCCCGTCTTCACCGACTAGAAGCTCTCTTCGGATGACGAATCGGGGTCGATGTGATGGCGGATCGAGTGTGATGGGGACATCGTGCCAGACCAATGCGTCCGCTGGGGCCTCGGATTCTCCTTGTGTGGGGACCCAATCGAGAAGGCACTGGACCTTGCGTTCGCGCGGCGGTTCATCGAATCTGGTGCGCTTCTGCCAGGGGATTGATTTGAGCGCGGAGATCAGGTCTGGAAAATCGCCACAGGGACGCTCCAGCAGCGGGCGCGAGGGCGGACAGCATTTGCGACCTAGGTATAGCGTCCACTTGGGATTCTTGATTGCGACTTCCAGCTGTGTGATGAGATCGGGGTCGCCCTGCAACGCAACGAGAAACGAGGCGTCGCAGAGGTATTCACGGCGGGTGAGCATCGCCCCTTTCTTGGTTTTTTTCTCGCCCTCCGCAATGCGCATCTTCATCTTGGCGCCAACTGTGTGGTAGTCCCACCAGCGGACGCCCGGCCTATCAATGCGCACGCCGAAACCCAACTTGGCAAGCCTGGGAAGCCACATATCCGGCGCATCACGTCGGGGGACGCCCAAAGCCGCGCAGAACAGCCCAATCACGCCAGATTTGGTCGGCGCCTCCCCCGTCCGGCGGACGACGAACTTCGATTCTTGATCGCCCCAGGCCTGCAAGGGGCCTTCGAGGCGCAGAAGGAGGGTGTTGGCGGTCATCTTGTTACTCCCGAATTCAGAACGACCTTCTTGACCTCATCCCAGTCATACCCGATGGCGGCAACGATTGCGGGAGTCAGTTCATCCAGCGACTTGAAGTTGGCTTCTTTGTCGCCGATCAAGGGGACTTCCCGTTCTTTTTTCTTGCCATTCTCTTCCTCTATCTGCTTGACGATCAGTGAGTGATGGAGGTTTGGCGAGAACCAGAATCGCTTCTGGGGCTTACCGTAGCCAATATCGAGATCGTGGACGTAATGGGCGAGTTGCGCAATGCTCTGAGAGATTATATCGCGATCGCCCTGCGTCGCTGGCTTTGCGAAGGCGTTGGCATAGCTGATCGGCGTGTTCTTCATCTCAACCAAGATGCCATCGGGTGGATTGTGCGCGGCGTAGCTATTCTGCTTGCCGGTCGGATTCACAGAGGCGGCAGCACGAATGAAGGCGCCAACCGTGTGTGCGGCGAGCTCTTTGTGGCCTTCTCCAAAGCCCTTGAGGTTTTCAACGAGCTGGTCCCAATCGATCGAGAAGTACTTGTAGAAGCAAGCCGAGGCGAACATCGCCTCATTTACATAGCCTGCTCCCGCATCGTCCCCCGGAATGTCGTCGGCGGAGACGTAGTAGTCGACCTCCGGGCGCGCCTCATGTGTCGAGATCGCATGAGCAACCTGTAGAGC
>JAGHCW010000168.1 GCA_021160245.1 bacterium | reverse complement strand
GCCAATCCTCCTCGGTCTCGCCCGACATGCGCAAATAGCTCTCAAAGGTAAAGCCCATCTGCTGCAGACGCTGCCGCTGGTTATCCAACGCGGCTTCGATTTCTTGCTCGATCATTGCCTTGGGATATTCGATCTTGCTGATCTCTATTAGAGCCTCCAATGCGGCGTCAAGCTCGTTCTGCTCGGCCTCTTGCCTCAGTTCCTGCTCAAGCACTTGGCCGACGGCTTCCTTAAGCTCTGCCAAATTCTCGTAATCGCCCACCGTTTTTGCCAGGTCGTCGTCGATCTCGGGTATGATGACCTCGCGCACCGACTTGACTACTACCTCAAAGTCGATCTGACGCCCGGCCAACTCCTCGTTGTCATGATCTTCGGGAAAGGAGAGTGAGAACTCGCGCAGCTCGTTTGCCTCGACGCCCAGGAGGGCCTCAGCGAAGCCAGGAGGCGTCAAGTCATCGTCGAGGTCGAGGTTCGTGTCGCCTTGATCCACGACTATCTCTCCGTCCGCTGTGCCCACGATGCTGGCGACCACCTGATCGCCCATCTGCGCTCCACGCTCGACGGATGCGTACTCGAGATTCTCCTGCTGGAGCTGTACCAAACGCTCCTGAATCTGTTCCTCGCTGACCGAGACCTCTTGGGCTGGCTCGATGCTCAGCTCTTTGTAATCGCCTAGTTCCACCAGCGGTACGAGTGGTACTCTGGCCGTCAGGACAAGAGGGTCTTCTGATTCGACGTCGAGCTGACCTTGGCTAAAGGGCTCAATGTCGGCTTCTTCAATCGCCTCACGATAAAGCCGTGGCCCCAGGTCGTCGAGTGTTTGATACAAGAGGGTCTCATGACCATAGATGTTTTCGACCAAACCGTAGGGCGCATGTCCAGGTCGGTACCCCGGAACGGGGCGGTGGCGAGAAACTCTGCGGGCGGTGCGGCGCAAGCTCTCCCTGACCGTCTCTTGGTCTGGTTCTATAGTGAGCTTTACCTCTCGAGTGGCGACTGTCTCTGTGGTGACTTTCAACGTACGATCCTCCCTTGTGATGACGGCTTGCTGACGACGACCAACGCTACGTCAAGCGACGGGCAAACGTGCTGCCATAATAAGTCAAGCCTGGTGAATTATAGCACAGCCTCTGTGTCGCGTGAAACGGAACCGAGGCATGTAAAAAGGCTGGCTCGCGGGCAGCCCCCGGAACCAGCTTCAAAATCGACCAGGCACTGTGCTTGGTCTCAGAGGAGCGGAAGACGAGATTCGAACTCGCGACCCTCTCCTTGGCAAGGAGATGCTCTACCACTGAGCCACTTCCGCTCGAAAAGGGCCAAGATGGGGAAGGAGAGATTTGAACTCTCACGGATTACTCCACGTGATCCT
The DNA here is from genome assembly GCA_021160245.1 of bacterium. Lineage (GTDB taxonomy): Bacteria > B130-G9 > B130-G9 > B130-G9 > B130-G9 > JAGHCW01. Next base: position 2,285 of record JAGHCW010000168.1, on the reverse strand, counting down.
AAGTCACGCTCGTCTGCCAGTTCCGACACTTCCCCAGCGGCAACATTTCCCCCGGGGCCCCAATGTCCCCGTTCCAGAAAGGTGAGCCGCAAAGGAATCGAACCTTTAACCTACTGATTAAGAGTCAGTTGCTCTGCCTAGTTGAGCTAGCGGCCCTTGACAGCCCATATTTTACTGGACGGAGCCGGGCTGTCAAATCTTTGGGTGCCAGACGGCATATATGATGCGTCTGCTAGAGGCCGACAAGGCTCAGTTCAGGGCGTCACAGAGGCGAGGGTTGCAGTACACAGGCGGAGCTTGGTGTGCTGGGTTTTGGCTGAAAGGCGCCGCAAGACGCTCTCAAAATAGCGCCGTCCATAGTGCTTTTCCGAAGCAGATCTTTAATCAGGCACGAATCCTTTTCTCCTCTCGCAGAGTCTTCTTGAGGAGCATCCCTTGGGGTGGAGGCAAGACTTGCCATAATCTGCTTTTGCCGATCTAGGCGTAGGCTAGTATAATATGGGTTGCAGTCTTTGAATTGTCGGTTGGCGGCTGGTAGCAAGGGCTAACTTTTACTGCACGGTCACATGATAAGTGTGACATGGTCGAGCTCAATCGTCAAGCAGATTTGCGCTCTAGTGGAAGGAGAACATTTTGGGTCGCAAAGTACACCCTATCGGATTCAGGCTCGGCATCATCAAAGAATGGGATTCCAAGTGGTATGCAGAAGGTAAAGAGTATGTAGAGAACCTTCTGGGCGATATCGAGATACGCGAGACGATCCGCGAGTATTTGGGGAGGGCCGGTATCTCGCGGATAGAGATACAGCGTTTTCCCAAGCGGATCTTGGTGCGTATTAACACGGCCAAGCCCGGGATCGTCATCGGGCGCAAGGGATCCACGATCAACGCGCTGAAGGAAAAACTGGAAGAGATTACCGGCGTCACCGGTAACGCTCTTCGCCTGGACGTGGCCGAGATAGATAATCCGGATCTGGACGCGCGCGTATTGGCTGAGAATATCGCCGAGCAGATAGAGCGCCGCGTTTCATATCGACGCGCTATGAGTAGAGTGGCGCAGCGGGCGATTCGAGCCGGAGCCGAGGGTGTCAAGGTTGCCTGTAAGGGCCGTCTTTACGGCTCTGAAATGGGAAGGCGCGATTGGTTGATGGAAGGACGCGTTCCTCTACATACTTTGCGAGCCGATATCGATTTTGCCCGTGAGGAAGCTGAGACCGCCTACGGACGTATCGGTATCAAGGTATGGGTGAATCGAGGCGAGGTGTTGCCCGGTCCCCTAGGAGATGACACCGCACGCGGCTATGGAGAGTAAAGAGCGAGCTTTATCACATAGAGCCTTGAGCACATATAGAGTGTCTTGGCAAGGGGAGGCAGATTAGAGGTAAAGCTGCTAGGCCGGCGGAATCTTGGCTGGTGTCACCCTTGAACTGCCGCATTGCACGATGTGGTCACGACGATGGGCAGGTAAGAGCGCTGTCGTCTCGTGGGGGCAGTGGACAGAGTCTGTGAGTCTCTTGAGCATGGATCGGCGAGAGGAACAGGGGGCATAATGGCAGAAGTATACCCAGTCGGGACCAGGATTGTACATCCATCCTATGGCGCGGGAACAGTCGTCGAGGTGCAGGAAAAGTCGATCGGCGATATGCGACAGGAATATTACGTGATCGATACGGTTCCTAGCCCTCGGGCAATGCAGGTGATGGTGCCTGTTATCAAGGCCGAGGAGATTGGGCTGCGCAAGGTAGGCAGATTGAAAGAGTTGCGTGAAATGCTCTCCTCCTTGCCCGAGCCATTGAGTGATGGAGAGGTAGAGAACGATTTTCGTAGCCGCAAGAGCATGTTGCAGGATCTGCTCGAGTCGGGCATCTTTACCGACGTGGCCGAGGCCGTTTATATCCTTCGCTCAATGACTACCTGGCGGCGACTCTGTATGACCGACCGCAAGATGTTTGACAAGGGCAAAGAGATGTTGGCAGCGGAACTTGCCTTGGCGTCGGGACAGGATCTCGGCGATGCGATGGCTGAAGTAGAGAGCTGCCTCGAGCGAATGGTAGACAAGGGAAAAGAGAATGGGGAGGACGGAAACTGATGCCGTGCTCCTCGTCCAAGGGGCCTGAGAGGCAGTTGGCCCATCTCTCAGGCCCTTTGCATTTTGTATCCGTCACTGGTGCAAACACAGCAATGATGCTTGTTAACAGATAGGTGGAAGATGACATTCCTGGCGCTCTTGTCACTATCAGTCAAGCGATTGAGAAGCAAGCTCTTTCTGAGCATCCTCGTCGTCCT
>JAGHCW010000109.1 GCA_021160245.1 bacterium | reverse complement strand
CTTTCTGACCCCGACCAAGAACTACTGCGGATATATGTAGATGGCATCCAATTTCTGGACCGATGACTGAATTACTATATATTGCTTGCACAATTGCTATCGCCATCGCCTCGGGAACGTGGCTCGCCGGCTACTGGCTTGCGCTGGACGCGCCTCGAGTGAAGCTCGTATCGCACTATCTCCCGATCATATTCATCCACGCGGCAGCTCTGCTTCTGATCCTCAAAGCGATTGGCCTTCGCAAGGGGCTCCTGCGGGCCACAAAGTCGCTGTGCGCAATCTCAGCCCTGTCGCTCATCGCCTTCGCCACGCCACTTTTCACATCCGCATCGCGCTATTTTGAGGCGCTGGCTGGAACTGGCATTCTGCTGGTTACAGTATCCGTTGGTGTGGTGCTCATTCTTTTGCTCTTCCGCAACATGAGCGATCTCTCGCAAAAAGGAGTCCTCGTCCTTCTTGTGGCTATATGCGCATCGGTCTATTTCTGGTTCGGCTTGTGGCTCTTTGAGCTCCACCCCCCAGATGGTGACGAGCCGTACTATCTTCTAATAGCCCACAGCATCGCTTACGACCACGACATCGACTCTACTAACAACTTTGAGAACAAGGACTATCGCGAATACTATCCTTATGAGCTCCAGCCACAGTATCGGAGCATCGAGATAATGGGCAAGAAGTATGCCGTGCCAAACCACAACATCGGCCTGCCCGTGTTGATCGCGCCTGCATATTGGCTCTTTGGTCACCGAGGCGCATACGCCCTTATGAATCTTCTTGCCGCTTTGCTTATCGCCAACGTCTTCCTGTTATCTTCAGAGCTTGGGGCAAGCAGAAAACACGCGCTAATCGGCTCTTTGCTCTTTGGCTTCTCCGTGCCAATGCTGAACTACGCCAATCAGGTCTTCCCTGCCACGGCCGCGGCCTTAATCGTGCTCTATGCCGTACGGCGACTGATGCGGACGAGTTATGATAGGAAAAAAGAACTTCTGATAATCGTTGCCCTCTCTTTTGCCCTCTTTATGCTGAAGCTCCGGCTGTCGGTGATCGCGGGCCCCCTGCTAATTCTGTCGCTGTGGCAGACGTCCAAGAGGCGAGTCGTGTGGTTATACGCTGGATGTGGCATGGGCGCAGTTGCGATTGGCGCTTGGCTTCTGAGGGACCGATTCGTTACGTTGCGGCTTCTGACGTCGAGACTTGATGAGCTATTCAGGATGGGCGCGTCCGATTTCAGCCCAATACACGGGATTCTCGGGCAGATGCTCGATCAACAATTCGGTCTCTTGGTGCTTTCGCCTCTTTACTTGCTCGCCATCGCCGGAGTATTTGTGCTACTCAAGAGCAACCGGCCCGCGTTTTTTAAGCTCCTATTCGTCGCTGCGCCCTATTATCTGGTCATCGGTAGCGTGCCGTGGTGGAACGCCTCCTGGTGTCCGCCCTGCCGGTTCCTAATCGTCATTCTGCCGTTACTAGGGGCGATGCTCGGACTCGGGCTCTCTAGGCTTCGGACGGTCCGGCAGATGTCCGTCTTCTTCTTCACCGCGGCAATATCCGCGACATTCACTTTTCTGCATCTTCTCTCGCCCGTCTTTAGGTACGATCTTGCGAACGGCGCCAATCGGGCGTTCTGGCTGCTGAACATCAACACCCACATCGACTTGTCGCGGTTCTTGCCATCCTTTTTCAGATTCGACTTGACGACGCCTCTGAGGGTGATTGGCGAGGTCATCGCGCTGTCTATTCTCTTCGGATTGCTCTTCTATAGGCGAAAGAAGGCGGCATCGCAGCCGGGAGACAGCTTTGAGACACGAAGCATATATGCGGCCGGGCTGGGCATCGTGGCGATGCTCTTTCTGCTTGCAGGCGGGTGTTTCCTCGACATGTTCTCCCCAAAAAGCACCTTCGAGCTGGAGGACGAGCCGCTCTCCATCTACGACCCCCCCTCAAGAGCGTTCATCAAGACCGGCCGCAGACTGACGCCCGGCTTCCCGTTTGAAAGAGACGTCCACATCGAGGCGGGCAACAAGCTAATCGTCATTGACGCCATGATGCGGAATCCGATATGGACGACGGTGCCGAATATCAAGCTGGAGCTCGAGAGTGACGAGGAGACGATTCCCGTAATCGATGACCCGGTCGATGTCGAGCTGATGCAGAAATACTACAGGCGAGTCTTTGTCAAGGGCGGAGACTACAAGATGCGGCTCTGGCTTGAGCTCCCCGGACAGGACATCAAACAAGTTCATCCCGACAAGGTGGCCAACGTCTATGTCGATAGAGTCCAGATACTGAGCGCCGGCGGGCTCTACCAGCTGCTCTATCGCATATACGGCCGGCTATACCTCCCGTTCAACAAACCCACAGGCCTCGAGTACATGGGCCACGCCTATCTGATAGAGCCAAATCGCAAATACCTCGGCGAGGCGCTGCTTCGCTCGTTCATCGAGGCCGGGGCATGGTCCTACGCGTCGGACCTTTACGCTTTCAGGGCACACGATGATCCCCTAGACCTCTCGCCCTATTCAGAAGAGGCGCGCATTGAGATAGCAAGGTCGGAGCTCTCGAAAGGCCACGCGGAGAATGCACTACTCGTCGCCGATTTGGTTCGTGATGACCCGATACTCAGCTTTGCGGCGCGGCTCATTGAGGTTCGCGCTCATCTGTTGCAGAACGATGTGGAAGCGGCACGAGCAGTCTTGCGCCGGCTTGAGGAGGCAAGCGCAAGGCCGCCCGACCTGACGCTTCAGGCGAAATATCTCTGGGCACAATGCCTCGTAGCAAAGGGCGATGAGAGCGCCTCGTTCAACGTCCTGCGCCGCATAGCATACTTAAAGTTTCACGATCAGTTCGATGCGCTCTGTAATCTCTACTCTTTGGCGCTTAAGTTTGGCGACCGGGCCGAGATGAACCGGGCTGTCGAGATGATATTGAAGCTCAGAACCGAGGCGGTGGGAGTTGCCGAGATGAAGAAATCTGAGGGCCGGCAGGTCGAAGGCGGATGGGTGCTGGAGCGAAACGGCGAGCTTGAGTCGCCGGTCAACGTTCTTTCTGATACGCTCGCGATTCGGATGCGGGTCAAGGGGAAGGGGACGTTCGAGACGCACGTTGAGACGGGGCTTGTGCTCGATCCGACGACCGGGTTCGCCCGTTATATCATGCCCCATATCAAGGTCCAGCTCGGCGATGACAAGGTGCAGTTCGTCAACATCCCATATCACGACTGGACGAATACTTACATCTTCTTCGACGGCATTGAGCCGGGCGCCCAGACGCTTAAGATAGAGTACATAAACGATCACACGTTCCAAAAAGACGAGCAGAACCGCCAATTCTTCTTGAGCAAGATATGGCTTCAGAGCGCTCTGACGTTCCGCAGAGGGGCCATGAACTGGCAGATGGAGACGGAGGAGAAGGGCCTCGCCATATTCAAGACCGAGATTCAGCCCAAGTTCCCCGTCAACCGCCTCATGATAACTCTCGGAGAGCTGCCCGACGGCGACTCAGCAACAGCATCACTCCTCATCGATGGGAGCGAAATCTGTAGCCTGGACCTGACGCCGGGCGCGACGGGTTTGTTCGAGTGCCCGCTTGACATCGGCCCCGGGGCCTACGACGCAACGCTTAAGCTGAAGGTCCCCGCCGACAACGCCGCCAGCATTGAGGAGTTTGCTTCGGGAATCGCGATAGTAGGTTTCTCATACTGAGGCTGCAATGACGCACAAAATACCCGCTGAATGGTGGCTCGAGCAGGCGAAAGAGGACTTGGTTACGGCCGGAGTTTGCCTTCGGGCGGAACGGTTTTACGCCGCGGCATTCTACTCGCACCAGGTTGCTGAGAAGACGCTCAAATGGCTGATCATCCGCACGGAGCGGGAGATGCCCTATACCCACAGCCTGAAGCAGCTCGCCGAATGCTACGACCTCACGGGAAGTGTGCTCAAAGCGGTGATGGCCCTCGCGCCAGAATATGGCCGCGCCAAATGCCCCTACCACGCTGGGGGCGTCCCCGCTCATCTCTGCAACGAGGAGAGGGCCAGAACCTGCATCAAGAACGCCGAGCTCGTTCTCGATTGGGCCATTGGCTAACCACGAAGATGTTGTTTTGGACTGCGATGGCCCAGGCGCCGCTTTGGCTCGCCGCGGCTCGACGCGGCGCCAGCTTTGATCAACTCATAGAGAGTGGTGTCAAGCCACCACAAGAGAAAGCGGCGCCTGTCCACCGCACTCCAGAGTCGCCTCGCCCGCCCGGCTTCAATCTGATCTTTCGGAAGCATCGCATCCATATTGACCGAACGTTCTGGCTAACGGTAAACTGTAATTGTGTTAGATTAAATGCCCGGGGAGTCGCAGACGTTATGCTCGGCTAGTGAGAAGACAATCATACTTACGCGAGTCAGAAATGGTATATGATCTCGATGATCGGCCACTGATCGTTCAGAGCGACAGATCGGTGCTTGCCGAGGTGCAGAATAGGAACTTCGATGTAGCTAGGGACTATCTCGCACTGTTTGCCGAGTTGGTGAAGAGTCCGGAGTACATCCACACCTATAGCATAACGCCAATCTCGCTCTGGAACGCGGCTGCATCGGGATTGACGCCGGAGAACATCCTGCAATTCCTCGCCAGATACGGCAAATACGAGACGCCTCAAAACGTCCGGGGCGACATCCACGACTACATGAGCCGTTATGGGCGGCTTGTTCTTGAGAAACGAGGTGCCGATCTCGTTCTCATTTCGGACGACGAGTCGCTTGTTACGGAGATACTGAACACGGAGCGCGTGGCGCGGTTCGTCGAGGACAAGATCGACGCTCTTACGCTCAAGATAACTCCGATTCATCGAGGCAACATCAAGCATGCGATGACCCGGATTGGCTACCCCGTGCGCGACATCGCGGGTTACGTCGATGGCGCGTTCTTCGATCTCAAAATGGCCGAATTCATGTCGGACGGCAAGAAGCTCGGCCTAAGGGACTACCAAAATAATGCAACCGAGGCGTTTTACGCCGGCGGCACATCGGAGGGGGGAAGCGGCG
>JAGHCW010000242.1 GCA_021160245.1 bacterium | reverse complement strand
TTTTAACACGCCCTTCTTCTTCGTTGACCCGAAGAACCCGTGGGAGCAGGCGTATTTGGGGGGCAAAAACGGCGAGGTGATAAGGGGCTTTTGGGCGGGTGTGTCCGAGCACCTCACCCCTACTGGCCGCGCTCAGATAATTTTCTCAAGCACCGTTGCGCCGTTTATGTTTCAGTTCGAGGAGTTTTTGCAGACTGGTCTTGCACCCTCGCTCGTCGTGGAGAGAAAGAGCCTGTCGCGTCATTGTGTGTCGGTCTTCGTAGCGCGGCCTTAGGCCTCATTCCGGCCCGGCGATTCCCATGGCCATTATTGGCTATGAGAGCCGCCTCAGCCGAACTCAATGTTCTTGATAAAGTTCTGGACGATGGGATTCTCGCAGTTCCTCATCTCCTCCGCTGTGCCCGACTCGATAATCCGGCCCTCGTGGAGCATGGCTATCTTCTGGGCGATTGAGAATCCAGCAAGAATGTTGTGCGTAACCATAACGAAAGTGATGCCAAGCTGCTCCTGCGTCTGTTTGATGAGGTCTATGATTGAGGCGCATATTATGGGATCGAGGCCGACTGTCGGCTCATCGAAGAGCACTATATGAGGGCTTGCGATAATCGCTCTCGCCAGAGCAACGCGTCTCTTCATTCCGCCGGAGAGCTCGGAGGGCATTTTGTGCTCCACGTTTGGGAGCCCCACGAGTTCGAGCTTCTCCCCCACTTTGTGGGCAATCTCCTCCTTCGAGAGCTTTGTGTGTTGCTCAAGAAAGAAGGCGACATTCTCAAAAACGTTCATGGAATCGAATAGCGCTCCCTCCTGAAAGAGCATCCCGAACTTATCTTTCCGAAGCTCATTCCACTCACGCCCATTGAGCTCGCTTGTGTCCACACCATCGACGATTATCGTGCCGCTGTCCGGCTTGAGCAAACCGATGATGTGCTTCAAGAGCACGGACTTGCCCGTCCCGGATGAGCCAATAATTGCCGTCGTCTTGGCGCCCGGGATATCCAGATTAACGCCTCGTAAGACCTCGACGCCGTCGAGGGATTTGTGCAGGTTAATTATCTCAATCAAATTCGCCCCCGCGCCTCAACAAGCGATTCTGTCCGCATGAGAATGACTCAGCCGTTCCGCCGGCTTATTGGGTTTGACTGAGAATTCCGAGAGGAACTCATTGACCGCCTCCTCACCCAGTGGCGCCATTCCGAGTAACTCCTTGACGCTTGACACATTTAACAACACGTCGGAACGCGAGGCCTGCACACTGCCGGCCATTGTTTCCACAATCGCGTCACGGTTTGCCATCAGTTTGCTGAATAGTCTCATAAGAACGCCGCAATTGGTGTCCTCGACCGGCAGGGAGTAGTCTGCAAGGCCAATGTTCTCCATGAAACTCGCGCCCTTGGGAGCATAATGAAGGCAAATTAACGGAGTCCCGGCGACAGCACTAAGAACCGCGGCGTGCATTCTCACGGCGAGCATGGCGGATGTTTTTGACATAATGCTCAGAACCTGCCTGCTTGTATGGCCAGGGGGCAAGTGGAAGACATCGCCCTTTCGCTGCACTGTGGATGCGATTTGCCGGCCGACGGCCTGATCATTCTGGCCGGGCTCTGTGTACATCGGGATGAACAGAACCTGAAAGTTGTATCTCTCGACGACGTAATCGATGAACCTCGCCAGCTCGAAACCGAAGCTGTCAAATCTCGCCCTTTGCTCTCGCGATACAAGCCCCAGCTTCATCCTAAGACTTATCGGCAGAATCCCGGAGTTGCGATGAAAAAGCCGCCTGACAGCCACTCCGAGTATTGGTCTTTTCGGGTCGAGACCCATTTCCAAAAGGCGAGCTTCTACATCGAAATCATTATCGGGTCGAAGCGCAAGCGCGGGGTCTGGAGTCTCAGCTATCCTGTCTCGCTCAATGCCACACGACGCGAGCATATCAGCGGATTTTGCGTCCCGGACGGTTATGGTGTCCGCCCGGCTGACAACGATTCTGGTCAGAGCCCTGCTGAAGAATGACCTTATCGGGCCGGCGCCGATGGAGTATATGAGGGTGGGTTTCTTCATGAGTACGGCAAGCGCTAGCCTCATTATATGAAACGGGATATATAGCTGGCTTGATATATCCTGCAGCAGCTGCCCGCCGCCCCAGACGAGAAGATCGCATCGCCGAATTTCCCTCATGGTGGATGGGAGACTCCTGATTGCCGCAAGCAGGCCCTTGCCCTTTGGCAGCGTCTCTACTGCTAGAATGTCTCGTATGCGGTCTCTCCTGTTCGCGAAGACGGCAATATCTACGTCAGGAATGAACCTCCTTATGAGCGAGACAACTGACGTTAGTATCGCCAAGTCCCCGATATTGTTCGAGGCGTCGCCTGGTGAGATGAGTATCCTTTTCGGCTTCAATGTAGTCCCGCAAGTTCCTGTGGGATGAAGAGGTAGCGCACTCTGCCCTCCGATTGATCAAACTCGTATTTGCCTAAAAGTGGCGGCTCGGGAACGCTTGGGATGTAGCCGGCGTCAACCAGAGCTTGGAGATCATCAGGCGGATGGCCAAACTTATCTTGGAATTGATTGACCTTCTGTTGTAGCGACTCAATCGCCTGCCTCGTATCCTCAATAAACCTGATCTTGTCGTCCGCCGCGCGGGCGATGTTAGGGTCACCGGTCGTCTCTCGGGTCTTTTCCCAAAGCTTCTGCGCCTTGTCAAAGAGCCCTTGCCGCTCGTATCCGGCTGCCACGGCCACCATTAGGACTTTAGGCGCGTCGGGCATCTTCATGGCCATCTCGAAATAGCGAGTGGCGTCTTTCTCGTCGTATAGGACATTGCGGAAGCACTGGCCTAGATGGTACGCGAGCTTCCACTTCGTTTTTGCGGTCTGAGGTACATTCCTAATGCCCTTCTGGAAGAATCTCACGCCATCGTTGGGCCTCTCGGCGTCCTGATACAGCCAAGCGCCGCCTCGTTCATATATATCGCATGGATAGGGATCAAGTTCAGTCACCACGTCGAGCATCTGCTTCAGCCAACTGAAGCGCTTGGCGCCCTTCTGTTGATTATGGACGTACATTATAGTCCGAAGCCAAAGAAGGTCCGAGAGCAGGTTGTCGAAACCCAGGCAAGCGATCTTCGTAAGGGCTGGCGACGGCACAAATACCATATCACTGCGAAACTTATAGCTCTCCACCATCGCATCGCTCTTTCTGAGCACAAACACGATGCTTGAGAAGAAGACCGAAAGGACTATCAGAAAGCTCAGAACGCCTTTGAATCTCGGTCCCAAGTGAGAGCTCATTACTCGTCCTTAATGTCAACCGTAACGAAAAACTGATTCCCAGCTCGGTATATCAGGACTAGGTGTGTGCCGGGCTCAAGTTCTGCGATGAGTCTGTAAAAATGATTCGCGTCTTTTACCTGCTTCCACCCAATCTTGAGGATTATGTCGCTTTCTTTTATCCCGGCTCGCTCAGCCGGGCTCTTGAACCTAACATCGGTAACGATTGCGCCCTGCATGTTAACCGGCAAGCCAAATCGCTTGATTGTCTCGGGACTTAAGTCGCGAACAGTAAGACCCAACCCTTCGCGCTCCTTTCCTTCACGCTTTTCTGCGACCTCTGATGAGGGCTTCTGGGCCAGCTTGGCCCGCAGTTTCTTGGTCTTGCCATCGCGGATGACCTGTAGTTTCACCTTCTTGCCCACGGGCAATAGACTAACCATTTCCGGAAGCTGCTGTGACGACTTCACAGGCTGACCGTCAAATTCAATGATAACGTCGCCGATCTCCAAGCCGGCTTCTTCGGCCGGGCTATCCGCGACAACCTCCGACACAAGCGCGCCCTCGCGCTTCTCGAGGTTGAGCGATTCCTGGAAGTCCGGTGTGATGGGCTGAATCATAACACCCAGCCAAGCGCGAATGACCTCACCGTGCTCTTTCAAATCTGGGATTATGGCTGTGGCCATGTTGATGGGAACCGCGAATCCGATACCGGTTCTGAGTCCCGCAATTGCAGTGTTGATCCCAATCACCTCGCCGTAGATGTTAATGAGTGGGCCCCCGGAGTTGCCCGGATTGATTGAGGCGTCCGTCTGGATGAAGCGGTCGTAGTTGCCCGCTCCGATCTGACGCCCCTTGGCGCTGACGACTCCCACCGTAACGGAGTGGTCATAGCCAAAGGGATTGCCGATGGCCAAAACCCAATCGCCCACCTGGAGCTTAGAGGAATCCCCGAGAGCGGCTACCGGTAGGTCCTCGCCAGCGTCTATTCTGATCAATGCCACATCGGTTTGCGGGTCCCGTCCAACTACTTCAGCCCTATACTCCCTGTCATCTAATAGCTTCACGTCTATCTCATCAGCGTCAGCAACTACATGGTTATTTGTTAGGATCAAGCCGGACTTGTCGATGATGAAGCCCGTTCCACCGCCAGTGCTCCAATGCTCTTGCTCCTTCGGCTGCCTCTGACGCCGCCCGGGTCTCCCGAATCCGAATTGGTCCTGAAAAAACCAGAATGGAGATGAGGTTCTGGAGGTCTTAACGGCCTTTCTAAACGTTATGCTGACAACAGCCGGGCTGACTCTCTTGGCCACATCCCGAAATGTGTGGGGAGTCATGGCTAATTCCGGCGCGGAATCCGTCGTCTGAGCAAGCGCCTCGGAAGGCGCCGCGGCTCGGACTGACACTGCGTCGCGGGATGCCATCCAGAAACCGACCATAAATGCGCAGGCGATAAGGACCCCGACAATATAGATTGCGGTTGCTTTTCTCATTCTAGTAATCCCCTCTATTGCCAAGTTAAATCTGGAAATGTCTTCATATAGAATCCAACACGCCAGCGCTGAGGGGGTTCCACCTCAATCTGTCACTATCTCACTATGAGACGCCCGATAGGTTCAGGTATGATCTCGCCAATCTCGGCGATAGTAGCAACGTTAGCTAGTGCGAGCTCGCGCCGGAGGAGGTCGCATTTTGCGCATTCGACGGCGATCAAAAGGCCTCCCGAAGTCTGTGGGTCGAAGAGAAGATTGAATATCTCTTGGGGAACCTCGTCGTCCGGAATGATCCTGTCTCCCCAGAACTTCCGATTGCGGAATAAGCCCCCTGGAGCGATTTTCTGACGCATGAAATCGACCGCGCCGTCCATCAACGGAAGAGAATCAAGATCGAGGCGCACGCCGAATCTATCCTCGGACATCATCTCAGTGAGGTGGCCCACAAGCCCAAAGCCCGTTACGTCCGTGCAGGCATTGACTCCAACCTTTATCATGGCCTCGGCAGCGCCTTTATTGAGCATTGCCATAGTCTGTGCGACCTTAGCCGCGCCTCGTTCATCGACAAGCCCCCCCTTTACCGCCGTGGAGATAACACCGGTGCCAATTGGCTTGGTCAAGATGAGCTTGTCGCCGACCTTAGCGGTGTTGTTTCTGACTATCTTATCGGGATGAGCGAGGCCCGTAACCGCAAGCCCATATTTTATCTCGGGATCGTCGATGGAATGACCGCCAAGCAACACGGCGCCCGCCTCGTGTACCTTATTGAGGCCCCCCAACAGGACGCGCCGCAGGACGTCAATCTCCATCTTCTTGCTCGGGAAACAGACGAGGTTCAGCGCAGAGAGAGGCCTCGCACCCATCGCATAGAGATCGCTGAGCGCATTCGCGGCGGCTATCTGGCCAAAAGTGAATGGATCGTCAACGATGGGCGTGAAGAAATCGATCGTTTGAACGAGCGCGATCTCATCCGTCAATCGATAAACGCCAGCATCCTCGGCGTGCTCAATCGATGGCCCCGCAATGATATTCGGGTCCTTCTTCAGCGGAAGTCCACAGAGAGCCTCTAATAGGTCACCCGGACCTAGCTTAGACGCTCACCCAGCCCCCGCCACCGAGGCGGTCAGTCTCTCTTGAATCTCCGCTCTCTCATCTTTGGTCACAGCGCTTTTTTAGTCCTTTCTTATGATGTGGTCCAAGATTAGTAGAAACTAACAGCCCACGGGCGGCAAGGCAAGAGGCGCAATCCGTGAGGAGTTTCCGTATTCATCTCGTGGGTTGCTGAAGGGCTTGGATTGTTGCGTTGAATGTCGATGGACATCTTCGCCCCAGAGGGACGAAAACAATAGTAGCCGTAGGTGCAACTTCTGATCAGGCTATTGTGGTCCCCCTCCAGGGAACGAAGCACTGCCCATGAGTGACCCACAAGCCCCAACCCCCAACAGACAAAACCAATGATTACGAAAACTCCTGATTGTGCAAGAACGACGGAGCCGCGTTGAGTCGCCTGGAGCCGGCCATGGAGGAGTCATTCGAGAGAACGATTACGACCGTCACAATCACATAGAAGGAAGCACGATCTAGCTAAGCGGTATTTTTCATCGAAAGCGAGATGCGCCGGCGCTGGACATCAATTGCCAGCACGGTAACCAAGACGTGTTGGCCGGCCTTGACAATATCCGCCGGATTCTTGACGAACCGGTCCGCAAGGTTGCTGATGTGAACAAGTCCGTCCTGACGCACGCCAATGTCAACGAATGCGCCGAATGCGGTTACGTTAGTCACGATTCCGGGAAGCTGCATACCCTCCTCCAGGTCCCCAATCGTCATTATTCCCTCTTTGAAGGAGAAGACCTCGAATCTCATGCGCGGATCACGCCCAGGCGCTGCGAGCTCTTTTAGGATATCGCTGAGCGTCGGCAAACCTATCGTGGCCGATACATACCGGTCGATCTCAATCTTTTTTCGGAGTCTCTCCTCTTTCATCAGCTCTGAGATGGTGCATCCGCAATCCACGGCCATCTTATCAACGATCCGATAGCTCTCAGGATGCACTCCCGATGAGTCGAGAGGGTGCTTCGCTCCCTGTATTCGAAGAAATCCGGCGGCCTGCTCAAAAGCCTTCGGTCCGAGCCGGCGGACTTTGCTCAGCTGCTTGCGCGAGCTGAAGGCGCCGTTTTGAGCACGATACTCCACGATGTTCTGAGCAAGCTGAGGCCCAAGTCCCGAGACGTAAGAGAGCAGCTCACGGCTTGCGGTATTGAGATCGACACCGACTTTGTTGACGCAGCTGATCACGACCTCATCAAGGGTGCTCCGAAGCTCCGCCTGGTCAACGTCGTGCTGATACTGGCCGACGCCAATTGACTTGGGATCGACCTTAACGAGCTCTGAGAGCGGGTCCATGAGCCGCCGTCCGATGGATATGGCGCCCCTAACAGTTGCGTCATAGTCCGGAAACTCCGCGCGGGCTATCTCCGAGGTTGAGTATATCGATGCCCCAGATTCGCTCACCACGACAATAGGGATTGCACTAGATAGCTCAAGACCACGCACGAACGCCTCGGTCTCGCGGCTGGCGGTACCATTCCCAATGGCGATGGCCTCAATTCTGTTCTCGCGACAGAGCTCGGTCATCCTCTTCCCGGCCGCTCTGGCCGCCGTATCGCCGCTATGGGGGTATATGACGTCGTGGACCAGTAGGTCTCCCTGTTCATTGAGGCAGGCTAGCTTGCATCCTGTTCGAAAGCCGGGGTCGAGCGCAAGGACTCTTTTCTGACCAAGAGGCGATGCGAGGAGCAATTCACGGAGATTGTCAGCGAAGACCTTTATTGCCTCATCATCAGCCCGCAGCTTGAGAGATGACCTAAATTCGTTCTCCATTGATGGGCCAAGCAGTCGCTTAATGGAATCCCGAGCCGCCTCCGCAACTTGCTCCGAGGCCCTCGTCTTTGCCAGCACAAACTGGCTTAGAATTAACGATTCGGCCTCCTCACGCGGCGGTTGGACATGCAGGGAGAGATATTTCTCGCGCTCGCCACGCAGAAGCGCCAATATCCTATGCGACGGGGCATCCTTGGCGAGCTCCTCCCAGTCGAAATAGTCCTTGAACTTCGCTCCGTCGATCTCCTTTCCCTTGATCATCTGGGACTTCAATGTCGCCTTCTTAAGGAAAAGGTCTCGCAGCAGCCTACGGGCATCACGGTCCTCACTAACCATCTCCGCGATAATATCCCGAGCGCCGGCCAGCGCCTCGTCAACAGAGGAGACATTCTTCTCCTCATCGACGAACTTCGCGGCCTCTGCCAATGGGTCGATTGCCTCATTCTCTTGGTTCAAGAATAGAAGACTTGCGAGGGGCTCCAGGCCTTTTTCCTTGGCGATGCTGGCGCGAGTTCGCCGCTTCGGCTTATACGGTAAATAGATATCCTCCAGCTCCGCCATTGTTTGGGCGGCGTCTATCGCCTTCTTTAGCTCCTCGGTAAGAAGCTCACGCTCCAAAAGTGATTGCAGGATAGCCTCGCGACGCTTGTCCAATTGCTCCAGCTGCTCCAGCCGGTCGCGGATTGAAACTATTGCCACCTCATCGAGCGAGCCGGTTGCCTCTTTACGGTAGCGAGCGATGAAGGGCACAGTACTACCCTCTTTGAGCAACGCTGCAGTGGCCTCAATCTGTCTTCGGCCGAGCTTCAGCTCACGAGCAATAGTAGATATGTGGTTTGTGGTCATCTATTCACTTCCCATTTCGGTCTTTCACCCTCTATCCATTTCAATCATCCCCCTATTCCCTCTTAGTTGCAATAAATATGTCTCCTTGTGGGCCGTCTTGACCTGCAAGTGAGCAGGGCAAGAATCAAAGTGTATGTTCGTCTTGGGATTTCAGGGCGCATTGTGTATCTTAGCTGCTTTGCGCAAACGAGTATTCCAAAACTGAGGATACTGTAGATGGCTGAGAGAGAATTCTACCAGATGACGGCCCGCGAGGCCATGGATGCGCTGGGAACCAGCGAGAAGGGCTTGCCGCGCGACGAGTCTGATCGCAGGCGCCGGGAACATGGGCCAAATGAGATAGCAGCAGACGTCGGAATGCCCAAGTGGCTTCTGTTTTTGATGCAGTTTAGGGAACTACTCGTTCTCGTCTTGATAGCTGGGGGCGCCATATCGTTCGCCATAGGCAGCTACCGCGACGGGACAGTGATGTTTGTCATTGTGATGATCAACTCTGTCATTGGCTTCGTGCAGGAGTACAAGGCCGGCAAGGTACTGGAACGCCTGCGAGAGCTCATCAATTCACCGGCGAAGGTCATGGTCGAAGGCGAGGTCCAGGAGCTCTCCCAGCACCTGCTGGTACCAGGGGACGTTGTCCAGGTTGAGGCGGGCGACAAAGTGCCTGCCGACATGCGCATTATTGAAGCTTTCGATCTTCGAACAAATGAGTTCTCTCTAACGGGAGAATCAACCCCTGAGGGGAAGCATAGCAAGGCGATACCAGAGCGAAGCATCATCGCGGATCGAGATAACATTGCCTATACCGGCACAACTGTCGCCACGGGCACCGCGTTGGGTGTCGTTATCAAAACCGGCATGGACACCGAGATGGGCAAGATAGCCAGCATGACTCAAGAGACCAAGACCGCAAGATCGCCTCTACAAAAGGAACTAGGCGTCCTCGCGAAGTACCTGACAATCATCGTAGTAGCAATCAGTGTAGGATTGTTCCTGGTTGCCCTGTGGCAAGGATTCGCGCTTTTTACGAGTCTAATATACGCACTTGGCATTGCGGTTGCAGCCGTGCCTCAGGCGTTGCCCGCACAGGTCAATGTGGCGCTCTCAACGACGAGTAGGAGATTGGCCGAGCGCAAGGCCGTGGTGAAGAGCCTCCCCTCTGTCGAGACACTCGGCTCCACGACCGTGATATGCACTGACAAGACGGGCACGCTCACCAAGAATGAGATGACAGTCACCACGGTCTGGTCTAATGGCAAGGAGTTCAAGACGACCGGCATCGGCTATGAACCAGTCGGAAGCATCCTGGGCCCGGACGGCAAACCTCTCACCAAGGACCAGATCGACGAAATAGAGATTATGATGGATGCCGCAACAATGGCGTCGAATGCTGAGATTCGCCCGCCTGACGATGAACATCATAGCTGGTATCCAATTGGCGACCCAACCGAGGCGGCGCTCATAACTCTCTCTACGAAGCTGGGGACCCGAAGCCCGAAGGAGGACGAGGAGAACAAAGAGCTGCACGAGTTTCCGTTCGATTCGGAGCGCAAGCGGATGAGCTCCGTCCGTCAGTTCGGAGACCGTCAACAACTCGCGGTAAAAGGCGCTACTGCGAGCGTCTTATCCATCTCCAAGTTCATCTATCGAGATGGGAAAACCGTCCCCATCACAGAAGAGGACAAGCGGCACATCCAGCATCTGAACGAGGCCTACTCCCGCCAGGCGCTCCGCGTGCTTGCGATCGCCTTCCGCCCACTTGAGGAGAACGGCTCCGACTATGAAATCGAGGCTGTCGAGAAAGATGTAGTATTCCTCGGCCTTATGGGGATGATCGATCCGCCGAAGGAGGGCGTGAAGGAGGCGATTGAAAGTTGTCACGACGCTCATATCAGGATCATCATCATGACGGGAGACCACGCAATCACCGCCCAGGCCGTGGGCCGAGAGATCGGGCTTTCTCGGGCCGGCGAGCCACCGGTTTACACTGGCGCCGAACTTGAACAGATGAACGACAGCAAACTTTCAGAGGTGCTCAATTCAACAGATGCCGTTATTTTCTCGCGAGTCGATCCAGAGGACAAATTGCGGATTGTGAGTCTTTTGGAGAAACAGGGCGAAGTAGTAGCTGTCACAGGTGATGGTGTCAACGATGCGCCGGCGCTAAAGCGAGCTGCAATTGGCGTGGCGATGGGGCGGACAGGAACAGATGTCGCAAAAGAGGCGGCAGAGCTCGTCCTGCTCGATGATAGCTTCTTAACGCTTGTTGAGGCGGTCAAGGAAGGGAGGACGATCTACGCTAACCTGAGGAAAACTGTCCTAGCCTCGCTGACAACCAACGCCGCGGAGCTTGTGATCGTGCTCTTGGGACTCGCAGCCGTAGCCCTCGGAGATTGGGCGATACCTATACTGGCCATCCAGATACTGGCAATCGACCTGCTTGCTGAAGTTATGCCGCTTACATTTCTGACGTTCGACCCGCCAGCGGACGGCATCATGAACGCGCCGCCTCGTGACCCGAAGGCCCGCATAGTGAACACCGCAACTTCGGTTGAGGTGCTCCTTTTAGGTATCCTCATGGGCGCGCTCGCGTTCGCCAATTTCGGGATCTACATGTCCCGAGAGGGGATCAAACTCACAACCGACATGATGACCACCATGCACTATGCGCGGGCAACGGCGCTCAGCTACTTGACGATCGCATTCTGCCAGTTCGTCAATATCATCTCGCGGCGATTCGACTTCAGGAGCATCTTCGATCGGGACTTCGCCACGAACAAAATTCTGCTGGCCTCGATTGCTGGCTCAATCGGCATGGTCTGCCTGGCGGTATATGCTCCCTTCATAAGGGACTTTCTCTACTTCATTGGGCCCCGTGCCATCGACTGGATTTACATACTGGGCGCGGCCGCAATCTATCTCATTGCGTTTGAACTGATGAAGCTCGGCAAGCGACTCAGGCGAAAGTCCGGGGGACAAGCGTCATAAGGATGTAGCTGGACCGCCGTTGATCGAGACATTCATGATGGAGAGAGAGAAGTCGGACGGGATTCGTCTGTGGTGTGGGAAGCAGACTTCCGGAGATCGAGAGACTAACGGTGCGGAGCACATATTTCCGAAGGCGAAAGGCGGTAGGAAGACATTGCCCGCGGGCTCTGTATGTACAGTTTGAGCGATAGTACCACTGGTATCTCGCCGCGGTCAAGCGCGGCCGGGAATGACCAGCAGTTCCGCAGGATGGTGTTTGTGGGGGTCAGGGATTCTCAACCGGTGGTGTTTGTGGGTGTGATTTATGTCAGATGTAGTGGGTAGCAGAGTCGCTAAGGGCGTTTTTCGGTGGTCGAGGCGCGTAGGAGTCTGAAGTTCTCTTTGGGAGGGCTTGGAGAGTGTCTGACGTCAAGTGTTTAGCGGCGTTTCGGCGCTGTGCTATGTTGGGGCGAAGGTCTCCAGAGCATGTCGGAAGCCCTCTTTGAAGTGTTCCACCAGCGACTTTTTAGCCAATCTGCTTCTTTCCTCCGGCTTTAGATTGAGCAGGTAGAACGCGTTGACCAATGTCAGTTTCTCCAATAGCGATTTTGCTAACCTTACTCGGCCGACCCTAAACAACATCTCCAAAAGCCCTTCACACCACAATAATAAATCGCCTGCGGAACTGCCTCGACTTATTAGACTGCCTTTTGGGAGGTGAGTTTCGCGCGACGCGTCTGCTGGCGATGGCCCATGTGCATCTGCTAAGCAGCATTTGACAAATGAACAAGGAATAAGCATCATAATCATTCTATATGGCGCAAGCCGAGCTATTTGCACGGCGGCGAGTTAGTAATGGCTTTGGCATTCCGGAGGCAATGGATGGCGCGAGCGGAAGTGGGCATAATAGGCGGCAGCGGTCTCTATAAGATGGATGGCCTGGTGGATGTGGAGCGGATATCGGTTGAGACTCCGTTTGGCGCGCCTTCAGACCAGATTGTTCTAGGCACTCTCGACGGTGTGCGAGTAGCGTTTTTGCCGAGGCACGGTATCGGCCACAGGATAATGCCGTCCGAGATCAATTTCCGCGCAAATATATACGCGATGAAGAGTTTGGGCGTGGACGCTGTTATCGGCGTAACCGCAACCGGGAGCCTTAAGGAGGAGATCAAGCCGCTTGATTTTGTCATCATCGATCAGCTCTTTGACCGGACAACCAAGCGAGTTAGCACTTTCTTTGGCGATGGTATTGTGGCCCATACTTGCGTTGCGGAGCCATTCTGTCCGGAATTGCGGAGCCTGCTTGTTTCGGCTTGCAGGCGAGCTAATCTTCGGGTCCATGATGGCGGCGCCTACGTGTGCATCGAGGGCCCGCAGTTCTCGACGAAGGCAGAATCGGGTTTTTTTCGTCAACTCGGGTTTGACGTTATCGGGATGACGAATGTCCAGGAGGCGAGGCTCGCTCGCGAGGCGGAGATATGCTATGCCACGATTGCATGTGTCACGGATTATGATGTTTGGCGCGAGGCAACCGAGGCGGTTACGATTCAAGAGGTGATAGCGAACCTTCAGAAGAATGTGGGCAATGCTATCGCGGTTTTAAGGGATGTTGTGCCCAAGGTGTCAGAGGGTCGCAAGTGCTTATGTCGGTCGTCACTTAAAGATGCGGTTATTACTGACCGTGACCTAGTGTCCGACGAGATAAGGCAGCGGCTTGGACTCTTAATAGACAAGTACATGTGAGTAGGGAGGTTTAGATTTGGCTATTACTGTTGTTGGTTCGGTGGCATTCGATTCGATTGAAGCCCCTTCGGGCAAACGCGAAGATCTGCTAGGCGGTTCTGCGACTTATTTCTCTGTCGCGGCATCCAAATTCACTGATGTCAATCTCGTTGCCGTTGTCGGGGATGATTTTCCAGACAAGCAATTGAGCTTCCTTGGCAAATTCTGTGATCTATCTGGACTATCCCAAAAACCGGGCCAGACATTTCGTTGGAGTGGCAGATACTTGCCTGACATGAATCAGCGAGAAACGCTCGCAACTCACCTCAATGTATTTGCCGAGTTTAAGCCGGAGATACCGGAGGACTACACCGAATGCGAGACTGCATTCTTGGCGAATATCGATCCAGACCTTCAGACCGACGTGTTGAACGCACTAGGCCCCGACAAGCGCATGGTGGGCCTGGACACGATGAACTTCTGGATAGAGAGCAAGAGGAAATCTCTGCTTAAGGCATTGAAGAAGATCGACGTTCTGACGATAAACGAAGATGAACTGCGACAGATTTGTGATGAGCATAACATCTGGAAGGCAGGCCAGAAAGCCCTTGAGCTGGGCCCCAGGGTCGTTGTCTGCAAGCGGGGGGAATACGGCTCCATTCTCTTTACCGGAGACCAAACCGCCGCATTACCCGCGTTCAACACGCCAAATGTCATCGATCCCACAGGGGCCGGCGATTCATTTGCAGGCGCCTTTTTTGGCTATCTCGACGGCAAAGATAGCATCTACTCGTTTGAGATGCTGATGAATGCCTTGGTGATTGGAACGGTCGTAGCGTCGTTCACCGTAGAGGCCTTCGGTGTTGAGGGTCTTGTTGCGGCGAGTCAAGACGAAATTGCCGCCCGTAGGGCAAAACTTGCGGAGCTTTCTAGTTTCGGATTTGACTTTGGGTTCTGAACGTGACCATATTTAGCATACATTATGGCATACGAGATAGATAAGCTACTTGAATGTCCGTTTGGGCAAGGAGGATAATAGTTGGTTACGCTGCCTCAACTTTTGACACAGATGGTTGAAAAGGGATCGACTGACCTGCATCTGAGCGCTGGCACGGCGCCTCAAATCAGAATTGACGGTCTTCTCCAGCCGATGGACTATCCTGTTCTCACAAACAAGGATACTAAGCGTCTGGGCTACTCCGTCTTGACAGATGCCCAGAAGCATCGCTTTGAAGAGGACAAGGAACTCGATCTTTCATTCGGCGTGAAGGGACTCTCCAGGTTTAGGGGAAATATGTTTCTCCAGAAAGGTGGCGTCGCATGCGCCTTCCGGACAATTCCATGGGAGATACTCGATTTTGAACAGCTTGGTTTGCCCAAGGTCGTTAGCACTTTCCCTAACATTCCGAAGGGCTTGATCTTGATTACCGGGCCGACCGGTAGTGGCAAGACGACCACGCTGGCCTCGATCTTGAACAAGATCAACGAAGAGAGACACGTCCACATCATTACCGTTGAGGACCCGATCGAGTACCTGCACAAGCATAAGAACAGCCTCGTGAACCAGCGTGAGATCGGAGCCGACACGTCGAGCTTTACGACAGCGCTCAAGTACGTTCTAAGGCAGGACCCTGACGTAATCCTGATCGGTGAGATGAGGGATATTGAGACGATTTCCGCTGCGCTGGTCATCTCTGAGACGGGCCATTTGACGTTCGCGACGCTTCACACGAACTCCGCGGCCCAGACGATCAACCGCGTAATTGACGTGTTTCCGCCGCATCAGCAGCCACAGGTTAGGACCCAGCTCTCGTTCGTTTTGCAGGGCGTTATGGTTCAGTCGCTTCTGCCGAAGATGAGTGGCAGGGGACGTTGTCTGGCTACCGAAGTTATGATCCCAACACCCGCAATCCGAAACCTCATCCGTGAGGACAAGATACATCAGATATACTCCGTCATGCAGACTGGCCAAGAAAGGCACGGTATGCAGACACTGAATCAATCGCTATTCAGGTTGTATCAGAGCAGGACAATCTCGCTCCAAATCGCACTCAATTTCTCGCTTAAGCCAGAAGAGCTCCAGCAGATGATCGCGATGGGTAGTGAGAAGGCAGCAACGCTTAGCCAATCAACTGGTGGCAAGAGGCGCCGCTAGAGAATAGAGCGATTGGCTTGATGCAAGGACGTCCGCAGACTTCCTGCAAACTCAAAGGCCCGTTTCGAGTCGCATGGCAAGCGCTGCTGGCAGCTCGACGGCGAATATCCTTTGCTGTGTCCGTCGCACATTATACGATACTCGGCGAACGCTTATGGTCTGCGCCTCGTCATCCCAAACGACATAGCATGCTTTGTTTATGCCGTCTCTCGGTTGACCGACGCTACCCACATTCACGATGTATCTCGTGCCGGGCTCACATGTTATCGAAGGCCTTTCTTGGGGATGTGCAACGTCAATTGTGCCGTCCGCCTCTTCCATGATAAAGACGGGCTGATGCGAGTGACCGATAAAGCAAATCGGGGTCTCCATGGCGCCAAACGCCAGTTTGGCAATGCCGTAGTTAATAAGATAATGCCATTGAGACGGCTCATAGGGCGAGGCGTGAGTGAACGTTGCGTCCGCCTGCTTGATCAACAGTTTGCTCTTTAAGGCCATGAGCCAATCCCGTGAGTCCCTAGTCAGGATTCTCTGAGTCCAAACGAGCGCCTCCTTTGCGACTGTGTTGAATAGGTTCACGTCGGTAAGACCCAGAACACAGGCGTCGTGATTGCCCAGGACCGACGCCGAGACTCTGAATTTCGCCAGCTCAATACATTCATTGGGGCAGGCGCCATAGCCAACAATATCGCCCAGAGATACGATTCTTGCATTCATTTCGGCGATGGAATCGATGTCGGAAATGACGGCTGAGAAGGCCTCAAAGTTGGCGTGAATATCCGATATGACAAAGGACTTCACGGCTTCTCCTTCAGCGCATTGAGAGCGGCCTTCTTGGCCTTCCCTAGATGCTTGACCTTGTCCAACACCCCGTTGATGAACGGCGCCGATTTCGAAGAGCTGAAACGTCTTGCAAGAATCAAAGCCTCGTCAATTGCAACCGCTGGCGCAATGCCACCAAAGAGCATCTCGAATGCCGCCAAGCGTAGTATCGTGAGGTCGATGGGGAGTATTCTGTCAAGCGACCAATTCTGAGAAGCCTCGTCAAGAAGCTGGTCAATGAAATTGAGGTCATCTGAGGCGCCTCTTATGAGACTCTCCGCGTAGGCCCTGGTCTCCTCGTTGACGGGCCTTCCCGTAAAATAGTCCTCTATCAGCTCCTCAACCTGAGCCCCTGCTTCCCTGCGCTGATATAGAAGCTGCATTGCGATCTCTCTCGCGCGATGACGATTCCCCATTTGCTATTGACCTCAACATGCGCCCAATGCCCCCGTTCTGCCTGTTGTTCCCAAATGGCGCCGGGCACAAATACGGCTAATTCAATTTCTTGTATAAATCGGCCATCTCGATGGCGGAAAGAGCCGCATCGAAGCCCTTGTTTCCTGACTTTGCTCCGGCCCGCTCAATTGCCTGTTCGATTGTATCACAGGTCAGCACGCCAAATATGACGGGCGCTTTGCTCTGAATGGCGAGCGAGGCTATTCCTCTTGCCGCCTGAGACGCCACGTAGTCAAAATGTGGTGTGCTTCCTCGGACCACCGCCCCGAGGCAGATTATCGCGTCGTGCGAAGCCCGCCTAGAAAGCAGCCCGGCAACACCTGCTATCTCAAGCGCCCCGGGAACCCAGACAACCTCGATGTCGTCATCTGACACGTTATGCCGCTTCAGGCAATCCAAAGCGCCCGAAACCAGCCGGCCAGTGATGAACTCGTTGAATCGCGAAACCACGATGGCGACTTTTAGTCCCTTACCTTCAATTATGCCATGTCTCTCTATCATCTAAGTGCCCCTAAAAAATCAGTCATCGAATTGCTCCCAGCAAAACGCTAGACATTCGTCAGCAAATGACCCATCTTGGTCCGTTTCGTCTTGAGATATTCCTTACTATCTTTTGTCGGTTCCACCTCGATTGGAATCCGCTCGACAGTTTTCAAGCCATAGCCATCCATCGCAATCAACTTGACGGGATTGTTCGTCAAAAGCCGCATCCTCTCAACGCCCAAATCACGAAGTATCTGCGCGCCCATTCCATACTCGCGCTTATCCGGCTCAAAGCCCAACTCAACGTTCGCCTCGACCGTATCCCTGCCTTCATCCTGAAGCTCGTAGGCTCGAAGCTTGTTGTGTAGGCCAATGCCCCGACCCTCCTGCCGCAAATACAATAGTACTCCAGCTCCCTCGTTCGCTATCATCTGCAGCGCCATCTGCAATTGGTCACCGCAATCACATCTCAGGGATTTGAAAACCTCACCAGTCAAACATTCGGAGTGCACACGCACGAGAACGCTATCCTTGCCGCTAATGTCGCCCATCACCAACGCCACGTGGTACTCATCCTTAATAATATCGCGATATGTAATGCACAGGAACTCGCCGAACTTCGTGGGAAGGCGTGTCTTTGAAACCCGCTCAACCAATCGCTCGCTCCGAAGCCGGAACTCAACGATGTCTTTTACCGTTACAACCGGAATGCCGTGCGCTTCCCTGAAACGTATGAGGTCCGGGACCCGCGCCATGCTACCGTCGTCGTTCATTATCTCGCATATCACCCCAGCGGGATAAAGTCCCGCGAGCCGCGCAAGATCAACGGCCGCCTCCGTCTGACCGGTCCGAACGAGAACGCCCCCAGGATTTGCGCGAAGTGGAAATATATGTCCCGGGACAACCAAATCCTCCCGTCCCTTGCTTTCATCAGCAAGAACCTTGATGGCCTCCGCCCGGTCCGCAGCCGAAATGCCAGTCGTCACATTGTGCTTGGCGTCAACGGAAATAGTGAACGCCGTCCCAAACGGCGCCGTGTTCTTGTCTGTCATCAACTCAAGGCCGAGTGTGTCTAACCTCTCACCCAAGAGCGGAACACAAATAAGGCCACGGCCAAACGTCGCCATGAAATTGATGATGTCGTCTGTAACCTTCGAGGCTGCGCAGGTCAAGTCGCCCTCATTCTCACGGTCCTCATCATCAGCGACGATCACCATTCTGCCGGCCGCGATTTCCTCTATCGCCTTCGGAATTGAATCAAATACTATTTTTTCTGAACTTGTCTCTGAACTTGTCTCTGAACTTGCCATTGTCTAACCCACCGCTATTGCGAGATGTCGCACAGGTTTGACGCTGATAGGACAATTCTCGCTCGATTAAAAACTAACATTGAGGCGCCACTACTCTAGAGTACTACAGCCTGCGGCGCGATTAAGCAAACCCGTGCTCCTTCAATAGATTAACATTGACGCCGCCTTTTCGGCCTCCGGAAGGCTTGTCCTGCAAGTGAACTTCCAGCCCCTTCAGGACGCACTTGGCGATCAAGTCGAACTCCAGATTGACAGTCTCACCAGGTTTCAGGTTCTTTAGCGTTGTCTGATCGAGAGTATGGGGTATCACCGAAATGAAGAACTCGCCCTTGGAGCATCCTGAGACAGTAAGACTCACGCCATCAACCGCAATAGAGCCCTTCTCCACAACAAGCGCGTCATGCCGACCAGAATGCTTAAAGCGCAGCCGCCTCGATTCGCCCGCCCTATCGCTCGAGACCATCTCTCCCACCTCGTCCACGTGACCCTGAACTATATGGCCGCCAAGCCGATCGGAGAGTCTTAGCGCTCGCTCGAGATTTATATGGCTACCGATAGCAAGCGACGCAAACTTGCTGCGACTAAGCGTCTCTTCAGATAGAAAGAAACCAAAGGCCCCAGACGTCTCCTCGGATAGAGAATAGCCGAAGGCCCTTGATAGAACCTCCGTCACAGTCACACAAACGCCCGACACGCAAATGCTGTCCCCGACTTTGACATCATCAAATGGCAGCGAGACCACGCAGCGAACGCCTCGACTAGACGCGCCGGACAAGTTCTTGATCGTCCCAATCGCCTCAACCAACCCTGTGAACATCTGCTCACAACCTCTCATTGCTCCGCAAAAGAGCGCACTATCAAAGTCTATTTGACGAAAATCGGACTTATTATGCGCCCCTCGGGTAGGCAACTAAAATCAAATCGCCGCCCAAACGCCTCGTGGATTGTATCTCAAACATGGCGGCCATTGCCAATCGCGAAAATCCCTCGCCCGAGACAGAGGGCAAACTCTCTTTTCCGCCCAAGATCTTCGGCGCTATCACAAGGACTA
>JAGHCW010000137.1 GCA_021160245.1 bacterium | reverse complement strand
CGGTAGGGTAACGAGCACGACCCCACCCACGACTGGACCCCACAAGCTGCCCGCCCCACCGATGATCACGATGGAGATAATGAAGATCGACTCCATCACCGTGAAGCTCGTGGGGTCGATGAAGCTGATGTAGTAGGCATACATCACCCCCGCCACGGCGGCCATTCCAGCGCCGATGACGAAAATGAGCACCTTGTAGCTGGCAACGTTCTTGCCTGCGGCCTGAGCCAACACTTCATCCTCGCGGATGGCTTTCAGGACGCGGCCAAAGGGGGACCGCACGATCCGGCGAGTAACCCAAAGCGTCAGCACGCAGAAGATGCCAACCAGAATCAGAAATCCAAGGTGAGTTGAGACTTGCAGGCCGAAGATCGTCGGCCGCGGAATCCCCGGCAAGCCCATCGGGCCGCCAGTAAATGATACCCAATTGTTGAGGACGCTGAAGGTGATAACCTGGAAGGCGAACGTCGCAATGACGAAGTAGTCATCACGAATGCGCAGTGAAGGAATACCGACTAGAGCTCCGAGTAAGGCGCTGAGGATGACAGCACAGATGACGTTGATCAAGTAGGGACTGTGAAGATTGAGGGCCATGAGAGCTGCAACGTACGCCCCTAGCCCATAAAAAGCAGCATGAGCGATGGAAAGTAGGCCTGTATAGCCAGCAATCAGGTTGAGTGATACTGATAGGATAAGGTAGATGCCGATCAGTATCAGCATGTGAAGTAGATATTCCATCGTCGTTCTGACTCACAACGTTATTTTCATGACCTTCCCGCGCAGCAACCCCCTCGAACGCATAATCAGAAACACAAATAGGACGGAAAAAGTAGCTCCATCTCGCCACTGGGCACTCATTGCCAATGCTCCAAGATTCTGAAGTGCACCCATGGCCACGGCGGCCAGCGCTACGCCTGTGATAGACCTTCCTCCGCCAATCACAACCGCCACTATGCCAGCCATGAGAGCACTCATGCCCATCGTGGGCATTATATTGCCATCGAATCCTGCCAGCACTCCTGCGAGCCCAGCTAATCCAGAGCCCAAAGCGGTGATGCATAGCCTTACCCTACACGTGCGAATCCCCGAAGCCCTTGCCAAGTCGAAATCGCTTGCCATTGCACAAGCGGCCTTGCCCATGCGCGTGTATCTCAGCACAAGGGGAAGGCAGATAACAAGGCCAACACCGAGCGCCACTGTGAGCATCTCCGCCGCGGTCATTCGCGCGCCTAATATGCCTATCCCTTCTGTGACTGTTTCCGAGCGCAGTGTCCGACTACCATCTCCAAAGACCGTGGCGATCGTACTCACTAGTGCAACGTAGAGCCCCAGAGAAGCCAGCAGAAGTACCAACGGCGGTGCCCTTCTCGCTCGCAGGACTCGGAAAATGCAGTGTTCCGTTGCGCAACCTATGCCCGCTGTCACCGCTACTCCCAAAACAGCCGCGCCAATCGGCGGCAGCATCAAGCCCTTCTGGAATACGTAGGCAGAATATGCTCCACACGTGAGTAGCGCTCCGTAGGCGAAGTTGAATATTCCGCCCACTTTATAGGCCAGCAAGAGCCCCGCGGCAAAGATAAATGTACCCGCCGTGGTTATCAGAATATTCCAGATCAACTGTGCGCACCAATCCATCCGTCATCTCATCCATTAAACAAGGTCGTGCGCGTTATGCCTGGCGTCATCCAAGAGCTTCTCCAACCCTTGAAGCTCGTCATCAGAGGACAGGAACTCCACTAGCCGTGCCTCCGGCTCCTTTTCACTGACCGCTAGTGCGAATTTCCGCGTGCTTGATCTCACGAATGTGCAGTCCATATACGCAATCCTAAATTGCCGACGTTTTGCTTCAAACTCCTCGGGCGAACAGTACTTCGCGATGATTCCGTGATCACTGTGGTAGGCCTTGATCTGTTTCCATAACAACGGCATGCTCTTCAATCTATCCAATGTGGCCTTATCGAGAACGAAAAGTCGCATTTTCGCAGTTACAGTTTGCCCTTCATAGAATGTGACGAGGTTGTCAAGGTAGGGCCTAACAGGGTGCCTTGGTGTAGTCGGCCAATACTTTTCCACGGGGAAGAGCTTATTATTCCATGTGTGATAAATTTCGACGCCGCGACTCCGCCAGCCGAATGCTCCCTCGATCATCGCGCCAATAACAGCAAGTTGCTCATTCAGACTGAGCTCTTCGAAGGGACAGCTCCCGCCAACAGCCAGCATCGACAGGTGCCTAGCGACAGTCGTTAACGAATCACTGGCAAGTTTCCGGTAGGCGCGCAGAAACAGCAGGGGTTTCCCCTCAACCGCTCTCATGCCCCGTTGGACACCACTACCCAAGTATAGCGACTGCACACAGTGCTTGAATATGATAAGCACGTTCGCAGTCACCACCGCGCCAATCACTCCTTCGCCTAATCGATTGCTCCACCGAAAAGTCAAGTACCCCGCCGCGCCCGACAGTCCTATGCTGAAAAGACAGTAGGGCCACGAGGGGATAATACGGACCAGCGATAGTTCCAGGAACCATCGAGCTGCAGAAGCCAAGAGCCCGAACATGTACCTCATCGCGCCGCTCCATAGTCGAGATTCTTGTCATGCCGAATCGCAGCAAAGAACTTGTTCGTGACAAGGCTGGACAAAGCGATGCTCAACATCTTCCGTGCGTGGCAACTGGGCAGGTTCTTCACTCGTTTTTTCAGTCTTGAATAGCGCTGAGCGATCACCCGCCGGGTTCTGCTAATACTCCCTGCCTCGCAAAGAAGCATAAACAGCCGCTCCCCGTCACCATCCGTGATATGCCCCGTTGTCAGCAGTGTCGCAAGAAAGTCAGCATGTTCTCTTGCATTGAACCACAGGTCAAACAAAGCAAGAGTCACTTTGTGGTTACGCAAGTCACTATATGATGGCCTGTACCCGTTCAGGTCCGAGTCCACAAGCCGCCTCGGCAACAAGTCTGCCAAGTCATTAACCATCTGGCCAGCGGTTCCTATCTCTTCGCCGAGGATATCCATGTCGTTGATGAGGGACTCGTCCGCCCCGCCGAGTATTGCGCCCACCTGAAGGCAGAAGGACATCAACCGACCACCAAGCAGACGGCAACGCTCCACGTATGCCTCCAAGTAGTCCTCGTAAGCGACACCGTCTGCAAGAACGCCCGGGTTCAGAATGTGCATATCCTGGAACTGGCCGCGGTAGATCGCGGCATTAGTGTGCCGCAACAGCGCCAGAACCTTGCTCACGGCCCCGGGATTCAACGATAGAGCGGCTGCGATCAACAATCGCTCTGCAGCGCCAAGGGTGATCATTGAACACATGAATTGAGCGTTCCTGGCTGCCGTGTCGAGTATGCCTGCTTTACAGTCAAATGCGATATTAGACTGGTATGTGGAAATATTGAATAGCTCTACGGCGACGCAGGCGTCGATAACCTGCTCGGCCCAATCATCCGCAACAAGTTGAAACGCCAATCGGAGAAGGTAGGGGCGCAGCAGTTGCTGCTTTTCCTTCGTTCTGCGAGCCACGATTACGTTCATGGCTTGCAGAAGAAGGGGATCGGAAGACGCTAACTCATCAATGACCCGTCTGAGGCGCGGGATTACAAAACGAGACGTCGCTCGCATCTCATCAAAATAGACGTCCCGCTTCATTGGGAATTGAACTCCTGAAAGGCCCGGTTGCGTACAACAAACACGCGCAAGACAGGTTCAACACTTCCGTCCGGCTGGAAGGAACTGAACCCTGTGACTGACGGCACGCGAGAAACCGACAAGAGGGCTTGGTTCAGGGGAACGTCATCTTGGTCTGCCTGTTTAATCGCAGCATAGGCGATGCGGACGACATCATAGCCATACGCAGCCCACACATTGGGCTTGGTCCCGTACCGGCGTTCATAGGCTGCAGTGAAGGTTCTGGTAGGCTCTTGAGTGGATCTGGCGTCAAAGAAGGGCGCTGACAGAATCAGTCCCTCGGCGGCGTCGCCAGCGAGTGAGAAGAGACTCTGATCATATGCGGTTGAAATGGTAATGAAACGTGTTTTGAAGCCCACCTGCCGAGCTTGCACCAGCAGTTGTGCGACCTCGTTAAGGTAAGCGGCGACGAACACTGCATCAGGGTGAGCGGCTTTGAGCTTCAGGATTGTGGTGCGAAAATCATCGGTTCCTGGAGGAAAACTCTCATCTAGCACGATACGCCTATCGAAGAGTTGACTCTGTTTCTTGAACTCCTTCTTGCATGTAAGCATTGCATCGGCCTGGACAGCGAGCAAGGCGACCGAGGAAATGCGCATGTTCTTTGCAATGAAATTCCCTAGGAACCGTCCGTCATAGGACGCCGACGGGTATATCGTGAAGATACGGTCACCCGTTGCTGGAACTTCAGGCGCTGCAGCTGTTGGTGACAATAGAACGACTCCGTTTCGCTGGGCTATTGGTGCCATCGCAAGTGTGGTTGAGGAGAACATCCCGCCTAGCACCATGCGAACCTTATCCACCGTGGTCAGTTTCTGGAATGCAGAGACTGCTGTCTTGGGGTCTGCCTTACTATCTTCAAATCGTAGAACAAGAGGTTGGCGTCCCTCCCTAGCATTTCGGGCATTGATCTCCTTCATGGCAAGGAGGGCCCCTTCTTGAAAAGCCTTGCCATACTGTGCCGCCTCACCTGTTAAGGGGACAATGACGCCGAGGCTAAAGGGGCCAGTTGTGCCTTGACGCAAGAGGACTAATGAGGTGACAACAGCCACAAAGACCACGATAACAGTCCCGATCCATATCTTCTTACTCATGGCGATGTCTCTCCTTCTGACGAGAGGAGTTATTGCTTCTTTATTTGGTCTTGAAGTTCTTCTATCCGCCGCATGGCCAATGGCGATGGGCGGCCACGGTCGTTCTCCCAGCGATTCACGGTCGACCACGTCACGCCAACCTTGGCCGCGAACTGTTCCTGCGTCAGGCCAAGCTTGGCCCGTAGGTTTCGGATCATCTTCGCCAGCTCATTGTTCTTCCGTTTACTCATCGAGCTCTTTCCGGCGTTTGCCACGGAGTTGTCTCAGCCCAAGAACCTCGACACACAGCAGACGATAGGGCAAATTATAGGGCGGCCAGTTTCGCTGTCAAATGCTTTTTCCCAGGACGCTTCGGGCGGACTGGGCACGCGGAGCAGCGCAGGCGCCAGCAGGTTGGCCAGTCGGGGGGGAGGTGTACAACGCGATGCGGAGGCCCGTTCGATCGGTGCATCGCGCGACGTGGGAACCGTCATTCGGCGCGCCTGTCTTGGCCCAGGAGTTGTTCCAACACTGCCCAGTCCGGCATGGTGCCGTCGGCCTGGTAGGCCCTGCGGGCATGGCGGATGGCGTTGTGGAGTTCCGGCCATTCCTGGGATTCGTCCTCGGCCTCGAAGAGGTGGCCGATGGCGCGGAGGCGGCGGGAGAAGCCATGGCGAGGCGTTGTCTCGTCGCCTGACATGCCGGAGCCGGTGGACGAAGGCGGATCCGGCAGGTCGTTCAGCTCGGTCAGCAGGACGTACGCCGCTCCCAAGTGCTTCTCGACGCATTCGATGCAACTCGGGCGGCTTGGGGTGTACGAGCGGCGGGGAATGACCATCGGCGGGCAGTCCTTGCAGCGTTTCTTCATCTTCGGTATCAGTGTTCTGGCCATGGCGGCGTTTCTCCCTACGGAGCCTCCTCGAAGGTCAGGTCGAAGCGATACCACGCGCCGAAGTGGTACAGCGGGTCGTTGGTCGTGGCGTCGATGAACAATGTGTGCGTGCCGGGCGTCAGCGTGACCTG
>JAGHCW010000176.1 GCA_021160245.1 bacterium | reverse complement strand
TGCCGAGGACCGCGCCGGCAATATGAACCCTATAGGCAGCGGCACGACGGCGAAGACGGTCTCTGATACCACGCCTCCGGCCGTGTCTCTTTCCTGTCCAGCCTCGACGGGTAAATCACCCATTGCAGTGGCATTCGAGGCGAAAGACGCGCTTTCTGATCTCTATAGGACTTCTCTATACTACAGGCATTCCCTATCAGGCTCCGCCTCGGGTCAATCGTGGAGGAACGCGGATATGAGCTCAACCGCATCAAGCGGCAGTTTCCAATTCACCCCGCCGCTGGGATACGGGCATTACGAGTTCAATGCCAAGTCGATCGACAGCCTGAACAACCAGAACGACCTCGACGACAATGCGCTCTGCTCCGCCGACTATGGCTCATCCGCTCCCTGCATATCGCTCTCGGCGGATTCGCACGACTTTGGAGAGGTCAAGACGGGCGGCGTCGGCGAGTGGGCGCTTCAGATTACAAACACCGGAGAGGAGTCCCTCACAGTCTCTGGCCTTGAGACCAGCGGCGAGTTCGCATGTTCCCCAGAAACGCCGATAGAGATTGAGGGAGGAGGCCAGTATCGTCTGTCCATCATGTTCTCGCCGACCACCTATGGCCAACACAACGGTTGGGCAAAGATAACATCCAATGACGCGTCTCAACCGAGCTGCCAGATCGATCTCGCTGGCGTCGGATACGAAGAAGGGGCAACACCTCAGACGACATTCACGCTCAACAAGCAGTCGTACATAGCTGGCGACAGACTGTTCGCCCAGGTCGAAGCCGAGTACTACGGCCGGAGCCGGACTGCTGATCTCCATATATGCGTTCTGATGCCGGACGGGACCCCCGTCTATCTGCCGACTTTCTCGACCTCGCAATCACCGTTCATCGCTTCCATACATCTGAGACCCGGCTACACGCTGGGCAGAATGACGATCTTGGACTTGCATTTGCCGGAACTTCCTCCGGGTGACTACACGTTCGCGGCCTTCTTCTGCGACGGAGCAGACACTCTCGGCGAGGCGGCGATTGCGTCCTTCACAATCAATGGCGGAGAGCCCTCTGTCGAACTGCTCCTCAACAAGACGGCGTTCACATCAGGCGACTTGATGACGCTCTCAAGGACAATCATGAACCCCGGTGCAGCGAGGACTGTGAACTTCTATCTGGCCGTGTGGCTCCCGACGGGCGAGCTGCTCTTCTACCCATCGCTATCCGACGTTGCCTCGCCATTCGCGCCCAATCTACTGCTCGGACAGACCCATACAATTGGGCCAGACGTGATTGTGCAGCTCACGATGCCCGCGCTAGTTCCGGGAGGCTATTTCTGGCTGGCTGGATTCACGCCGACCGACCGCTTTGAGGTGATAGGCGACGTTGCCTGTGCCGAATGGACATATTACTAGGGCCGCATTCCTGAAATGTTTTGAGCATGTTCATGGAAAAACTCTGCGCCCGCGTAGGGCGGGCTTTCTGAGGCTGGGTCATGGTGGTTTTTCGATGAGGACCCAACGGGATGGCTGAGCTCGGCATACCAGATGTAGGGGCAGGCCTCGTGTCTGCCCAAATATATTGATGGGCGGAGACAAGCCCCGCCCCTACACGACCCCAGATTCGACTTATAACCCAGCCTCTTCTAACCGGCCTCGCTTGAGATCAGTCCTTCGGCTTGCTCGCGAGCGAGTCGATCTTTTGCTTTAGCTCCTCAATGTCGGCCTTCGTTGCGAGCTCCAGCCGCTCAATGATGGCGTGTATCCTCGCCTCAACGAATCCCTCGATCTCCTTCTTGGTCTTCTCGCCCTGCTTGAGAAGCTCTTCTAACAACGTCTCGCCCTCCTTCTCACTGATCTCCTTCGCCTCCATCAGGCCTTTAACGATCTCCTTCGCCCTTTTCTCAGTAAGGGCAGCGGCCCCGATGCCTGTCCACAACGTCTTCTTGAGTAAATCCAAAAGCATTGAACTATAACCTCTGAGCATTAGGCGCAACCTCGCCTCGTGACGTAATTCTTAATCCTTATATCTAACCTAACAATAGGTCAGGCTCCAGCCGGCGTCAAACGATTGACGAAGATCGAGCTGTCGAGCCGACAGGTCATCGCTCGCCATCGGCATCGAGAGCTGCTCTGGCCATCCTTGAGAGATCGTCCTCGCCCAGAAGGTCCAGTCGATCCTGATGCTCAAGCAGCAAACTCAAAAGCTCGGTGCGCCTCCCCTCGCGCTCAAGAAGGGCAGCAAGTTCGCAGAAGCCCCTTCGCCATGACAAGCTCTTTTGCCCTGTTGACACCAGCCGGCGAAGCGCTATCTCGGGCAGTTCTGGGAAAACCTCTGAGGCGTCGAGTTCGGATGCAAGAATGAGCAAGGGGGCTTCGAGCCCGTCGCAGAGCTCCACAGCGGTCATGCATAACTGTAGCGCCGTCTCCCCCTGAGACGCGAGCGCCAAATGATGTAACCTGAGGCCAAACACAAGCGTCCCGAAATCGCCCGGACAAAGCTGCATCAGCGACACGAGCATTTCCGACGCCTGGGAATCCCGCCCAGAACTTCGTGCGAAAAGATAAAGCCTCAGCTGGGCAAGGGCCCTGACCCTCGGATTTTCATTCTCGGTGGAAATTATGGCGAGTCGTTCCATAGAACTCGCATCAAGCGCGCCCCAGACCGTTCTCGCCTCAGGCAGCAGAGCGTATTCCGGAACGGCGCTCAGTACCCGGCCAATTGCCATCAACCCCCCCTCATAATCCGAAAGAGAATCGAAGTAGATATGCTGAAGCATCCCGAGCGCCTCTGCGCCGCAGACCGCTCTGCCCGATAGGAGCACCGGACTTAAGGCCGACTCAGCTTCCGCAAGCTGTCCTCCTGCTGTCCGCTGCTCGGCAATGGTAAGGAACATCTGATTCGATAGTCGCTCCGAACCGAAGAGATGTGGCCATCTTAAGAGTTTTCGAACCGTGAAAGGCTCGAGCGTGAAGTCCAACCTTCGAGACAAAAGCTGCGGCTCAAGTCGCGACAAAGTAGCATCCCTGCTCTCAGACCCTAAGAGTAGCTCGGCGACTAGCCTTGCATCGTCGGCAAATCGGCTGGCAAAGAATCTTTGCGAGAGACTATCTAGCTGCATCCGAGGCACAATGAGAAGGCCCTGACGAGATAGCCAACGAACAACATCATCACTTCCGTTCCGCGCAAGATCGCCTGAGGAGCCGGAGACTCTGCCGATTGCTCCATCCATCAGGCTTCGCAACGCAATCGCTCGACCGATAGCGTATCTCATGCGAATGTCGATTAGGTTATCCGGGGCCGCAATCCCGGCCGAGAGCATGAACAAGAACCCGAAAGCGATTGCCATCGCCGCACGAATGCGAACGTCACGTCTGGAGAAGATAGCAAAGCAAAGAGCTAGCGATAGGACGCCGGCCACAAGATGCGCGAAGCAAAGAGCCGAAATCGCCTCAGCCCCATCCCATCTGGCAAGACCCAACGCGCGGAGACCGAACCGCGCAACGAGCGCAAGACCGGAGAGGGCAACGCCGCTAATCAACACAAACGAGCTGATTCTCCTTCTCGCCAATATGACAATCCCTGGCGCCGCAGCAGCAACTAGAATCGCCAGATCAAACGCCGTATTGTAGATGGGGAAAAGCCCTTGTGCCAAGATTGCCCAAGCAAAGAGCGCCGAATATAGACCGAGAGCGCGGTGAGGCGCAGAAGACTCCGGGCTGACGGTTTCTTGCCGGGAGACCATTTCCGGAGGCCCAGGCGGCTGAGAATCGGACATCAGCCCTTCCATCTGTTTATCCGTTTCCACACGGCGAAAAAGACGAGCATCGACAGCAAAGTAGGTGGGATAAGCACAACCGCCGCCACGAACTTCCCGAGGCGCCTCGCCCAGTGTGCGACGGGATTCAGCCGCTGGGGCTCAGAATCTCGCTGAATCGAGAGCCGGTCGGATCTTTGATTGGGAATTATGTCTCTCCCATTAAGGATCGACGCTGACTTGGGAGTCTGTGTCATTCGCCCTCTGCTCTGCCGAATCATATTCCCTAATGAACTGGTTGACGGCGTCTCGCTGAGTGGCGGTCAGCCAATCCGAATCGGAGATGGCTCTCTCTCTATTAATGATCTCAGAGGGAACCAAAAATGGCCTCAATTGCTCAGGACCGAGATGAGGCTCTTTCTTCTCACCGTCGAAGCCGCCCCAGGAATAGGACAACAATGTCTCCAGGGCTTCCGCAAGTTTCTGATCGTCCCTAATGATGTCGGCTAGCCAGATCTTGGGTTCCTCCAAAGCGGCCATTTCTTTCCAACAATACAGGGGACTCGGGCTTCTGGAATCAAGTAGCGAACCATCCTCCGCTGCCACTCTTATCCTGCCCAAAACGATCTCCTTGATTTGAGATTCGTGCTCATCTGTTAGATAGCGAGCCTCCTCAGCAATTGCTTTGCCAACTTTACTTCGGCCATGCTGGCCCTCCAGTGCTCGTGCCTCCCTGCATATCGTTGCCAGCGATCTGCCCACAGAAAATCCCTCGCGATAGGCGCTGAATTTGCCCGGCTCATCGAGTCTTTGCACGAGCTGGTCGATCACGCGCATGATGTAGGTGTAGCCCCCGAAAAACACAGTCTTGGATTGGCTCTTCTCCTTGCACCACACCCAATCCCCAACATCGAAGACCGCCACGAGAATCGAGTGGATTGACTCGACTGGGATCACTTTTTCGGTATAGTCCTCAAGACGAGCGAAGAACTCTGTCGCCATATTGGCGCCGCCAGGCAGCTCCTTCTCTGACATGGAGACTATATTTCTGCCGAAGGCTTTGTAGTCATCAGCAAGAGCCAGGTTTGCCATCATTGTTCCGTGCGAGATGCCACCTTGAGGGACTTCATTCTGAAAGTACATTTTGAATCCGCGCGGATCGGAGATTTCCAGACCCCGCAAAGAACCTCTGCTATTGTTTCTCAGCATTATCCAATTCCCTAAATACGGATTGAAGACTTGGGAACATGATGGACAGGAGCCTCTTAACACGCTCTCTCTCCTTCATCTGGATCGTGGCGAGCCAATCACGGTGAAACCTCAATATCTCTTTCTCAGTTTGCACTGGGGCGTCTGCATGAAGACTGTGGCTAATGAACATATTTTTGTTGCTCTCTACCACTTCATAAACTTCAGGACAGAAAACGTTAAGAGCTTTTAGCCGCGACGTAGTCTGGACACTTCACGTCATCGCTAACCGCACCGTATGAGAATGCAATGGAGTTGACCAAGCGGAGGACATCTCGCGAAGTCCTGATAAAATGCCTAATGCCCTGAGTGTAAAAGGACCGAAATCGATCCTCATCGAGAAGTTCCTCACTCGTCTCACGAAATATCCGATTCAATTCACTGACCAGGAAGTTATCAAGAGCGGTTCTCAATGGCGTCGGCAATGGAATCGGAACCTGGATGATCTTTGCCAAGTAGTCCTCACCGTTCCTGCATTGCACATCGGCCAGTGCATGAGCGACAAGTCCCCTGTCGAATGCCATCAAATAGCACACGTTGGGGAAATCGGCGACTCCCTTGATCGCACCGAATAGCACCCGAATCTCTTCCTTATCAAGTCGGTCGATGTCGTCAATCATGACGACTACCCGTCGGTCTAGCCCTTTGAGGCCATTAGCTATCTTCTCCTTCAAACCTGGAACGGTCTCCCATTTCGGCTTCAGCAGATCCTTGGCTATATCGCCGCCCTCTTTCAGATAAGGCACGGGCAGCTTGGAGACCAACCCAGCTAGCCTCGCCAGGGCTTCACGGACTTCCTTGTATTCGCCCTCCCCATTACCCAACCCACGCTGGAGATGATCGAAAAACTGAAGAACCAGGTCCTCACGGCCGGTGAACCACCACGGATTGAAACGGACGACAATGGGAGCTTTGTCCTCATCCAAATCCCGCAGATAATGATCGACGAAATTGAGAATGGTGGACTTACCGGAGCCCCAAGTCCCGTTAATGGCGATGACCAGCCCAGCAACTGGAATCATCTCGCTAACACAATCTGCAAGACGCTTCGCAAATGGGGCGAAATTCAGCGCGTAGGCGTCAG
Source organism: bacterium (assembly GCA_021160245.1). Classification (GTDB taxonomy): domain Bacteria; phylum B130-G9; class B130-G9; order B130-G9; family B130-G9; genus JAGHCW01. Next base: position 6,089 of record JAGHCW010000176.1, on the reverse strand, counting down.
GATCATCAAGGGGACTGTCCGGCAGAAGCATATCGACGTCAATGTCACTCATTGTTGCCCTCTCCCCTGCATCCACACATGAATCGCCTTCTCACCAGCCCCCAATGAGGTAGCGGAGGCCGCGGTCCTGAAGCGCTGCAGTCGCTACCTAATCACATAATAAGGATACGCAACGCTCTCCAGGCCTGAGAGGTCGATCGCGACGATCTCAAGGAGGTAGTCGCCCGCGGGGTAGCCCGGAGTGAGGCTCATGCCGCCAGTGTAAATCATATCGCCGGCGTGCTCGTCGTGGCCCTGACCGTCATCGGTAAGGTAGATGCCCGCGAAGTTGCCGCCGAAGCGGAGCTCGACCCTATCGATATTCCCCGCGTCAAGATAATCGTCAACCTCGGCCGTGCAGATGAGCTCTCCTCCGCCCTCCTGGCTAATCGAGGTGTTCTCGAATCCGGCCATCACGATGACTGGGCCGCCCGGATCGCCGCCTTCGCCCTGGCCCGGATACTGGCCCCAGAAGCTGTCGTTACCACTTGCCGCCTCGGATGAGATATTCATGTACGGCCACACATCGCTGGCCGCTCCGCTCAGGTCCTCTGCTACGATCTCAAAGGTATAAATCCCGGCAGGCGCAGAATCCACCCAGAACCGCTTTGTATAGACGCCATCGCCCGATGCAATGTCTCCGTCCTGGCCGTCGTCCAGCATCTCAAACGAGCCAATCTGAATGCCCTCAAGCGTGCCGATGAATAGGGTTACGGAGCTGATCTGTGAATCACCGTCCGGATCAGACACATCAGCTCGCACCGTCAGGTTATCGGACTGGCCGGCCGAAATGTAACCGCCCATGAAGCCCGCGCGGCTTATCACAGGGGGTGAGTTATCCTCGCCTCGACCAGAAAGCTCAATTCTGCAGAATTCCTCATTCGGGTCAGGATCGTCCGTCTCTATGGTCAACGTCCCCGAAATGCGGCCCGCCCTGTCCGGCTCGAACCTGATATTGACAAGCGATTTCGCCCCGCCCTCTATCGTCAATGGGAACTGAGGAGCTGTAGCAGAAAAGCAAGAGTTGTCGCAGGTGATCCCGTTCACAAGCAGTGGCACGGCACCGGTGTTGCTGATCCGAAGCACCCAACTGGCGGTACTACCCAACATCACTTCCCCAAAGGCGAAACTGTCGGCCGAAATCTCGACATCCTGCTCGGAGATAAGCGGGCTGTAAACCGTCATCAGCCTGTAGGAAAGGAAATACTCCATCGTGGCCGTGTTCTTGCTATAGCCCCACGTGTCGTACACGATTGCCAAATGGCCAGCCTCGACGTTCCGATAATTGTATCCAAGACCCATAATCGCATGCCTATCGTAAGGACCCGGGTCCATAAACGTAATCCCGAATACCGACGGATCGCCCTCATCTATCTTGTCCTTATAGATCGAATAATCCTGCTCATCAGGATAAACGTAAGTCTGAAACCCCTTGTAGCCGTGAACCGCTGCGACCTGCGAGATCGCCAACCCCAGCTGGCCACTGTAGGTCCCATAATCATCCACTCGACCGCCCTCCCTGGGCATGCCACACTCGTCCGCGACCATGTCGGCAAGCTCCCGTGGGATAAAAGGCGTGGAAGTCCCGCCGGGGCCGTTCCAGAGAAAGGACTCGGCGTCATAATCTAGATTGCGATAGCCCGCCTTACCATAATAGCCCAGCACCATCGTTCCCGCGGTCGGGCCGCACCCTCGATACCAAGTATATGGCTCCGCTTCCTTCAGAACTTTGTAATCGTCTGCCAAGGCAATAGGATTGCCTCGAAGCGCAGCATTCCACATCCGAGAGAACGTCGATGAATGCGATTTCAGTCTGGCAGAAAAATCATCCGAGAACCGCCGAAGCTCCTCTTGCTCTATCGGATCGCCCTTAACCACATTGACAATCTCCGACGTCGCTACCGGCGCTACCATGTAGTAGTCAAAACCGCCAACGAAAATCGGCAACCACTGGCCGCCCGAGGATACGTCCAGCCTAGCCTGCTCCGGCACGAACCCAAGCTCCACGCCCAGCTCGACAGGCGACGGCCCATTCGAGTACTCAATCAGCGGCGGCAGGTTACGATTGCCACCAATCGTGATTCGACCGAGCGACTTGCCATCCTTCCTAACGCAGAACTCGTACGCGCTCGCCTCAAAATCTAGATCGTAATACGTCCGCAATAGCACTAAATCCCCACCATCCCACTCGGGATACTGCGCCTCGCCAATCTCCTTGTAAGTTGAGGCGGCAATCAGCGCCTCATCGGGCGTCACGGAGATAGGCTCATCGCCTAGCGACGGGGATGCTATAAGCAGCAAAGACATAAGCAGAACGCATGAATACACAAGAGACATTCGCTGAATGAAAGAACTCATCTTTTCTCTCCTTATTTCGCGAGAAAACTATCCGGGTAATGTGCTTAGCAGAAAACCATGCAACCTATTATTATACTATACCTACCCATCACAGAAGCTGTCAACTCGCCGGCAAGAGCCGATGCGGTCACAGATTGTCGGTAATGCTCCTGCCAATAGCTGAGGTTCTTCGATCTGGTCTCCGGATTACGCCGAAGCTTGCGGTTCTGGCGGCGATGGATTATGTTCTTGTATGATACGGGGGCGATTGGTTTCGACAGGGGTCGCTTCTGGAAGAAGTTGCGTGCCGAGATTCCACATCTCTCGCTAAACGGTGGAAATGACGTAACAAGCGTCGACGATTTAGCACTGGCCGCTTAAAGCTGCGGCCGCGTTCCCCGGGTAAAGCCTGTGCGCCCGGGAGTGGCGCTTAAACCATAAGGCTAGCGCGAGCATTGCGCCTCATGGCGCTCGTGCGAAACTAAAGTGAGGCTGGCGCCCGGAAGCACGCCCGTAAGCACCCCGGGTTGCGAGATAACAAACACGGGCTACGCACGTAGAGACATCTTTTGGGGGACTTTTGGACGGGGGTTCGATTCCCCCCGCCTCCACCAACTATATGCGTTGGTAATCGGCATTGATTGGTTTTCTGAGAGCTTAGAATACGGTCTTGGTCTCTCTGAACCATCCCAACAGCGTGACGCACCTGACACTGAGTTCCCCGCAGATGTAGGGGATCTTCGATTTCATTCCCTTGCCCCGATTGCTTTCTTCTGTGATTACAGTGCCCGAATTGAGCAGCGCCAAGGCTATTACCGACGGATCAGCCCATGGGTCTTCCTTTTCATGTGCGGCATTCCCATAGAGACGAAGAACATCTCTATGCGCGTCCTGAAGGTCTTGCGTTAGGGGTTTGAACATATCCGGAAACTGCTTCAACCATGTGCAGAGACCGTCCTCTTTCTTCTGGCCCTCCAGCCTAATGCCTCTTGCTTTGAGAGAAGGGCCATCAGAATCCAGCCCCTGATGCGGGAAGGAATACCTCTTGTTCGATCTTTGCTATGTGTTTGGCTTTTGTCTTCAATAGTCTCGCCAGCTCTACAACGGTGATCATTCCATCTGAGTATGCCTCAAGGGCAGCGCCAGTGAAGGATCGTCCATTGTCACGAATAACCATGCGAGCCCGAGGTGGCCCACCCTTCTTCTCATTCTTCTGTCTGCGGAGTATTTCTCGCTCGCGCCAGAGCTCCTCTTCTTTGCTAAGTCGGGCAAGCTGCTGCCCGTAGGTTGTCTGATAAATAAACTCAAGATCCCTAAGCCGGCGAATGATGACATCTCGACTCACTTTGAATAGCTTCGCCAGATGGTTGACTTTCGCTTCAAGCTCGTGCCGGAATCTCATTTTCTTAGTGCTAATATCTTCCCTGAGAGTCTTAGCGGGAACTAGAACCTCAGCCGCAAGAGCATTTGAGAAAACCTCGATTCGCGCAGCATCACTGATCCCTCGATGGACGAAGCGTACATTTGATACTCCGGCCTTCCCCAGTAGAATGTGAGAGAATTCATGGAATAGAGTGAAGCTTCTCGCTTGAGAAGGGTCTTTACCATTGATCAAGATCACTGGCGCCAAATGATCGATCAGCGCAAATCCCCTCATCTTATCCTGGTTTACGTCGCTGGACTGGAACACGAACGTTCCGGCTTTCTCCACGGCATCAATCCAGGTCCGAAGCGGATTGTGGTTCTGCCTCCATGAAGCGCGGGGAGCAATGCTTACACCCAACAAATCGCGAACGCAGCTTGCCAATTCAGGAATGCTCTCATTGACTCCGGCGGAGGCAACATAGGCCAAAGGCTGCGCCCCGCGGAATTCCTGCATTTCTTTCAGCCATTCCTGCCGCATCCGCGAGCGCCGAATTAAGTATCTGAGCTTGGGTGAGAAGTCCGTAGAAACGTCTCCCGGGAGATGTCTGAAATCCGGCAAAGGCTCGAAATCGGGAGGCCTATTATCGAGGAAAAACACAGAAAAAGCGCGTTTGTAAACACGAGCTACTTCTCTGAGCATCGCGATAGTAGGTTGCTCTTTTCCATTCTCCCAAGGACACAAGCGATCCTCGCTCTGGTGGATACGTTTCGCCGCTGCTGCAACGTCGTAGCCAGCAGATTCCCGCGCCCATCGCAGAAGTTCAGGATTTATCGATGCTGTTATTGAGCGACCCATATAATGCTCTCAATCGTTTCTAGACCTACTACGAGGTCCTGCGACCCCATGGAATCGCTGCCTCACTATCTCCGTCTATCTTCTCTCTGCTTGACTCTTTTGGCGCAATAATGCATTGTAAAAGCATAATTGCGCATCATGGGGAATTGATATGGACGGGAGATACATAACAAGGGCGCTGGAGCCTGTCCTCAAGCGGGCTGTCAGGCAATTCCCGGCAGTTGTACTGACCGGGCCTCGACAGTCAGGGAAAACTACTCTGCTGAAGCACCTTTTTGCATCAGATCGGCGCTATGTGTCGCTGGAGGCGCCGGACGTTCGCGCAGCTGCATCCGCTGATCCGAGGGGCTTCCTTGAGATGCACGCGCCTCCGGTCATCTTCGACGAGGTCCAATATGCCGCCGATCTTCTTCCCTACATCAAGGAGCGGATTGACGACAACCGTGACGAGCCTGGCCAATACGTACTGACAGGATCGCAGAATCTCCTGCTCTTGGAGCATGTTACCGAATCGCTTGCTGGGCGAGCGGCAATGCTTCGCCTGCTTCCGCTTTCGCACCGAGAAGCGCTCGGCTATCCGCAAGCTCCGCTGCCCTGGGAACCTGGCTATGCGCCCGACCGGCGCGGTAAACTGGCGTATAAGTTACTCTGGGATAGCATCTTGCAAGGTGGTTACCCCGAACTCGTGGCAACCAAGGGCAGAGACGTGTCGCTTTGGCACTCCAGCTATACGCAGACATATCTCGAACGGGACATTCGATCCTTGCGCCAAATCGGTGACCTGATGCAGTTTCAGAGCTTCTTGCGGGCGCTGGCGGCGAGGTGTGGACAGCTTCTGAACCTAACTGATTTGGCCCGCGACACTGGCGTTGCCGTCAACACGGCCAAGGCTTGGCTCTCGATTCTCGAGGCAACATTCCAGATTGTCATCTTGCGCCCGTACTTCGCAAACGTGGGCAAGCGCCTCGTCAAGGCGCCCAAAGTTTACTTCACGGACACCGGGACTCTCTGTCATCTTGTGGGGCTCAAAGACGGGGAACATGCTGCTCTTGGCCCGATGGGCGGCGCCATCTTTGAGGCAGTGGTTCTCTCTGAGATACTAAAAACTCTTGTGCATAGAGGCGAGGCGCCGGGCCTTTACTTTTGGCGGACCGCTCGCGGCATAGAGGTCGATATTATCATTGACGCGAACGCGAAACTCATCCCGATTGAGGTCAAGCTCTCTGGGACACCAAGACCCTCGATGGCAGCCGGGATTGTGGCATTCCGCACCGAGCTCAGCAAGTGCGTTGGCCCCGGCTATGTCGTCCACCCGGGGAATATCCGCCTCCCCCTGGCGCCAGAGGTAACAGCCATGCCTTTTTCAGAGCTGTGATAGACCTCGACGCAGCTTGGATTCATCTTGTGACGCCGTGCTCAGCGAATATGATTCTATCAAAAGGGAGCACTCCAACGTAAAAGCTCTGAATTGCTCCCTCCCCGTGCTTGATCT
>JAGHCW010000047.1 GCA_021160245.1 bacterium | reverse complement strand
TGGACGAGAGAACACATTGTGAGCAGCTGTGCCTCAGCGGCTTCCAGGCGGGCCTCAGTTGGGAGATCGTTCTGAAAAAGCGAGATTTTTTAAGGGCAGCATTCGCGGACTTTGACCCGGAGCTCGTTGCGGGCTTCGACGAGGCTCGTGCGGATGACATAATTGAAGACCCGAGGGGCATCAGAAATCGGCGAAAGGTGCGCTCGGCAATAAACAACGCCAGAAGAGTCTTGGAGATTAGGCGGATTCACGGCTCTTTTGCCGCATACGTCTTTCAGAACCTCGGCGGCAAGATAAGAACCGGCGACTGGACACGTTGGGAGGATGTTCCCGCATCGACCGACGAGTCCCAAGCCTTGAGTGACCTGCTTCGGAAGGCTGGATTCACATTCTTTGGGCCCACAATCGCTTACGCCTACATGCAGTCTGTGGGACTTGTGAACGATCACATCGTCACGTGTTTCAAGCGACAGAGCTGACATTTCTACCTCTGCGCGATACCTTCCTTAACCGTTATCTCGACTGATTCTCAAATTAGGAAGACCAATGGAGCACGACAACATATTCTTAAAAGGCGCACGGGAGCACAATCTCAAGAACATCGACGTCTCGATTCCCAGAGACAAGCTCGTGGTCATCACGGGCCTGTCGGGCTCGGGCAAGTCGTCACTGACGTTCGACCGTCGGGACTGCATTCTACGGATTGGCATAATTCAATCTAATCGGCGGTCTTCAACGCGCCGCGCCGGCGGAGGCTACTGGCGTCAATCGCCAGGGGCAGCAAAGGCTTGGCACTGGAGGCTGAAAGAACGAATGGCTCGCGGTCAATGCTGATGAGCTGAAGAGCCTCGCTTTGGCTAACGCTTCCGAGATACAACCGCAATGTTCTGATGCTGCTGGCGGTCAACCACTCCGGCTCGACGCGAAGATTGAAGACCAATTGCTCACCAGAAAGACTGATTTGCTGGCTTCCCAATGGAGTGTCCTCCGCATTTGACCCAAACCACATGAGGACGATCGAGCTTCCTGGACGGTCAAGAGGCTGACGGAACCTTACCCGCACGCGGTCATATAGGATGGGATCGAGCATCAGTTCCCTCAACTCAATACAGATGCCATCGGGGCCCACTCCACAGGCGGCCAGACGCCCGCCTCCTGACTGAGGCGTAGTGGAAGGGGAGAAGTGAAGCTCCGTCGGCGCCTCCGCCCTGTAGCCGGCCATCTTCTCAATAAGCGCGAGCTTGATGTCGCTTCGGAGATGAAATGCGTCACATCCTCGTTCAACTACGTAAATATGTTCCCAATCAGGTTCGATGAGCCACTCTCCATCCAAAAAGAAATCCCGAAATAGCGCCATTGTAAGGTCCCTGCCAGTCAAGAAAACAAAGAAGGGGTGAATCCCCAGATAGCCTACGCTTGTCGAGTCGATCTCGAATCGCTCATTGAGCGAGTAAACCACAAGCCGCTTGTCGCTTTTGGGAAGCACGGTCGCCAGCTCTGCCGCCAACTCGCCGCTCGTCTCGACATCTACGAGCCAGTAGTTATATGTCACGCCTCTCTCAACGTCCCAGTCCACGAGGCTGTACGAGGCGTCGTCGGATGATGTGCCCTGGGCTGGGATTAGATCGCTGAGCTGATAGTCCCGCGTGCCGGCGACCTCTCGGAAGAGCGCGAAGCCCGCGCAGTCTATCTCGGCGCCCGTCTTCGCGCCCGTCAGTACAAGTCGTTCTCCCTTCGAGGCCCTAGTCCGCAACATCGCCGTAGCCGGCGTCGAGGCACGGGGAATCCCCGGCCTGTGCGCCAGTGTGTGCGAGATAATAGTCGAATGGCGGGTCGGACGTCGGCACAAATCCCGGATCATTATCGATGTTCCCAGTCCCCGAATAGCCCCCTCGACGCAGGAATACGTGATGTCGAATGTGTTGTTCATTGCAAATCCGTAAACCTGGTGGCCCGAGTTACCAAACAGTATCGAGTTAAGCGGAGCCAGCTCAGACGCCCCGTCGCAGCAGATGCCTCCCACCCAGTCAGCGGTGTTATCCGCGACCCTGCAGCTGACCATATCCAAGGCGCAATCCCAATAGCAGAGAGCTGATGCGCCATAATTGGCACTATTATGAGCAATCAGGCAATTCAGGAGGTGAACTGAGCTCCCGTCGTAGAAGAACATGCCCCCACCAACCTCGGCAGTATGGTCCGTGACTATGCAATTGCTTAACTCTGCGGAGCTGGCCTCGCCATAGACGCCGCCTCCGTAGGTCGCGATCCCATTCCGAATCGTGAAGCCGTCGATCATCACATCGGTCTTTCCCATGATCATGACGACAGTGTCAACAGCGCCGCCGTCGATGATGGTCTTATTCGCGCTCGGGGCGCGATCGCCGCCACCAGCCGGATAGCCGCCCAACAGTGTCAGATTATTGTCCAGCTCGATATTCTCGGCATACGTTCCGGCGGCTATGTGTATGGCGCTGCCCCGAGATACGGCAATGACCTTTCCTATCGTGGCGAAGGCGTTGTCCCAATCAAACCCGCTATTGCTGTCGTTCCCATTCGTCAAGTCAACGTAACAGTCGGTAAAGCCTGGGTAATGAAAGCCCATATCAATTGCGCCCGTGCTCCCGTTGCTGTCGTCATCTCCATCCTCACGACCATCCCTGCACGTTGTCCTGTCCTCAAGGCCGTAATCGCCCGCCGCTCCGTCACCGCGGTCAATGCAAGGGGAATCCGCAGCGTCGAAGTCCGCATGCGAGAGATAATAATCCCCATACGGACCAGAGACAAATAGCGGATCCTCATTGATGTTGCCGGTTCCCGACCAGCCCCCCTCAACGTCGGACTATGTCACCGTCACGTCGGTTGTGTATCCCGCAATCTCGTCCGGGTCATCACCCCAGAGGATCGAGTTCAGAATAGTTGGATGGCAGCCTCCTCCACAGTAGATGCCGCCAGGTAGTAATCCGCTGTGTTGCCGCTGATCGTACAGTTGCTCAGCGTCGGAGAACTGTCGTCGCAGAAGATGCCGCCGCCCGAGTTATTCGGGGCTGAGCCGCTGTTCGCATGTCCGCCTTGAATCGTGAGGTCTTCGATTGTCAAGTTGTTGTCGCTGAGGCAGTAGATGACGTGGTCCGCCGCGTACTTGGCATCGAGGATTGTATTCGCCTCGTCCTCGCCCGAGAGCGAGACGTAGCTCTCCATATTGAGGGGATAGGACTCCCCGTTAGTTGAGGCCGCATACGTGCCCGCCGCTATGTGGATCGGGAACTGCCGCTAACATGCGACAAAGCGTAGGAAATGGTCTGCCAGGGATTTCCCGACGATCCGTCGCCCGTGGTGTCGCTGCCATCAGTCGCAACGTAGTAGTCACCGGCAGAGACGCCCGTTACCATAATTGCGAGCATCGTGATTATGGCTTTGCGAATACACATTGTCTCCCCTGATACGCTTTAGACGTTCTGTTCTATCTAAAACTGAGCCCAATTCACTCTCGCGTGCGTCTCTTTCTGTGCCTCCATTTGCTACACTCGCCAACGCAATGACCGCCGCCGACTTATTGGACAGCCTCCTTGAGCCAAGCCAATAAATGCAATTACGACCTCGAGGCAGGGACTCGCGTCCCCGCCCCTAAGTCGCATAAATCATCTGCTCGAAAGGAGGCGGGAATACTCCGCCCCTCTAGCATCGCGCCCCAAGGCGCCATAGATTCTGTCGATTACTTAGCAGCCGCTTGCTGAGCCGCCAAAGCCCGTGCACGACAAGCTCGGACCCAACGTCGCAAGTATCGCCTCGCTGTCAAGCGTTATTACTACTGGCGCCTCATAGACTCTATTCGTCTTCATTACTATCTCCTTCTTATCGGGTAGTTGGCAGTTGGTAGTTGACAGTTGGCAGTTCAAACAATTTGAGGCCCATTGGCAGCCTCGCCGATGCTGGGCCGTGGGCTGTCCACTTGCCAGTCGTCTCGACGTCAACGAGCCAGTAATCGTAGCTGATTCCCGCCTCAGCGTCGTTGTCGATGAACAAGTACGAGGCGCCGGAGGCTGGTGTGCCTTCTGCGCCAATCAGGCCACTCAACTGGATATAGTCGCTTTCGCCTGCAATTGTCCTGAAAAGAACGAAGCCGGCGTTTCTTATCTCGGCGCCCGTCTCCCAAGTCAGAATAAGCGACGCATTACCCGGCCGCGCCTCGAACGACACCAAGTCGATGTAGGTGTCTTCATTTCCGTCGTAGCCTTGGGGATAGTGGTAGCCCATGTCAATCGGGCCTGTTTGGCCGCTCGCATCGTCATCGCCGTCCGCACTGCCATCCGTGCAGGTTGTGGTCCCATGCATGCCATACTGTGTCACGGTTCCCTCTCCAGCGTCCAGACAAGGAGAATCCACTGCTTGAGGGCCTGTATGAACAAGGTAGTACTGAAATGGTGTCTCATTTATAGGCACAAAGATTGGATCGGTATTGAGCATCCCGGCGCCGGTCCAACTACCTGTGCTTATGTCGCAATACGAAGCATCGCTGTCAGCAACACCGTAAACGTCGTCCCATGAACTACTATCGATATGGCCATTGTGCCACACGATCGAGTTGAGTAGGACTGGGTTGCAATGAGAGCCGAAGGCATAGACGCCGGCTCCGCTGGTTCCCTCTGGCGCGTTATTGTCGGCTATGGTGCAGTTAATGATCTCGGGTGCGCACTCATACTGAGCGTCTATCGCCCTCATGTATATCCCACCACATTCCACATCGGCGTCATTATGGGCGACCAGGCAATTTATGATCGTCGGCCAACTGCGGTACGAATATATCCCACCTCCGCGCGTCTCAGCGACATTGTTCATGATGATGTTGTTCTGAAGCGTTGGCGAGGCATAGCCGCAGTAGATGCCGCCACCACGTCCGTTGCTTGGGTCCCAAGCATGGTTGCTCAGAATCCTGTTATTCGAGATCATGGGATCACATTCAAATATTTGGAGTCCAGCGCCATCCGCGCTATAACCATTCTGAATTGTGAAACCATCAACGGTCACGCCTTCATCTGCAAAAATGTGGACTACAATCCCGCTGTTTGAGCCGTCGATGATCGTCTCATTGAGCGCGGGATTGCGAGCGCCTCCACCGGCAGGATAGCCGCCCCAAAGCCTGATGTGATCATCGAGCTCGATATTCTCGTAATATGTATAGGCCGCAACATGCACGGTGTCCGGAGATCCTGCGGCGCCCGTGCCGCACTCATCTATAGCGTGCTGGATAGTCTTGAAGGCGTCTGTCCAACTTGAGCCGCCGTTGGTGTCGCTACCTGAATTGCCGTCAACGCAGTAGTCAGTTCCCTGCTGCTTGTCGTTGTAATGAACCTGTGGATCGCCATACATATTCATTACGAAGGCATTCATTAGCCTTCCGGGGCTGCCGACAGTCAGATAGGCCTTTCCTGTCGCCAGCGCCTCGCCGACGGTATCTGCATGGACGGCCATATTCCTGTCCATCTCATAGCCGAGCTCGTTGTTGAGTAGGCTGCCCGTGGGAGCTGTCCAACCGGGTGAATACCAAGACACCCGCGAGGCGCCTACGGCAGAAATTGCCCCGGACTTAAGCAGCGCGTATGAGAGGTTGCTTGTGGATTCAGGATATGCGTTGAGGCAGCTGCACTGATAGACAATCGCCGGCTTAGTGTCGTCCAGCGTGGGGCAATTGGATGTCGCAAGCAGCGTCCCGCAGTTGTTGGGGCTATATCCGATTGCGGCGATCGTCGTGTTGCCATGCGCCCACCAGGTTACGAGGCCGTACGGGTTCGGGGCCTTCCAGTGGTTCCATGTCGCATTGCTAACGAGCTCCTCGTCGCTCGAAAAAGACGAGTCATCGGTGCAGGCGCCCTGCTGATAGAGCTTGTATGGCGAAAGACCATAAGAGGTGCCGAAGTCGTCCATGATGCACTCACCGAGGTAGGCCCCATCCGTTGAAGAGTCCGAAAAGCTCTCTGGTAGAAGAATCTTCTTGCGCCAGGATAGGTCGCCGGATGCAGCCTGGTAATCCATTGTCTTCTGAAGGATGTCGTCAAGCTGGCCATAGTCCTCGTCATAGACGGGTATGCGGCCAACATAGACCTCGGCCGTTAGATCGATGCCGCCAGTGCCTTGATCGTGAGAATACTCGCCGAAATACGTGTCTCCATCCAGATCCCAGTCTCCCGTAAGATCGGCGTAGAAATAATCCGTCGGCGCCTCTTTGTAGGAACTGTAGTTGCGCCTCGGCCAACACATCTTCATCGGCACGCCGCCCGCGTCTGGATCGGGATCACCGATGAATAAGACGAACTTGATCTCGCAACTAGCGTAATTCTCAATCAACCACTGCCGAATCTTCTCCGAAATCCCATTAGGAGTCTGACCGGTCATGCTCCCGAACTCGTCCTCTGTTATCACAAGAACGGAGAAACCGAGCGCGGTCTTGTGCGTCACAAAATCGGACAACTTCGCGCTGCCCGCCTCAATAGCGTTCGTCGTGATAATCACATAATCATAGACCGGGTCCTTGCCGTTCTTCTTGGCGCTCGTGTCAGCTAACTGGTACCAGCTTGCCGCCTCATCGAAGTTGATGAACCGCCTCTTGGCTTTATCGTCCATCACCGTGTCGCGAAGGAGAGCCGGCGGCTCCGGCTCACCGTCAGTCTCGAACTGGATAGCAATTCGAGCGCTCTCGGTCAACGTGAGCTGTCCGGTTACGGGATTGATGGCAAATGGTGTGAACTCCACACGCACAAACTTCCACTTCCGCATCTGCGAGAAAGTGTTATTCGAGGCGCATGTCCGCGGATGGTTCGCATCCACTCCATATATCGAAACGTCCTTGCCATCAACTATCTGGCCAGCGTCTGCCCAATCGACGAGAATCTCACTATCGAGCGGCCAGGTTGCGTCGGGGCCAGCTGGCGCGATGTTGAAGAGCCCATCTATTGGGACTTCGACAGCATCCTGCGCTCTGACGACTACGCTGTCCCAGTTAACGCTTGGTGGTAGCGCCACGTCAAGTACCTTGCGAGGCAGCAACGGCGCCCCGGGCGCGGCGTTGGTCTTGAAGCCATCCATTCGGATGACATCGCCCCCGCGCGAATCCTTTGAAACTTGATAATCAGTACTCTTCACCTCAAATGAAATGGTCTCCGTTGCCATGGCGCCTGTTACCATTATCGCAACAACGATAATAAGCGCCACACTCAATTTCTGGTAAAGTCTCAACGCTTCCCTCCTGTTTTGGATGTGTTTGCCCGAAGGCATATCAATGAGATTCTTGTAGATCAGCATCTCTCTATCTGTCATTCACCTCACTTTCGGCTCGCAGTCAATTACCACGCGACAATACTCAACCGAACTTGCCGACCAAGTGGCAAAAAGAGAGGGGAATTGCGCAGGAACTATCCGCGGTAGGAAAGGACGATAGGCGACGGGTTAAACCTGGCGCCCTACCCTCGTTTCCAGTTCTCCTTCCACATCTCCTCTTTCACAACAGAATAATGAGCTAAATGGAGATTTTTGTCAAGTGCACGTGCCGTCAATCACTTCCCATTTAACTTCATTTGCGCGGCCATCGCGACCGAGAGCCCGTTGGCCTACTCGATCATAACGTCTGCCGCTATCAGGTGCAGGACGGCCTTTTCAGGCTGTCCAAGCGGCAGGCGCGCAGATGCCGGCCCATGCGCCGTCCACTTGCCGCTCGTCTCGATGTCAACCAGCCAATAATGATAGTTGACGCCTCGCTCAACATCCATGTCCCAGAAGTATGAGGCGCCAGAGGCTGGCGTGCCTCGGGCGGGGATAAGCCTCGGAGTTATCAAGATAACGTCGGAGCCATCTGCCGAGATGCTGCGGAAAACCTTGTTGCCTGTTCCCGACCAGCCGCCCTCAACGTCGGAGTAGGTGACTATAACTTTGTTCCCACGAATCTTGTCCGGGATATCTCCCCACAGAATCGAGTTCAAGATTCTCGCAGCGCTGGATGTGTCGGCGCATTTGATGGCGCCGCCAGGGAGACCCGCGAAGTTGCCAGTGATCGTGCAGTTGGTTAACCTCGGAGAACTGCTACGGCAGTAAATGCCCCCGCCTCTGCTGGAGTAATAATCGCTAAAGCCGGCCGCGTTACCCGAGAGCGTGCAGCCTTCCATCGTCGCTGAAGACTCGTGGCAAGCTATGCCGTCGCCGGCGTCCTCCGCAGAATTGTCGGCAATCGTGTTATCGATGATCTCCGGCGAGCTACTGTAATTACAGAGAATCCGCCACCGAATCCCGATGCAGACGAGGCAGACTTGCCCGTTATTGAGTTGCCCTGGATTGTTGGGGAACTGAAGTAATCGCAGCATAGCCCTCCGCCGTGATCGGCTGTGTTGTTCTTGATGATGTTGTCCTGGAGGGTTGGGCTGCTGCTGAAATGCACGTTGACTCCGCCGCCGTACTCCGCTGTGTTGGTGACAATTGTGTTGCCCCGGAACATTGGAGCGCTTTCAAAGAAACAGAATATGCCACCACCCATACAGTTCGCATGATTATTGCGGACCGTGCAGTCCAAGATATTCGGCGAGCAGTAGTAGATAAACATGCCGGCGCCCAGCTGTAACCGTCATTGCTGTCGTCGCCATGCGTCCCATCAACATAGTAATCATTGGCTGCAAACGCGCCGCTCGCCCCGATTGTATGGCCGCTATTGTGATAACGACCACCAATGCCAGTCTGCTGCCAAAGCTCATCTGTTCCCCCCTCTTTTTGGGAAAATGTTGTGTTTGTATGACCGAGAATATCGGCCCTCGTGATCCACCCGTCTCTTGATAACCATCAGGTTTACCCCTTCCACGCTTCCTGCCGAACATGGGCGAATTATCCCGCCTTTCGCTCACTAGCGTGGAGAACCGTCATACCCACGACTTCACCGTTCTCGTATCTAATGATGATATCGTCCTCGGTGAGCTCGCCATCGTCTGCATGACTTGGTTTCTTGAAGATCAAGTACAGAACATCCGCTTCCTCGTCGTAACTGCACCAGATTCGCCTGTGGGGGATCTTGAGCAATTGGGGTGTCAGGTTCAGAATCTCCTGCACATCTATCTGGGCCACGGTTCCGTCCTTCGATGTATGTGTCTGTCATTCGTGGGTGTCAGAATGCCCTGAAGCCGGGCAATTGGCAGCCGCCCTTTCTGAAACTTCCATTCGGATAGACGATCACAAGAGGATGCGATAGTCTCCGCAACAGTTGTAGTAGTTCTTCTTTTTTCAATGAATGAATACGCGAAAGAGAGACAACATGAGAGTCATCGCAATATGTGGTAGTCCGAGAAAGGACGGCAATTCGACAATCCTGGCCCAGGAGGTACTGAAAGGCGCAGCTGAGGCGGGTGCAACGACCGACATATTCTTAGCAAACGACCTGAAGATGCGAGGATGCCAGGGATGTGAGGCGTGCAACGAGAATGGACACTGCATTCAGAAGGACGACATGACCGCGCTGTATGGTGAAATCGAGAAGGCCGACGCCGTCGTCTTTGCCTCACCCGTCTATATGTTCGGCATGACTGGGCAGCTGAAACTTGTGCTGGACCGTCTGTACGCGTACCTGGGTGCAGACTTCAAGAGTAGCCTGCCAAAAGGCAAGAAAGTGGGACTCGTCTTCACGCAGGGAATGCCAGACGTCAAGGGATTTGCGCCATACTTCGATTCCGTGGGCCACGTCCTGAAAATGCTAGGCTTTGAGAAGCCGGAGTCGATCCTGGTCGGAGCAGGATTGGGGGCAGCCGGGGGAGCCGCCGAAAAGAAAGAGCTTCTCGATTCTGCCCGCGCGCTGGGCAAGCGCCTCGTCAGTTGATCCGGCTGCGCCGCAAGTGATAAGGTGGGTGGCACACGAAGACCGAATCAGAAGTCTGCTCGGGTATATTCCGAGCTGTAAGCTCTTGGGACATTGAGCAGCAAAATTTGGAGAATCGAAATGAGATCATTTGTCAGCTATATTGAGTATGATCCTGAAACACGGCTGTATGTAGGCATGGTACCGGGAATACCCGGCGCCCACACACAAGCCGCCACGCTCGACGAGCTCAATCACAATATGAAGGAGGTCTTGCAGCTCTGCCTCGGCGAGTTAGAGGATTCCGCCGATTGCCTACCTCGCTTCGTCGGCATCCAGCAAATCGAGGTTGAAGTGTGACCCGTCTGCCGATTCTCGATTTCAAAACAGCAGACAAGCTACTCAGAGACCTCGGCTTTCAGGCCATCCGGCAGAAGGGCAGCCACGTCTTCTATCGACATCCCGATGGACGAACAACGACGGTTCCGAAGCATCCGGGGAGAGACCTCGCCCGCCCGTTGCTCCGAGAGACTTGGCGGGGTTCGGCGCTTTGCCGTCACTTCCTGCATTCATTTTAAGCCTGTCTTTCTACGGGAATGCCTATATCCTGGGCAACTGCGAGGTTAACAATCGCCACACGCCTGACACCGAATAGACGCATCCTCCCCTCAAGTTCCTTGTTCATGTCGTCCTTGACCGCCGTCAGCATGGGGCTGCGAGAGGCGGGTGTGTCAACAAGGAAGACAAAGCCGAGCTTGCCATCACCCGGGTATTGACGAACTAGTGCGGGCAGGCTTTTCGAGAGCTCTTTGCCAACACCGGTCTCAATCCAAACGGCGACCAGCATCAGCAGAGTGTCCGTCAGTTTCCCTTTGAGCGCAGTTAACATGTGTTCGTGGGCCGCGACTTTGGATTTATCGAACTCCCGCCAAACCTCTTCCCCTTTCAACTCAATAAGAAGCAGTCTGCTAGTTCCCTTGTCCCACCAGCCAATATCCATCTCCTTTAGACAAAGACCGGAAAGTCGTTGGTATGCTGGGCAATCACAGAATCGAAAGCTGGTTTCCTTCGGCACGGTCACCCGAAAACCAGACTCAGTGATCTCGCTCATCTCATCCATTATTCGAAAGCCCCAGGTCACGTCTCACATCACGATCGAAAAGATCCAGAAATGTATCTTGGATAGCATTGGGGTGAATCTGCAGATACTCATCTGTTGTATGTGATTGGATCTGACCGGAATCCTTGTCCCGATACAAAGAATGGAATAGAACAGAATCCTGCTTCTGTATTCTCAGATCGAGTTCCTTCAGAATTACATAATCATGTGTGGCAAGAAATACTTGAATGCCCAGCCGCTGCAATTCGAGCAGTATATCGATAATTGGTCCAAATAACTTCGGATTAAGGTTGGTTTCGGGTTCATCCCAGAAAAGGACAGAGCCCTTAAGAAGTGTTCCGTTTTGAATGAGTTGCCACAAAAGCCCAAGCTTGCGTATTCCCTCTGCAAGCAATGTGAACTCAAGATTTCCTCCATTCTTTAAGAAAAACTCTTCGCCCTTGATTATGACCTTTCCGTCCATGATCTCTTGCAGGTTAGTAAGCAATTGCTGGCGGTCCCCATCGATCGGCCCACGCAGGGCTTTCCGGTACGCTCGGACAAGAATGTCCGCGTAGATCTCCTCAAAGTGTATTTCACGCAGGGCATACTGAGACATGAATCCGGGGGCATTTGAGAGCATCTCCTTGACTGGGATATATACGCTTTCGACCTCGCTATTCATCCAATCCCTCGCACCGGTAACCGCTGCGGATTTTGGGACAGTAGTATGGTTCGTGAATGAAATTCTGAGCTTAAGAGCGTCCCGGAAAACCTCCGCAGCACACTTTGTGCTCTTCTGCTGGCGTTTGACCAAGCGGCCAATTGCACGCCCAGAAGGCAGGAACACGCGAATCAGCTTCTCTGCGAAACCGGCTTTCGTTTTGCTGATGTCACATGCGCTGTAGGCAACCTTCATAAGGTGGGTCTTGCCGGTTCCGTTGGCGCCGATGAGGACATTGATTCCTGGCGACAAAGCAAGATCGAGTTTCTCGAAAGCGGTAAAGCGCTCAAGCTTAATTCTTGTGATGGCCATTATTACCCTCCCATATTCCAATAACCGCCTCAGCATACCATAACTTCTGGGAAGCGGGCAAACGGCGAGACGCGGAAGCGGGGATTATCTTATGAGCCATTTATCGGGCTCCTGCATCATCCGCACCGCGTCGATCAGATTCTCTCGCGCCTCCTCCAGTGTCGCCCTGGTATGGGTACGCCGGACACATCGTGCCTTTAGGCAACCCACCATTTGCCGTCCCTTGCGAACTTGGCGGCTATCTTCGCCCTTCGCTCGGGCGTTTGATTGACCTTGAACAAGGTCGAATCATCACGGGCTTCCCGCCGCCAATTCCTTACGGGCATTCAGTAATCTCCCATTGAGCTCCCTCAAATCCTTGTCCACTCGTTTTTTGAGGCCAATAATATCACGTGCCTGCTTGACATAATCGGTCGAGTCCAATTCCTCGTCGTTCGTCGCCTGCAAAACTTCAAAACCAATCTTCGGACAGTGTATCCTGCCAAAACCGCTGAACTGCTTGCGTGATTCCTTCACAAGCTCTTTGTAACGATCCGCGTATTCCCGAAGCTTTTTGTCTGTCGCCTTTTCAAGTTCTGCTCGGAATTTGTGAAATCTGCTGAGCGCCGCTTCGAGAATCCGACGATGTATGTGTCTGTCATTTATGAGTGTCAGAGTGCCCCCAAGTCGGGCGGTTGGCAACCGTCTATATCAGCGCCTTAGGGCACGGCGAGACCACAGAAGACTGCTTGGCACTAATCCGTGCTCGCGCTCTGCGCCTCAAGAGCTTGCCGGATGCTGCAAATGTTGGCTATTATCTCGCAAAGCGAGGAGTCATTAACCTAATCTTGATTGCCTCCTGCTGCTTACGGTTAGTTATGAATCAGCGATTTTTGTCAAGAGGACTTGTTATATGAGATTTAGCGAGGCGTTTATTCCAACACTGAAAGAGGCGCCGTCAGATGCGACCAGCATAAGCCACAAGCTGATGGTCCGCGCCGGGATGATAAGGCAGACAGCGGCCGGGGTCTATTCTTACCTGCCTTATGGCTACAATGTTATTCAGAAGATGAAGGCGATTGTCCGCGAGGAGATGAATAGAGCCGGCGGTCAGGAGTTCCTTCTTCCAGCGCTTCAGCCGACCGATATTTGGGAGCGAACTGGGAGGCTCGAGGCTTATGGTCAGGACGTTTTCCGCTTCGACGACCGCCACGGACACGAGATGCTGCTGGGGCCGACGCATGAGGAGGTTATCACGTCCATAGTTGCGAGCGACATCCGTTCGTGGGCAGACCTGCCCAAACTGTTTTATCAGATACAGACGAAGTTCAGGGACGAGGCGAGGCCCAGGTTCGGCGTTTTGCGGACGCGCGAGTTCACGATGAAGGACCTTTATAGTTTTGACGCTGACGAGGCGGGCCTCGACAAGAGCTATCAGAAGATGTTCGAGGCTTACTGCAGGATATTCGAGCGAGTCGGTGTCGCTTACGAGCCGCTAGCGACGGCGGAGACCGGCGCGATAGGCGGCAGCGCGAGCCATGAGTTCATCGTTCTGGCCGACTCCGGTGAGGATCACTTGGTGAAATGTCCGAAGTGCGGTTTCTCAGCTCTTCTCGGCGAGACGGTATGCGTCGCGCCCGCAACTGAGCCGAATCGTGCTGAGTGCGAGCTCAAGATAGTATCGACGCCCGGTATGACCAGAGTGGAACAAGTTGCTGGATTCTTGAAGACCAAGCCCCACAGATTGATCAAGACAATGATCCTCGAAAAGGGCGATGGTGGGCTTCTGGCAGCCCTTATTCGGGGTGATCACGAGCTTAATATGAGCAAACTCATGGGTTCTGTGGACGACTGGGGCCTCAAACTCGCGTCGGCTGAGCGGATCGCTGAGGCAACCGGTGGCCCTGTCGGCTTCTCAGGCCCAATTGGCCTATCTGGCATTACTGTACTCGCCGATTTGACGCTGAAGGGCGAGACCAGCATGGTTGTAGGGGCCAATAAGGAGGATGCGCATTACGTTGGATGCGAGGTTGGCCGCGACTTCACACCAGATTCCTTCTGCGATCTCCGAAAAGCCGTTGAAGGGGACTTATGCCCAAAATGTTCGGAGACTCTGAAATTAGAGATGGGCATTGAGGTCGGGCATATATTCAAGCTGGGCACGAGATACAGTGAGAAGCTTGGCGCGACCTTCAGCGATGCTTCTGGCAAAGAGAATCCCGTAATCATGGGATGTTACGGTCTTGGCATTGAACGAACAGTTGCAGCAGTTATCGAGCAGAGCCACGACGAGCGGGGAATCATCCTGCCAAAAAGCCTCGCTCCATATCAGGCCATCATCCTCCCAATGCAGGCCCCCGAGGGCGAATTGGTGCAGCTGGGTGAGAAATGCTATAATCTGCTCAAGCAGGCCGGAGTAGATGTCCTTCTGGACGATCGCAACGTCTGGCCTGGGGTGAAATTCGCCGACGCGGACCTAATAGGCGTGCCGACGCAGATTGTCCTAGGCAAACGAGGGCTCAAAGAGGGCAGGATCGAAATTGTGGACAGACGGACGAAGGAAAAGACCTTTCTGCCGATTGACGTGACAGCAGACTCGCTCAGAGACGCAGTCGCTGGATGATAAAGAATGAGCCAATTTGGAATAAGGAGTCGCTTATGAAACTAGCTTCAATCAAAAAGACCTTTGCAGTATGCCTCGTGCTGGCTTGCGTTCTCATAATCGTGGGCTGTCGAGTCAAGATCGGCAACATACTCGCCGAACCGGACAAGTACAGGGACAAACAAGTAACAGTTTTCGGTGAGGTAACCAGGAAGCTCCCAATCCCCTTCTTGGAGACGGCTGGATACGTTCTGAAAGATGAGACCGGCGAGATGTGGGTACTGACGAGGCGGACGCTTCTTCCCGAGGTTGGCCAACGGGTCAAGGTCACGGGAGTGATTGAGGCGGGCGTACGAGTGGGGTCTAGGGATTTTGGGTTGGTGCTCTCCGAGCAAAAAAGGGAGCCGATTTAGTCTCGGCGACTTGCTCGGGATGGTGCAGCGGGACGGACAACATGTAGGGGCAGGCCTTGCGTCTGCCCAAATATAGAATGGGCGAAGATAAGCCCCGCCCCTACAGAACGCAACTACAACTCATTGGATAACCTCTAAGCAGGATGTAATGCAAGAAATGAGCCTCATGCAGAAGGGCATTCGCACGAACTGCAGATTCTTTGTGGGGGAAAAGCCATGCAAGTTCAAGCGGCTTTGCGAAGGCTGTGGGCACTTCTCCCCCAAGGGCAAGCGCATTCTCATCATAAAGCTCGCGGCGGTCGGGGACGTCCTAAGAACTACACCAATCCTGACCGCCCTGAAGACGCGATATCCATCCAGCTATATCACATGGATCACCGACAAAGCGGCCGCAGAACTTCTCCGCTTCACGGAGCTAATCGACGAACTCCTTCCCTATTCGTTTGAAAACGTAATCAGATTGATGTCCGAAAGCCCCGACATCCTCATCTGCCTCGACAAAGAGCCACGCGCCTCGTCGCTTGCGAGCCTCGTAAGCGCCGGCGAGAAATATGGCTTTGGCTGGTCGCCGGAGGGTGTATTGACACCGCTTAACGCCCTTACCGACTACGGTTTCCGGCTTGGATTCGACGACGAGCTTAAGTTCAAGCAGAACCGCAAGACGTATCAGCAGATAGCCTTTGAGCAATGCGGCCTCGAGTACGATCCGTCATTCGACTACGTCTTCTCGCTGCCGGATGAGCTGATCGCGCGGGCCAAAGCACATCTAAGAGGTCTCGGCGTCGCGGAGGGCAAGCCCGTTGTTGGACTCAACACAGGCGCCGGCGCCATATTTGCGACCAAGGCGTGGACAGAGGATGGTTTTGTCGCGCTCGCAAAGATGTTGCGGGACGAGCTAGACGTAACGCCGCTCATTCTCGGAGGTCAGTTGGAGACCGCAAAGAACCTGCGCATTCTTGCGAAATGCCATGGCGCGGCGATTGACGGAGGTTGCAGTCACTCATTACAAGATTTCGCCGGTATAATAGCCTGCTGCGATCTAGTGGTTACGGCGGACACTTTGGCGATGCACCTCGCGCTGGCCGCCAAGAGGCGGGTATGTGTGATCATGGGTCCCACCAGCGAGGCGGAGATTGATCTTTATGGTCGAGGGACGAAGATCGTCTCGGACGCTAGGTGTGCGCCTTGCTACCGCTCAACGTGTGATGTAGGGCACATTTGCATGGAGAACATTTCGGCTCCTCGGGTCTTCGAGGCTGTCAAAAGGGAGCTTGCTGGCTTGTGATTGTATCTGGCGTTAGAATCTCTCGGCTAGATGGGAAACCGGTCGATGAGTCGGCCAGTATCTGGGGGGAGTTTGAGACCGAGTCGGCCGAGGCGACGATGGCTCTCGGAAAGAGACTCGGCGCGGAGCTAGTCGAGGACGACGTTGTTCTGCTTTATGGCGAGTTGGGGGCTGGCAAGACGGTCTTCGCGAAGGGGATAGCATCGGCGCTTGGCATTGATGCGAGTGATGTTACAAGTCCGAGCTTCACGCTGCTTCACCAACATCGCGGGAGTTGCCTCATGCTCCATCTTGACCTATATAGGGTGAGCGGCGCTATCGAGGCGGAACAAGCAGGGCTACTTGATGTTTTCTGTGGTAGTGCCATTGTTGTCATAGAATGGCCTGAGAGGATAGAGGAGGTTTTCAAATTGATGTCCCGAGTCGAGGTGTATATTAATCTGCCAGCCCCGGGGCATCGGAGAATTGCGATACGGAAAAGGAGCTGAGGAGGCCCTAGGGTTTGCACGATAATTCACATTTCAGCGGGACCACCGTTATTGCCGTGAAAAGATGCGGTAAGATAGTAATGGCCGGTGATGGCCAGGTGACTCACGGTGATACCGTGATGAAGCAGAACGCAAGGAAGATAAGAAGGCTCTATTCGGACAAGGTCCTATGTGGCTTTGCTGGAGCCACGGCGGACGCTTTTGCGCTTCTTGCGCGCTTTGACGCAAAGTTGGAGGAGTACAAGGGCAATCTTAAGAGAGCTGCTGTTGAGCTGGCGAAGGAATGGCGGACGGATAAAGCGCTGCGCCGGCTTGAGGCGCTAATTGTTGTAGCGGATATTGAACACATGCTATTGATTTCTGGGAACGGCGATGTAGTTGAGCCGGACGATGACGTCTTGGCGATTGGCAGCGGCGGGCCGTTCGCTCTCTCTGCGGCGAGGGCGCTGCTTGCTCACACGAAGCTTGGGGCAGAGGAGATAGCGCTCGAGTCTATTAAGATAGCGGCGTCATTGTGCATATTTACGAATGAAAATATAATAACAGAGGTCCTCTCGTAGCGACCCCTGGCAGCAGGTTCGCAGATGAGGATGTCAGAATGGATGCGGTGGTTCAAATGGAAGAGCTAACTCCGAAAGAGATAGTCAAAGAACTTGATAAGTTTGTAATTGGGCAGAATGACGCCAAGCGCGCGGTTGCAATCTCGCTTCGCAACAGATGGCGAAGGCAGCGCGTTGATGAGGGCTTGCGAGATGAGATCATGCCCAAGAACACGATTATGGTCGGTCCGACCGGTGTGGGCAAGACGGAGATTGCCAAGCGACTTTCTAGCATAGCTCAATCTCCCTTCATAAAGGTGGAGGCCTCAAAGTTCACCGAAGTGGGCTACGTTGGCCGGGATGTCGAGTCGATCATACGTGACCTCACGGAGCTTGCAGTCAACGAGGTCCGCTCGGAGCGAACAGAGCAGCTGACCAAAGAGGCGGAGCTCAAGGCGGATGACAAGATACTCGCGATTCTCGTTCCTCCCCCTTTCAGAACTGAATCGGACCGGGCGAATGAGCCTGACGACTCCGATGATCTGGAGAGCGAGCTCGATGACGGCGACGCTGACCTCGATGGACCCGAGCCGGACGGCAATGGCGGGCGGTCACTATCGACCGAAGCTGCCCGACCGACTCTGCAGGCCATTGACCCGGAGCTCATCAAGAAGTGGGAACGCACACGGGAGAAGATGCGCGCGAGGCTTGCAAGGGGCGATTTTGATGACACTGAGATAGATATAGACGTCAGGGAGTCCATTGGAGCGGTTGGGTTGAACATACTCTCATCGTCCGGCTTTGAGGAGATGGGAATTGATATGAAGAGCATCATCTCCTCGTTACCATTTCCGACGGAAGAGAAGCTGAGGCGCGAGAAGGTGAGCAAGGCCCGCGAGATACTGACGCAGCAGGAGTTGCAGAGGCTGGTTGACATGGACTCTGTCGTCAAGGATGCGATTGAACGTGTCGAGGAGACTGGCATCGTGTTTCTCGACGAGATAGATAAGATCGTTGGAAACGAGACGTTCTCGGGGCCGGACGTATCGAGGCAGGGCGTTCAGCGCGACATATTGCCAATTGTTGAGGGGACAACGGTCCTGACCAAATATGGAATGGTCAGAACGGACCACATTCTCTTCATCGCTGCCGGCGCATTTCACAACTGCAAGGTCTCGGACCTGATTCCTGAGCTTCAGGGGCGATTCCCGATAACGGTTCATTTATCGTCGCTTGGGAAGGATGAGTTTGCCAGAATACTGACGGAGCCAGAGAACGCTCTGATAAAGCAGTATAGGGCGCTGCTTGCCGCGGAGGGCATCGGCTTGAGATTCACAAAGGGCGCAGTCGATGAGATTTCCGAGATTGCGGAGACCGTCAATATCCAGCATGAGGATATTGGGGCGAGAAGGCTCCATACTGTGGTCGATGAACTGCTTGACGAGGTCTCCTTCAACGCGCCGGAATTGAAGACGAAGAAGATCGTTGTCAACGCCAAGTACGTCAGGGAGAAAGTGGGCGACCTTGCGGAAAAGAGGGATCTGTCCGAGTTTATTTTGTGATGCCAGCTGTCGGCTCGTGCGTTCTGAAGGCGGACAGAGCAACGGAATTCGGCATGTCAGTGGATTGATCTAGTTCCTGTTGGAGAGAGAAACGATGAAAGGGAAAGAACAGGATTACCCAACACGAGATACCTCTCTCATCGGAGCGGCAGGTGTTCACTTCGTTGTGTCTGAATTGAGTCTTCGCGGACTGATCGCCTTGCCGACAATCCGGAACACCGCCGGCGTCGACGTCGTCGTCACGAACAAGTCTGGGACCTGGCATGCTAACCTACAAGTCAAGTGTTCCCGAAGCCGTGTCGGTTTCTGGCCCATAGGGGAAAAGTACAACGATTGGGTTGGCGCCAACAACTACTATGTTTTCGTGCGATATAGCCCCAACACAGGTAGCCTGGAAGCATTTCTTGTCTCTTCGGCGGATGTGGCCCGCAACGCCGGACAAGGCCTCGAATATGCGAAGGAGAAAGGACTGAAGTGGGTGCCATGCTTCTACCCGAAAAAGGAAGATCTCGATGGCCTGAAGGACAAATGGGATGGATTCGGAAAAGGATTCGCCAGCTAGTAGATGCAGGCGACGCGCTGCCCGTGCGTCTGACGCGAGCGTTACGTTTCACAAGAGTGGGAGGTGAATCTTATGCGCAGTAAAGAAATACTCAAACAAGCATTAAGATTAAAACCAGACGAGAGGTTTCTGCTGGTCGAAGGGCTCATAAATAGTCTTGATGAGCCGGACAGATCGCTGGATGCGATATGGGCAGAAGAGGCAGAGAAGAGGCTCAAGGCCTATCGTGCAGGTAATCTGGAAGGAAGCCCTATGGAGGAGATATTCAGGGAAGAAAGATGAAGGTCAGCACAGGAAGCCAGATTACTGGATTGGGAAAGATGGAACATAACAAGGCGCTCAATCCAAACTGCACAAATCGCCTCGCTCGCTATCTCGCCTTTGCGCTCATTGCCATCCTTGCCCTGGGGCTTCTCGCTGGCTGCGGTAAAAAGGGACCGCCAACGCTGCCGAGAAAGAGGGGGCCGGCGCCAGTAATGGACCTGCAGGCGATCGCTCGAGGTGGAGTTGTTACGCTCTATTTCACGCTTCCCAAAGAGAACATGGACGAGACGCCTTTTCGCGATTTTACCAGAGTGGATGTCTTCCGACGCTGGCCGAAGGCCAAGACCCAAGAGAAGCGGTCATTTTGGGGGCGGATGTTTGGTCCGAGGAAGGGCAAGTCCTCGCTAATCATCTCACGGGAGGCGTCCGAGCTCGTTCCCGGTCGAAACAAGGCGGATAGGAATATACGAATAGTTGACGATATGAGCGGCATCGAGGATGTCCGAGATTGGTTCGGCACGGTCGTTGAGTATTACGTCGTGGTTCGAGGGCGAGGTTTTCGGAAGAGCCCACCATCGAAACTCTCCAGAGCGATGCCGGTTCTCGGCCCGGCGCCTCCGGAGAAATTGACATCCGTGGCTGGCGATCGGGCTGTCAAGGTGGAATGGGCGCCGCAGACCATGCTTGTGACCGGAGACCCGATTGATGCTCCGCCTTACTACAACATATATAGGCTCCCGGTTAACGGATGGCCGCTCATAAGCCCCATTAACAAAAAGCCTATTTCGGAAACCGAATACATCGACCTCGACGTTAAGAACGATGTCGAATACCGGTATGTGGTTACGACGATCTCAGCTCATGGCGAGCTATGGGCAGAGAGCGCAACCTCTGCTACTCTCCTCGCACGTCCCGAGGACCGCATCCCACCACAAGCGCCGTTTGACCTTGAGGCAACCGCCGGCAAAGGAGTGGTGAATCTTCTCTGGTCGGCAGACGAGGCGCCAGACCATGCCGGTTTCTTCATTTACCGGAAGAAGGCGGGTCAGAAGTCATTCATACGACTTACGCCGGAGCCGAGTATGAAGACGATGTTCGTTGACCGGACGGTTTTCCCGGGTACCGAATATGTCTATTGCGTAACTGCGATTGATAATTCATCTTATGCAAATGAGAGCAAGCGGTCTAACAAGGTCTCTGTCACCGCCAGATAGGTTGAGCTTAGTTTATTAAGCAGCGAAGCCCAGAAGGGAGCGTTCGATGCATCCAGTCCTATTTACGATAGGCAGCTTTAAGGTTGGCACTTATGGCCTGGCCCTCAGCGTGGCCTTCATGCTGGGCATAGCCCTGGCCTATTGGCGCGCCAAAAAGGAGGGGAGCAACCCGGAGCATGTCTTCAACCTCTGTATATGGGTAATCTTAGGGGGGATATTCGGCGCAAAACTGCTTCTCATCATCGTTGAAATCGGATACTACTGGCATAACCCGGGAGAGATACTACATATCTTCAGGCTTGGCGGGGTATGGTGGGGAGGGCCGATTGTGGGAGCGCTCGTTGCTGGGCTCTACACGTGGCGCAGGCGTATGGGATTCCTCAAAACGGTGGATATACTGGCCCCCTCCATGGCTCTTGGCGTCACGATCGGGCGCATCGGTGGCTGCTTCATGGCCGGCTGTTGCTATGGCCGCCAAACCTGTTCGGCGTTCGGCGTCGTTTTCACAAATGAATACTCGCATAATATGTTTGGGACACCGCTTCACGTCGCCGTCCACCCGACACAGGTCTATAACTCCCTCGCAAACTTGGTCAACTTCATCGTCCTGATGCTCGTTTTCAGGAAAAAGAAGTTCGATGGCCAGATATTCCTGCTCTATGTCATGCTATACTCCGTGGGCAGATTCTTCACCGAGTATTTCAGGGGTGATCCGCGAGGGACTGTGAACTTAGGGTCATGGGTCCTCTCCACCTCGCAGTTCATCGGCCTAGTAGCGTTCACAATTGCCGGAGTGGGCTATTGCCTGCTGCGACGTAAAACGGTAGGTGCAGATTAGATGTGTTCATGTTCGAGTATAGAGCCTGAGTCGGAAGGCGTCATCATTGCCGACAAGGAGTGCAAGCGGCTTGATGTTTTCCTCGCTGAGAAACTCACCGGCATATCTCGCTCCCGAATCAGCAGACTGATCCGCGATGGCGCCGTCCTTGTCAACGGCAAAGCTTGCAAGCCAAGCCTGCCAGTTGAGCTTGGGGTCGAGATCGAGGTTCAGATACCGCCACCGCCTGATGAGGAAGTGCTTGCCGAGCCTATCGAGTTCGGCGTGATTTACGAGGACAATGCGGTTGCGGTCATTGACAAGCCGCCGGGGCTGGTTGTTCACTGCACATCAACCATGCTCTCAGGAACACTCGTAAACGGCCTTATGCAGCGATTCGAGAGCATATCAACGGTTGGCGGTCCGCTCCGACGAGGCATCGTTCACAGGCTCGATAAGGACACATCCGGCGTCATGGTCGTCGCCAAGACGGACGAGGCGCATATTGCCCTGATGAAGCAATTTGAGAATCGTGAGGTCAAAAAGCAATATATGGCGATAGCCTTGGGTGATGTGCCCGAAAGTCGCAAGATTGACCTGCCCATCGAGCGCAATCAACAGAACAGGCAGCTTATGACCGCACGCACGGGGCGAGGGAGGCCCTCGTCCTCGATGATTAAGCCGATTGAGCGCTTTGGAGTCGCGACAGTCGTCTCTGTTCGACCAAAGACTGGAAGAACGCATCAGGTGCGAGTTCATCTCTCCGCTATCGGCCATCCCGTCGTCGCAGACAAGCAATATGGCGGTCGCGCGATGGACAAGCGGCCCACGTTCGGCATGAAGCGTCAGGCGCTGCACGCATCCGGCCTCGGATTCACGCATCCCGAAAGCGGCGAATGGGTTGAGTTCGAGTCGCCGCTGCCGGAGGACATGCGGGCGGCGCTGGAGTTGTTGCGGAAGGGGTGAGTGTCCGCAGATTACGCAGATTGGGGTGAGACACGGGTGAAGGTTATTGGTCGATTGTTGATTGCAGATGCCTAAACGCTGCCTTCAGCTCCTTCAGAAACAGCTTGAAGCCGCGATCCCTGGAGAGAACATCGAAGTTGACTGCCAATGCGATGTCTTCACCGTAAGCGCTGGCGCCAAGTAGGGAATTCTGGCCGGTCTTTGCGATTGCATCATGAAGGGTCTGCTTGTAATAGTCCTTGTCGCTCTTGTATGGCGGTTTGGCAGGCGCTGACCCGGGGCCGAAAACAGAATTAAAGGCGTGTTGATCTTCGAGATACCATCTCTCGATGTGAGGGTCCGGGACGGCGAATGCAATTCGGTCTTGCAGAGCGATATCCAACGGCTTCGTGATCATCCTCAGCTGCTTTCTTCGTTCAGTCACACCTTCCCTATTCGCGTCAAATCCGACTGCGAGAATGTCCGCGCTAGCCCAAAGATCATCTCCGGCCTCTTTGACAAAATGCTTAAACTCAGCAATGGCCTTGCTGCCATCCTGAACAGCCCATCCACTCAACGAGACCCGTTGTGCGGGGATTCCCTCACCGTCGGCTATTCTTCTGATGACTGTGGTGATAAAGCTCTCTTGAGCGGGGTCCTCAACGAAGTAAAGAACGACGACCTCCTCAGCCATGCCTGCGCCTTGAAATCCGGTCTTCCAGGGCCTCTTCTATATTCAGCTCCTTGAATATCTCACCTATGGGCCCGAATGGCCCAACCGAGCTCTCACGCCCTCTTTTTCTGCAAATGAAGAGCTGTTCCTCCTTGAACTGCCTGGCAAAAACAGGTGAATGAGTTGTCACTATGAGCTGCTTCGAGTAGTACTGAGCAGCGCCTTTGAGGATGTCGGCTATGATTCTGATCCTGCCAGGATGAACCCCATTCTCAGGTTCCTCATAGCATACGACGGTTGCCGGCGTTCGGGGAAAAACGGCGGCGATTAGCCCCATTAGCCTCAGCGTCCCCTCTGACATGAGGCGCGCAGAATACGACAGGTTCAAGTCTTTTTCCGTCAGGCGAAGCATAAGGCGGCCATCATCCAAGTGGTCGATGCCCACGTCGGCCTTGAATGGCAAAGCCATGC
>JAGHCW010000142.1 GCA_021160245.1 bacterium | reverse complement strand
TTCCGGTCCTCGGCGATAGCCTTGACGATCGGGCCGGCCAGTCCGCTGTTCTCGGAGTCATAGCTGCGCCAGCTCACGCCGTCAAAGACGCTGACGCCATTGTATGTCCCAAACCACCTCCGGCCCTTGCCATCTATCGCAATGCAATGAATAAAGCGATTCGCAAGGCCGCTGTTTTTAGTGTTGTAATTCGTCCAATTCTCACCATCAAATGACATTGCGCCTCCGCCAGCGGAACCGAACCAGACCTGATTGTCCCGGTCCATCGCTATTGCGGTCAGCGCCGCCGGCATGTCGTATGCGCCGGGAACGAACCGCTCCCAGTTCATTCCGTCGAGGATCCGGGCCCCGCCGGAGACTTCTGAGGTCCACTTCCTGCCCCTTTGGTCTATCAGTATTCTATCGAAAGATACCCACGAAAGGCCGCTATTCTCCGGCGTGTATGATACCCACTTCTCTCCGTCAAATGACGACACTCCGCCGTAATAGGACGACATCCACTTCCGACCCGATTCGTCGATCGCGACCACGTTAATAGAGCCGTAATGTTCGCTGGTTGATGGGGGATTGCACTTCGTCCAATTCTCTCCATCGAAGATGTAGAAACCACTCAAGAGGGTCCCAACCCAGACGGAGCCGTCGCTATCCACCGCCATATCCCTCACGTAAAAATAGCGCAAGCCGGCTACCGTGGGATCGTATGTTGTCCAATTCTCGCCGTCGAACTTCGTCAGGCCGGCGGATGATGCAAACCACACATTCCCGAATCTGTCGCTGACAACCGGCTCCAAACCTTCGTCGGGAAGCCCGCTATTGGCGGCATCAAATACAGTCCACTTGCCCCTATCGAATCTGCTGACGGGGCCCTTGTCACTCCCGAACCAGACGCCTCCACGAGTATCAACCGCCATTCGCCTCGCGCTGCCGATAATCCCCGTCGTGAATCCCCTCGGCAGCCCGCTGTTCTCGGGAGTATATGTCTTGAAAGTCTCCCCATCAAAGACGCAGACCGCGTCGCCATACATGCTGAACCATTTGCGACCGTTCTTATCGACGACAACCTCATAAAGCCAGTTCGACGGAAGGCCGTCCGCCCTTGTGTAGTTGATCTTCTCGCCGTTTCTTATATCAACCCGTGTCGCGCCTCCCTGACCGACACACCAGACGTAGTTGTCCCCCTCCAGCGCGAAATCGCACACAAAGGAACCTGATGTGTAGTTGAGCCAGGTTTCGCCGGCGAGGCAAGGCCACGACACCATAATCAAGAGGAATGCAGCTACGGAAATAATACGATTCATCGGACTCTCCCCTAAGATGTGATTTATCCATTTTCCGATAAACTAAAAACAGTATATCAAGAGATTATTACGCAATTGAACTTTGCTCAAGGGTTTTCCCTCCTACACATTCACAACCAGCGCTATTGACGCCCAAACGAATGAGTCGTATTTTGAGATCGGGCTTCAAGATATAGAAACGAGGCAGAGCGGGCGGTGATGAACAATGACATATTCTGTGGCGTTTCGAGCGAGCTTGCGGATGTTCGGCAGCTGCTTCGAGAGGTCATGTCGGCCGATGAGCTGCCGGCGGACGAGTCGCTTAAAAGCTCGCTTGAGAGCCAGGGCAAGCTGCTTCGAGCAGGCTTACTGCTCTTAATCAGCAAGAACGGTCAGAAGGCAAACTCAAGCCGAGTCGCAAAGCTCGGGTGTGCGGTTGAGATGCTGCATCTGGCCACGCTGTTGCACGATGACGTGATCGACCGCGCATGCGCGAGGCGCCGGCGCCCGACGGTTGCGCGGCTTTTCGGCGACAAGGGCTCGATCTTGCTAGGCGATTTTCTATTCGCCAAATGCCTCAGGAAACTTGCGGAGAGTCAGGAGTTTGAGGCGTTAGCCCAACTTGCTGGCGCTGTGGAATTGTGTGCCGAGGGCGAGTTGACCGAGCAGGCGAACCTCTTCAATCTCTCGCTCACGGTTGATCAATATATGAGCATCATCAATCGCAAGACGGCCGAGCTTTTTGCCGCGTCCTGCAGGATTGGATCGAGTCTTCATGGCCACAACGGAGCCGATTCGGACGCTCTCTCTGAGTTCGGGCGGCTTTTTGGACAGGGCTTTCAGATAGTCGATGATCTGCTTGATTTCACAAGCGATGACGAGCCAATGGGCAAACCTTGTGGCCAGGACCTCTCGCATGGGGTTATCACGTTGCCGGTTATTCTGGCGCTTGAGGCATCTGGCGATGATAGCGAGGTTCGTGAATCGCCGTTTAGAAGCCGACGGCTGTTGGCGTCGGACAACGTTGAATCATGGCTGGAGGAGGAGTCGCGAATCAGGAAGCTCGTGCTTAAGGGGGATGCCCTTTCGGCCACGCTCGATGCCGCGATGGGTTCTTTTGGCAAGGCACAACGCTGTATTTCGGCGCTTGATCGAGGCGACGGTCTTGCCGACAATCTCGCCGCGCTCTGCGAGATGATGATTGAAAGAGGCGAGCAATCGCTTCTTGAGTTTAAGCGCACGGGAGAGGAATTGGGAAACCAATCAGGAGGCCTTGGTCGATGAAGAATACCCGTTTGATAGAGGCGATGTTCTATGAGCAATCTGAGGGCAAGAATGTTCGCTGCGTCCTGTGCCCGCATGAGTGCGTGATCCCCGAAGGCAAGGTTGGGCTCTGTCGGGGCCGGATGAACAAAGGGGGCAAGCTTTTCAGCACGACGTTTGCGGAGACGATTGCGCTTCACGTTGATCCTGTGGAGAAAAAGCCTCTCTATCATTTTTATCCGGGCAATAGTGTGCTCTCGATTGGTCCGAACGCCTGCAATTTCCGCTGCGAGAACTGCCAGAACTGGGAG
This sequence comes from bacterium, assembly GCA_021160245.1. Lineage (GTDB taxonomy): Bacteria > B130-G9 > B130-G9 > B130-G9 > B130-G9 > JAGHCW01. The sequence continues at coordinate 4,435 of JAGHCW010000142.1, read as the reverse complement.
ATCTCGCAAGAACGCGTGCCGACGTCACACCTTTCGCCAGAGCGCGCGATTGAGATTGCCGGCGGCGAGCATGACTGCATCGGCATCAGCTTTACATATACCGAGCCGCTGGTCTGGTTCGAGTACGTCCTTCAGACGTCCAAGCTCGCAAGAGAGCGTGGTTTGAAGACCACGTTAGTTACGAATGGCTTCATCAACCCGGCGCCTGCCGCGATGCTTCTTCCGTTTATTGATGGCCTCAACTTGGACATCAAGTCGATGGATGACGATTTTTACCGCGACATCTGCGGGGCGAGGCTTGAGCCGGTCTTGGACTTCGCGGCTCAGGCCGGGAAGGCTACGCACATCGAGGTAACTAACCTGGTCATACCCGGCCTGAACGATAGTGACGACCAGGTATCTAGGCTGGTTAACTGGGTCCATCAGAACCTCGGGCCGGACACACCGCTGCACTTTTCTCGGTATTTTCCCCGCTACAAGATGACGAGGCCGGAGACCCCGATTCCCACGTTGCTCAAAGCCGCAGAGATTGCCAAAAGCAAGCTTAACTACGTTTACTTAGGCAATGTACGAGACAACGTACATTCCACAACCTATTGTCCCAATTGCGGCAATGAGCTGATTCTGCGGTCGGGCTATTCGGTCAGAATCAAGGGGCTTTCGGGGAAAAGCTGTGCAAGCTGCGGCCTACAAATCCCGATAGTCTTGTAAGCCATGGCGTGAGCGATTCGCAGTTCGAATAGGGCGCAGTATCGAGATCTTTAGCCCAAAGAGCTCTACACAAAGACCGCATCCTTGATGGTCTGACGAAAACCGGGGGGCAGCTTAGTGGAACCATCGAATATGGCGCCGGCGAAATTCGCCTTCTCCCAATTCGTCGCCTCGTTCAGGTTAGCCTGTTGAAAGACCGCTTCCGATAAGTTGGCTCCCCCCAATTGCGCGAAGGCCAGCTCCACACTTTTGAAGATGGCGCCCCCGAAGTCAGCGTTCCAAAGGTCTGCCCCGATGAGGACAGCGCCGGACAAGTTTGCCTCGGCCGCGCTTGCCTGTCTGAGGTCGGCCTCGTAGAGCACGGCGGATCGGAGATTGGCGCCTCGTAAATTTGCGCGAGCGAAGCAGGCTTGACTGGCAGAACACTGCGATAGGTTTGCTTGCCGGAGGTCTGCTGCGTTCAAGTTTGCGCCGGACAAATTGGCCTTCGAGAGGTTCGCCTCAACCAGGACGGCATGCTCTAAATCTGCACCTGCAAAAATGCAGGAGACGAGCGAGGCGCGTCCCAGCGTCGCAGCGCAGAGACGGGCGCCGGTGAGGTCTGATTCGGATAGATTGCAGCGGCTCAGTTCCGCTCGACGAAGGTCGGCTCCACCAAACGTTGAGTTCTGGAGATTCGCGTTTCCAAGTCTCGCGCCCATAAGAAGCGCCTCGCGGAAGTTCGCTCCCGGCGCATTGGCTGAGAATAGGTTCACCCGCTCGAGGTTCGCTCTCTCAAAGTCGGCGCCAGCGAGGTTGGCTCTTTGGAAATTGGCATCCATGAAATCCGCGCCTGAGGCGCTTGTGTCTCGCATGTTTACCCGAAATAGATTCGTGCCCTTGAATTCGAGACCGGAGAGGTCAAGACTCGACAGATCGAGCCCATAGAGACTGAAGCCCGAGAGATGAGTTCGCTCGGAAACGCGTTCAATGACCTCACGTCTTGATATTTTATTCACTAAACACCTGCATTGCGACGGTTCTTGCCACCAATAGAGCCGTTGATCTCTTTGATACTCATTATGACTTTCGTAGATATGCTTGCCAAACTTTAGAATAGATGACGAAGGCCATCTATAGAGGCATGAGCGCTGCTGATGTAAACTTGGGTGAGAATGGTCTTTTCGATGAGGCATCAAACAGACGGTTGAGCTCGGCTCACTACACGTAGTGCTTGTGATTGGTTTCCAGATTTTATGCAGGGGGTTCCCACGGATTGTGGTCTCAAGCGACGGCGTTTAGGATCGTGAGCAGACGTCGCATGACGACAGTCAGACCGGGGCATGGAGGCGTCCCATGCACTCCGGTGGCTCATTCATCATGGGTCGGTGGATTTCTGATGACAAACCATCGCTGCGGACCTTACCATTGTTGAGTGAGTAGGACATTCCGATGAAAATGGCCATAATATGGCTTCGTCGTATCCAAAGGAGATGCCTATGAATGGCAGAGCCGCGGTTTTTGTCGCATGTGGTCTTTTCATTTCTCTGGTCGGGATCGCAGACGGACAGGAGCGCATTCCCAGCAGCCGACGGTCTCGACAAGCGATTGCCAGAGTAAAACCCGCCCTCAAGGCCGAAATCAAGGCAGCGGGGTTGCGCCTCGGCGCGCCGATCTTCGTCAGGATTTTCAAAGAGCCCAAGGTGCTTGAGATGTGGGTCTCTGACGGGAGCCGCTTCAAGCTCTTCAAATCCTACAAAGTGTGCACATACGGGTGGAAGGGCTTGGGTCCAAAGACGAGGCAGGGAGATGGCAGGGCGCCCGAGGGTTTCTATTTCGTTACGCCTAGTCGGCTGAATCCAGCCAGCGATTACCATCTCGCGTTCAATCTGGGATACCCAAACGCTTACGAGAGGGCTCGAGGCTGGACAGGGAGCGCGCTGATGGTTCATGGCAGCTGCGCCTCAATCGGGTGCTATGCGATGACGAACCCCGTAATAGAGGAGATATATGCCTTGGCGGACGCGGCCCTAAGGGGCGGGCAGCGCTTCTTCAGAACTCACATTTTCCCGTTCAGAATGACGCCTGAGAACATGCAAAAGTACAAGGACTCAGAGTGGTTCGCCTTTTGGCAGAACCTCAAGCAGGGCTACGATTACTTCGAGCAACATGATCACAACCCACCCAACGTGGAGGTCCGAGGCGGACTATACGTCTTCGAGTAGATGGCCATTCCGGCAATGATGGAGTTTCAGCGCCCCTCATCCCTCTTTCTTGACCTGTAGAAGTCTCTTATATGAGACCATTGGATTAGTCTGAATCTGCCCAGAACCTCGCCATCAAGCGATTGAACGACCACATCTGATTCGTCGAAGTACGCGATGACTCCCCAGTCCGGGCTCCAGTCGAATAAGGCCGCCCGGCGCGCTGGTCTAATCGGTTTCGAAAAGCGGAAATGTTGGATTGCGTTGCCATTCATGTCAAATACGTGAGCGCCGAGAATGACGTGACGATACGACTTATCCGTCTGCTCGGTTTCGAGGAAGCCGAATCGCTTGGAGTCGGCTGAGACGCGCAGTTTCTCGCCTGTCCATTCCATAAGCCGCTGCGAGGTTCCGTCGTCAGGAGCGTATGTCCAGAGCGCTGCAATGGTCGCCGCGCTTGCCTGTGGCTCATGCTTTACGAAGAAGACACGTTTGAGGTCGAAAGTTACGCCCACAATGTCATAGACGTTGTCCACGACGTTCTCGCCGCTGCGTGAGAGGTAGCCGAGCCTTTCGGAATAGGCCTCGTCGGAGCGCCCGGATTCTGCATTATAGCCAACGCCAACGTAGTCGTGTTCGCCAAGGAGAATGAGCCCTCGGTGCTCCTTCAGCGGCGCCTCAATCGTGCTGAACGTGGCCTCTTCTACATTGAATATGGCAGCCTGCTCCGGGCCCCAGCGATTACCCGACTGGTAGTTCGGCTTCGTATTCATAAATCGGCCATCGAGGCAATTTAGTGGACCGAAAGGGAAGATATAGCCCTCTGCGCTGAGAATCAACCGACTCTCGAGTGTTTGAAGGTCCAGAAATAGAAGATCGGTCCATTGATGAGCTCGTTTCTTGCCAGTCAGCTTATCCCGCTTGTATTCGTCCTGCCAATCAAATAGTGGGACCCATTTGTCCGAGTCTGGGATACAGCACTGCGGCAGAAGTGGAGCAGAGATGCTTTCTTTTCCATCAAGTCTCACCAAAACCTCTTCTAGCTCGCCGTCAGCTCCCGGTCGAATTGCTCGGGTCGAGGTGAATGTTGTGAAGAGAATGGTCTGAGATCCCTGGGGGATACATATCTGCGAGCCCGTGCCAAAGGCGAGGTGCAGCCACCACCTCGCAGCCAAACCGACCACAGCAGCCGCCAAAAGGACTATCAGGAGGGCCAGGACAATGAGCACCTTCTTCCAGGTTGCGAGCTTGGACCAGAATTTCATCATAGCAATCTCTTGATAGTCGGGCCATGCTTCCGCGCTTGCCCGACCTGGGGACTATCGCTTCTTATCGACGCGTATTTTTATCTCCGCGACCGGGAGCACTTTCTGCTTCATGTCGAGGCCCTTGAAGCCGATGCCACTCTTCAGCGCCTCGTATCCGCCTTGCATTTGGTAGCCTACGCCCTGGATATATTTTTTGGGCAACAGGGAGTCGTCGATCTTGTGTCTTGCTGCGAAGACCTTGATAAACTCCTGTCCGATCGTCTTGTCGTTTAT
>JAGHCW010000021.1 GCA_021160245.1 bacterium | reverse complement strand
TGAAGCCCAGAAACTCGAACGTCTCCGACTTCGGGCCCCCATCTTCGCCAGTCCATCCCCGACCAAAACGCACCCGTGGAAGGATGAAGGCGGAAGGATGAAGGATGAATGTCGATCAGATGTCTTTTCCGCCTTCATCCTTCATCCTTCATCCTTTCGTCTTGAGGCGTTCCTTGCTTGCCGCGAATGCGGCGGCCATCTTCCTCCACGGCTCCCACTGCCAGCCATTTGCCAATCAGTCTCAGCAGGCGGCTGTCCTTCACACGACGCTCGATTATGGACATCAGTTCTTTGTGGTCAATCGTGTCAAAGAACTTGCTTATGTCCATATCCAGCACCCAGTTCACTTTCCCCTTCTGAAGAACCGTCTGTAACGCTTGCAACGCCTGATGTGCGCTCCGACCCGGTCGAAAGCCGTAACTGAAGCCCATGAAATCGCCCTCGTAGATGCAGTTGAGGATTTCCACAACCGCTCCTTGCACGATTTTGTCTTCCAGTGTCGGCATCCCCAGCGGTCGCTTGCCGCCGTCAGGTTTCTCGATATAAACCCTGAGCACAGGGGTCGCTCGATACTCGCCCGACTTCAGTCGCCCATGCAACGCCTTCAGGTTCTCTTCCAAGTTCGCCCCATACGCCTTCTTCGTCACGCCATCAACCCCGGCTGCAGCCTTCCCATCAAGGGACTTGAACGACCGCAATAAGGCGTCTTGCGTGATGTGATGCGCGAGGCTCGTGAACCTCTCCTTCGGGTTGGCTTTCGCCAATTCCTGCACTCGACGAAGTTTCGGGCAGACTGGTGTCCATTTCTGAGCCTGGCTCATCTTTCCCTCCGTCGAGTTCCCTGCCCGGCCTTCCCCTTCGCTCCACCCACTCGGCGTAAGACGCCTTCGCGGGCTTCATTACTACTATGAGAAGGTCCGACTCCCAAAAGCCATTGACACAGCACCGCTTCGGTTATCCCTTGCATCGCTGCGCCCGCCGAGACCAATCGACGGTTGCTTCTGGGTCTCTCCTGTTCCGTGCTTGTCCCTGGATACTCGATGTGAGCAAATGTCCCCGGAAGGCCCGAACTGCATAGGCAATTTCTGCAGCCGGTGTTGCCTGCGGCCGAGGCCAGGGCATCGGTGCCTTCGATGACAGTGGTTTCGGGGATTAACCTCACACCTCGAACTCCTTCCTATCTACGCTTAGAACCCATCATTACTGATACGCTCCCAAGACAAAGGTTACCGCTCCCATGCCTTTGGGCTAACGGGTTGGAATCTCACCAACTCGGACAATACACAGCTTTCAGGACGCACAGCCTCCGCACTCCAAAGCGTCCGGACGCATCTTCACGACGTCAAATTGCGCCTCTTGAGCTCCTCGATTGCGCTCTCTACGCCGTCAGTTGCAGTCTGCTCGCTGACCCATTTCGTTAGCTCGGCCATGCCATCGCCGAAGGAGACCTTTGGCGCAAATCCTAGCAGCGTCTTGATCTTCGTGATGTCCGCAAAGCAATGGCGGATGTCGCCGGCCCGGAACTTGTTGACAATCTGAGGCGTCAGGCCCTCGACTTTGCCGACTTTGTCGATAAGGATGTTCGCTATATCAAGCACCGATATGCCCTTGCCAGAGCCGACGTTGAATACTTGGTAGTTGGCCTTGTCGCTCTCAAGCGCAAGAACATTCGCCTCGGCAATATCGCGCACGTTTATGAAGTCGCGGCTCTGAAGGCCGTCCTCGAAGATTATCGGCGCATGATCGTTTAAGATTCTGCTCCCAAAGATGGCACATACGCCCGTGTATGGATTCGAAAGCGCCTGCCTCGGGCCATAGACGTTAAAGTAACGCAGCGCGACGGTCGGCAGTTTGTAGGCGACGCCTGTGCTCAAAAACATCTCCTCGTGATCACGCTTGTTGACAGCATAAATCGACGTGGGATAGAGGGGTTTGTCCTCGTCCGTCGGCAGCGGCTTCGCAACTGCGCCACATTTCGGGCACTGCATCTCCCAGTCGCCATTCGCAAGCTGCGATTCGGGTCGGAGCTTTGGGAAGATTGCGCCGCATTGGGGGCAATCATATTTGCCCTCGCCATATATCGACATTGACGAGGCGACAAGCACCTTCTCAACCTGATGCTTCTCGTTGGCGAGGATATCGAGCAAGATGGCTCCGCCCATCGTGTTGATCTCGGTATATCGAGCGATCTCATACATCGATTGCCCTACGCCGACCGCGGCCGCCTCGTGATACACGACATTCCTGCCGACGATTGCTTTGTAAAGCGAGTCCCTGTCCCGAACATCGCCCTTGATAAACTCAATATCTTTGCTCAAGTAGTCCGGTATGTTTTGCTCGGGGCCGTGAACCTGCCTATCCAGATTATCGTAAACCGCAACTTCATAGCCCCCTTCAAGTAGGCGATCCACTATATGGGAGCCGATGAATCCTGCTCCGCCTGTTACAAGTACTCTCGTCGCCATAATCTTACTCCAACTCGTTTCTTGTATCTAGTATCTGTATTATCTCCTTCGCCAGCTTGCGCGCACTTCTCATCCGAGATAGCAACCGTTCCTCTTTTGCGGAGCAGCCATTCTCTTGAGTTTTAGCCCCCCGCCCGGCCTCGGATGTGAGCTTCCTCCTTGCGCCGGATAATGTAAAGCCCTGCACGTGCAGAAGCTCTCGTATCCTCTCTATGAGCTCAATGTCGTCGTTTGAGTAAATCCTCTGGCCTGCTCGGTTCGTGGCCGGCCTAAGGCAATCAAACTCCTTTTCCCAATATCTGAGAGTGGAAGGGTCAACACCGACTTTCGCGCTGACCTCGCCAATCTTGTTGTACAGTTTTGCCAATGACCGCCGCTCCGACCTGCTCAGAGGCCTTTATTCATCTTCGCAAATAGCATCTTGCTCTGACGGAATCTCACCACTTGAGCCTCTGGGATGTGGACATCAGCCCCGGTTCTCGGATGCTTAGAGACCCGCGCCTCGCGTAGTTTCACCTCAAACGAGCCGAATCCCCTTATCTTGACCTCGCCATCCCGAACTAGACCTTCCTCTATGGCCTCGAGAATCGCCTCAACCAGTTCTTTGGCCTCGTCCAGGGAGATTCCTCCATGGGCTTCCCTTAGCGCTCTCGCCGCATCTTTTTTTGTGAACGTTCTGGAACTCAATCTGGCCTCCGGCTTTACTCGGGAACATTTTTAGAATATCTGACGCTGATCGTATAAGAGTCTCTACGGGATTTCAACGGGAGCGTTAGGTTATCAACGGTTTCTTGACAAAGCTCCCCACACCGGTTAGTGTTTTGCTGATTATTGACCCAGTCCACGGTGAGATTTCCATAAGTTTGAGTATGAGGTTTGAAGAATGACATACGTTTTAGGGATTAACGAGCTCTATCACGATATATCGGCAGCGCTGATCAAGGACGGCGAGGTCCTCGGCGTGATCGAGGAGGAAAGGCTCAACAGAAGCAAGCACACACCCGGACTCTGCTGGGGTGGCAAGGAGCCTGAGCTATCTATACAGTGGCTTTTTGACACTTTCGGCGTGAAAGATTCCGACATTGACGCTGTTGCTCTTTCGTACGATATGAACGGCTATCTCGCAGTGAAAACTATCGTGGACGCGGTGGTCAGCAACATGAGGCGCATGACGTTAAGCAACATAATCAAGCAGCGTATTGGCTCCGACGATCCGGCTGCAAACGTGGTCTATGGCAACATTGTGGGGTACTTCTACAACCGCAAGAGGTTCCTTTCGCAGCTGAGGCGTCGATTCAAGAGGGTGTTTGAGATCAAGCATCATCTCTGCCACGCCGCGAGCGCATTTCGGATGTCCGGCTTTGAGAAGTCCAACATACTCATAGTCGATGGCCTCGGGGAGAACCACTCAACCTCGCTTTACATTGGCGAGGGCAACACCATCTCCAAGCCGATTCGCCAGTATAGCCAATACCAGTCGATGGGGATGCTTTACAAGACGATCACATTCCTTTTGGGCTTCGGTTATTTCGGGGACGGCAAGTTGATGGGGCTTTCCTCTTACGGTGAGTTTGATCCCAAGTACGAGAACATGCTTGAGGTCTCACGCCATCACTACAAGGTCAACCTTGAACAGATTAAGAAGATTGGCCCATTCGCGAGGCGCTACAAAGCAAACGAACCAATTCTCCAGGAGCACAAGAACATCGCGAAGACCGTGCAGACTCAGCTGGAGAGAGCTGCTGTGCAGCTGGCCGACTACCTTTACAAGATAACCGGCTACCGCAATCTCTGCATTGCCGGCGGCGTTGGACTCAACTGCAACATGAATAGTGCGCTTCTTTCGCAGGACTTTGTCGATGATATCTTCGTGCAGCCCGGCGCGATGGATATGGGCACAGCTATTGGAGGCGCGCTTGAGGCTTACGCGATGCTGGGCTACGAGTCGAAGACGAGGCTCAAGACGGTTGCATACGGCCCCAGCTTTACTGAAGATGAGATCGAGACCGCCCTTAAGAAGGCCGGACTATCGTATTACAAATCGTCCGACGCTCCCAAGGAGGCCGGCCAGATGCTTGCGGATAACAAGATCATCGGCTGGTTCCAGGGCCGCATGGAGTTTGGCCCCAGAGCGCTTGGCTATCGGACCATCATGGGCAATCCCTGCAATTCGGAGATGAAGGACCTGGTCAATAAGGTCAAGAGCCGCGAGCTCTGGCGACCGCTTGCTCCGTCGGTGCTATATGAGGACACGGGCGACTGGTTTGAGAACGCTGCAGACAGCTCATTTATGACGCTCAACTTCAAGTATAAGGAGGGCATGGGCGATAAAGTGCCGTCGGTGAAGCACGTTGACAACACGGCCAGAATACAGACGGTCCACGAGGACGAGAATCCCAGATACCACCGCTGCATCAGCGAGTTCAAGAGGCTCACAGGCTCATCGATGATCATGAACACGTCGTTCAACCGCCGCATTGAGCCGATTGTCTGTTCAATAGACGACGCGATTACGACATTCCAGAAGACGGCCATCGACTACCTGGTCGCCGGCGACTTTATCGCCAGCAAGAACGGAAAGAAGGACTAGTAGAGCTGGGATAAAGGTCTCACCTCACCATGCTGAAGAGGCTGTCCAATAAGTCGGGAGTAGGCGGAGAAGGCTTTGCTGGGTTGTTTCCTT